>JACRFQ010000019.1 GCA_016217835.1 Candidatus Levyibacteriota bacterium | reverse complement strand
TCGTTTTTCGTGATTGTCAACTTGCTCCCTGATTTCTCTTGTTTGATAGGTTCCAATGGTATTTTCTCCGCGCATTGTTTGCAATTCACCCATAACTCCGTCAAGCTTTGTAAGCACATCGTCGCGGTATTTTTTTGCATTGTCATCAATTTCAACCCTGAGTCGGTCTAGATCTATTTTTGTAGCAAACCGTTTGAGGTCGTCTTTGGTTGCAAACCGTTTGAGCGCATTTTCCAAATCCGTTTTGGTTACAGGCTGAGAAGAGTTATTATATTTTTTCATTAGTCTAATATAGCATTTATATTAGTTGTTTTGTCAAGGGGCGAATGCTAAAATTGGGAGGGTCAAGTACTTAATTAAGATATTAATTATTGTAAAGAATAAGCTGTTGGATAATATTATTTTCCTTGTCGTTTTTTACATATTGTACGTTTATTTTTTTTCCGATGTTTTTTTCCTGTTCAAGGTCTGAAAAAAATCTCGGAATTTGAACCTTAGAGTCAACTTGCGTATAAAAAACGCTTTCGCCGGGGTTAAATTGCAAAGTTATGATTTGATTGTAATATTTTACTTTTATTTCGTAATTATTATATCCGTAAAAAACCGCATCAATAGTAAAGCTTTTGCTTTCGGTATTATAGTTTGGCGCAGGAGTCGGGGTCGGAGAGAGCGCAATTGGCAGTTTTTCTGCCACGGGAGCAATATTTGATAAGGAAATAATTCTAAAATAATTCAAAATTATAAGGAGTGCGAAAAATAAAAGTAAAAATCCTAAAATTTCAAAAGTTAAAATAAAAAGAAAGTTTGGTTCTTTTTTAAGATTTATGTTGGAATTTGGGTTTGAATAAGCATAGCTCTGAACTTTTGGTTGAAAATTGATATTTTGGTTTAAAGAGTTTTCAGGCATAAGTTAATAATAGATTATATTCAAAAACCTGTCAATTTCCCGATGGGATTGTAGTCTACGGCGCCAATTCCTGCCAGATTCTCCTTGAGGTTTTAAGAAAGTCGGGGGAGTTTAAATTTCCCCCGCATAAACTTGAACAATAAGAACACGGACTTGACAAATCTAATACTATCTAATACAATCTAATATAGTTAAGGAGATAGAAAGGAAATATGGTTAGAAAGACTAAATTTGATAGAAGGTTAAGTAAGGTCTCATTAGATATTGTTACAAAAATTGCTCGTGTTGACGAATTAAAAGGTCAATGGTCTGCCGGAGCTAATCTTAACCCCTATCTTTTAGGAAGGCTCAAAAGATCAGTTCTTATTACCTCAACCGGAGCATCAACCCGCATTGAAGGAGCTAAGCTCTCTGATGAAGATGTAGAAAAACTTATTGAAGGTATTGCTATTTGGAAGTTTGCTGATAGGGACAAGCAGGAAGTACAAGGTTATTACGAGCTTCTAAAAAATGTTTTTGATTCTTGGGAGAGTATAAGGTTTAGTGAAAGCGTCATTAAACATTTTCATCAAGAGCTTCTTAAGTATGTGGATAAAGACATTCCCCATAGAGGTAAGTATAAAAGTAAAGAGAATCAAGTTCAGATGGTTGATGCTAAGGGCAGAAGAATTGGTATTTTATTTGATACCACCCCGGCTTATCTGACCCCTAAACAAATGCAGGAGTTGGTTGAATGGACAAAAGATGCTATGGGGAATAAAAAATATCATCCTCTTTTAATTGTAGGTAATTTCCTGGTTGAATTTCTTAACATTCATCCTTTCCAAGACGGAAATGGAAGGCTCTCAAGAGTACTCACAAATCTGCTTCTTTTAAAAGAGGGTTATTTATATATGCCTTATGTCTCTCACGAGAAGTTAATTGAAGATCAAAAACCAGCTTACTATATTGCTCTTAGAAGAAGCCAAAAAACTTTTAAATCAAAAAATGAGGACATCAATTCTTGGATGGATTTCTTTCTTGATGTCTTGCTTACTCAAGCTCAAGAGGCAATAGCTCTTATTTCATCTGAAAATATTGAGACTATATTATCTCCCATCCAGCTTGCCGTTTGGGAATACTTACAAACTGTTCCAGAAGCAACCCCTCAGGAAATAGCCGATAGAACAGGTGTTGCCCGTTCCAGTGTCAATAAAACAATTATGAAACTGTTAAAACTGAAAAAAATAGACCGATTGGGTTTGGCTCGAAGCACCAGGTACAAAGTTATATCAAATCTAAAAGATTAAAAATAAAAAATATCTTTCGACCCTGAGCTCAAGACCGAAGGGCATCTTAAATTTAATATTTTATTTCCTGAAGCGAAGCTTTAAGGCGCTACTTCCTGCCAGATTCTTCGTGAGGTTTTAAGAAATAGGGGAGCATTAAGTACAAAATCCGGTCTTTCCCTTACATAGAATACCGGACAGTTTCTATTTTGCGCACAAAGGTCTCTTTGGTTAATAAAGCTCCCACCGGAAAGAGCCGCTGAAAACGGTTTTACGATCTAACACGGTTCTTGATATAATTTCTTTATGATTAAAGCCGTAATATTTGATATGGGTGGAGTAATAACATCCCAAGCTATTTTTAATCATGAGTTTAATAAGGCTATTGAAAAAGTATTTGGAGAAAAAAATGTTGAATTTAGTAATCCAAAATTTAAATTTCTCTTCGATTCATTCATAAAACTTGAAACAGATGAAATTACGGATATACAGTTTTGGAAGAATTTTGCAAATAAGCTAAATAAACCATACAACCCATCATTTGAAAAGGTTTTTATAAAAATAGCTAGAAAATTAAAGCCGAGACAGGAAATGGTTAAGATTATAAAAAAGCTTAAAAATAGCAGAATTAAAACTGCAGTGCTTTCTAATGTTTGGACTTCTTTTGCAAAACATAATTACGATTTAGGTTATTACGGAATTTTTGATCATGTTTTTCTCTCACATGAGCTAAAGATGAGAAAACCGGACAAAGAGATTTTTTACTATGTTTTAGAAAAGCTATCAATAAAACCAGAAGAAGTTATTTTTATTGATGACATGAGACACAATGTTTTAGCAGCAAATGAAGTTGGTATTTATGGACTTTTATACACAAATACCAGCATGCTAGTTAAAGAATTGCGGAAATTAGGATTAAAATTTTAATTCTGTTAGGATTTTTTTGATTTTTTTGTCCATTTTTAAAGACGAAAATTTTTTAAAAGATATATATATAGCTTGTTGTATATCATTTTTATTTCCATCTTTTTGTAGTTTACCTTTTATTTTCGATACCAAATAAAATTTTCTAATTGTTTTCCAGGGTTCTTGTGATTCTATGTCATAAAAATAGCTGCTAAATTCTGTTAAAAATTTAATAGGTTTACTTATAGTTAATCTTGTTTCTTCGAAAAACTCTCTCTTTAAACATTTATAGTCTGTTTCTGATTCAATCTTACCGCCTCCGGGCAACTCCCATTTATTTGACTTACTATCCTGAACCAAAAGTATTTTTTTATTAGAAATATATATTCCATATATTGCTTCTCGATTAATAAACTGATTATCATTAAAGATATATTTTTTACCGTAATGGTCGACACAACTAATCTTCTTATTATTCATATTCTAGAAAAGACTGTATTATGTGGAATTTTATCATAAACTTAAACAGTAAGAGTACGAAGTAAAATATTTCGGTTTGTTGACAATTCTGGCTGAAATATATATACTCACGCCAAGTAAATTTACTTATGGGTAAAGAAGCTATAAATGCTTTCTCCTCGTTGCCCGTTATTAATGAGATAAACTCTTCAGAAGACCCCTTTACTCATAGAGACTCTTTATATTCCATGGAAAACGGAATTTATTTTGTGCCTGGATTTAAAAGAGGTACAGTCTGCGATATAAATACCGGTAATGTTTATTCAATTAACGAATCTGGAACAGAAGTAATACTTGGTAAAAGAGATGACCCGCAGTTTAAAACAGAGTTGGCTTTAGAATTAGGCTTAGATCATCTGGAGCAGGTCACGAGCGTAGACAAAGAAAAACCAGAAATCAACTTAGAATTTGTTTGGTTTGAAATTATAAGTGACGATTGCAATGAAAGATGTATCCACTGCTATGCCGATAGCATGCCCCCAACGTACCGAAGGAATTTAGAAAAAAGGGAATTACCAGTTATTGATAATAAACAGAAATTAAGCGCAAAACAGTGGAAGAATTTAATACAAGAGTCTTATGATTTAGGTTGTGGGCAATGTCAATTTATTGGAGGTGAGCCATTTCTTTGGCGTGGAGAAAACGGTGAAACTGTTTTAGATTTGGCTGAGCATGCAAAATCTATGGGGTTTGAGATGGTAGAGATTTTCACTAATGCGACATTGATTAAGGAAAAAGATATACCAAGAATAAAAGAATTAGGATTAAACATTGCAGTTTCCTTATATTCAGATAGGGAAGATGTACATGAAGAAATTACAAGAACTCCGGGAAGTTTCAAAAAAACAATGAAAACTTTGGAATTACTTAGAAAGGCGGAAGTTTCAACCAGAGTAGAGACGGTTTTAATGAAACAGAATCAATGTACAGTTCAGAGTACAGATCAAATGATTCAGGAAATGGGATTTTCTCACAGATCACCGGATGTATTAAGACCAAAAGGCAGAGGAGATAATCACGATTTGTATCCAGATCCGGATATTTCAGTAAAACATAGCTTAATGCTTGAACCTAATTTTTCAGCATCACCCGAGTTTTTTAAAAGAAGTGTCGATGGACACAAGTGTTTAGCTGGCAAAGTGACAATAACAGATACCGGAGATGTTTTGCCTTGTATATTTTCTAGGGGAAAAGTGGTAGGAAATATTTTCAAGGAAGGTTCAATAGAAAAAGTCTTGGAAGGACAAATAAGACAAATTTGGGAAATAACAAAAGATGATGTATTAGTTTGTCAAGATTGCGAATATAGATATGTTTGTTTTGATTGCAGGCCAATTTCAGAAGGAGCAGCGCAAGGCAAGGGAGATTATGAAACTTCTCCATACCCCCGATGTACATACAATCCATATGAGGGTGAATGGGAAGGAGGAGTTTGGAAATTAGATGAAAAGGGCAAACCGTATTATGATACAAGCATGAGCGACTATATATCTCAAGCCAGACAAATAAAGGCTTCAAGTATAAAACCAAGAGGGGATTATTAAAGAAAGGGGGTGAATATTATGGCAAATATATCAGAGGCACCAA
This sequence comes from Candidatus Levyibacteriota bacterium, assembly GCA_016217835.1. GTDB lineage: Bacteria > Patescibacteriota > Microgenomatia > Levybacterales > UBA12049 > JACRFQ01. The sequence goes on along the minus strand of JACRFQ010000019.1, from coordinate 2,086 downwards.
GATTTACGCTTGTTACCGGTGGCGTTCAAGCAACATGTGAACCAAGCCCTAGGACACCATATCCATGTCCGCCTAACACTGGATTTTGTGAACCAAGAATCCTTTGTAGGCCACAAACAGAAGGTGCGCCCTGTAATCCGGCAGGAAGAGTTATAAGAATTCCAGGTTGTTCTCCTGAATTTCAGCCTTGTATGCCAAGTTCAGGACCAGGTCCTTGTATGCCGGCGATTGGTATGCCAGGGCGTTAATAAAAATAAGACGAAGGATATAAGATTAAAACAAAGACTTTTTAAGAAGTTCTTTAGGCCATGTCTTAGGGTATTTTTCGATGAGAATTTTTCCTAAAACAAAAGCGGCCTTGTGGGATGTTTTGTCGCTTAAGATCGAATCTTCACCATCTAAATTCTTTTGTTTTTCTTCTTTAACACTCTCTTCAATTATTTTCATTGCAAACTTGTCTAATTCTTTTTTATGGTTGGGAAAAAATATCTGACTTGCTTCATATTCGCAGCAAAAGGCAAAAACCTCTGAAAATAGAAAGGGTTGAGGTATCTCTATTTCTGCATTTTCCGCATTTATTTTTTTATTCACTTCTTTATAAAGATCAAGCGCATTTTCTAACAACTGTAAATTTTTATATTTATCAGAAAACCACCAGTTTTTATGCCGTTGGTAATAAACGTGCCCAAACTCATGTACAATTGTTGCCAAATAACTTTCTTTTGTAATATAGGGATTATTTTTCTCCCCTTTTATTTTTATTTGATTATCTATAAAATCTTCCAAAAGACTTCCGCAAATCTTTGGAGCTGCAAAATCATTTTTTCTTAGCGCTACGGGTAAAAGATCGTTGATTTCGTTAAGCCAAACTCCTGCTCTCCAGCCCATGCGATCAGACCCTTTTATGTAAAGATTATGGTTAATTTTATAAAAATAATAATTTGTAGATTTACGGTGAATGGGTTCGAAGCCATGTATTTTTTTCTTCGTCCAAATATAAATAAATTTGCTATCAAATGAAATAATATAAACTTTATCTAAAATTTTATTATCTTTGAAAATATAATTTAACTTTGGTGAATAAACAATCTTTATGCTTTCCTCTATTATTTTAAAATCTTTTTCGCTTGCCTTATAATCAAATTTCATAAATTCTTTACATATTATACTACTTAGGGCAAAAAATACCGTGGAAATTGATTAAAAATTGAAAATTGAGAACTGAAAATTGAAAATTCCAGTACCTACTAGTATCTAATATCTAGTATCTAGCCTACGGAGCAATCTCTTGCCAGATTCTTCGTGAGGTTTTAAGGAATGCAGGGGAGTTTAAAACAAAGTCAGGTCTTTCGGTAACTGAAAATACAGGACAGTTTAAGTCTCCCTGGCAAAGGTCTCTTTGGTTAGAAAGGCTGCCACCGTTTAAAGCCGCATTGACAACAATTGAACCTGCTACGTTAAGCCTTTTGTCGGATGTGGGGCAGTTAGCGCCGCCTCCATTGGCATCAAGGCTTTTTGCGTAAAAACTTCTGTCTGCCGAATAATATCCTTCAACATTTGCCCTTGTTGAGGTTATTGTTGCCTCGCCGACACTGTTTGCAACATTGATATTTCCGGATGCGGTAAATAGCGCGCTTGAGCCAATTGGTACATGAACCTCTGTATTAATATTTAAATCTCCGTTAACAAGAATGACAAAGTCTTTATTTGCAGGGAAAGTATATGAAGCGCCGGTTAAGGTTAAGCTGCCGTTTGCAATATATACGCCGTTTGCAAGAGTTCCTGAAAGCGCGCAATTTGCTATTCCTCCTGCGCCGCATTGAGTGGTTCCTAAAGGAGTTGGAGTAATTCCTGATCTTAATGCTGTTGAATACATTGTATTATAAGAGGTTTTTAACTGAGCGCCTTTAGGAGTAAAGACATTAGGATAGGTAGATCCGCCGGCAAGCCAGTTATACGGATTTTGTGATGCCTGGCCCGGAGTAAGAGTTGCCGAACCATTACCCGTATAGACAATGCCCGGTGTTCCGCCTCCTCCCAGTAGGGACATATATGGTCCGCAGCTTGCGCCGGAAGGTATCTGATT
>JACRFQ010000020.1 GCA_016217835.1 Candidatus Levyibacteriota bacterium | reverse complement strand
CCAACAACAGTGGAAACACCAACAACAGTGGAAACACCAACAACAGTGCCGGAACCTCCGGAAGAACAAGAAGAACCACAAAAAGAACCAAGAGTAGCTTAACAATTCTTATGACTTTTGAAAACATTACACGTATTTTGTTGCCTAAAGAAGCTCCAAAAGAGACTCAAAAAACTGTCGTGCAACCGATTAACTCTTCAGTAGCTAATTATGATGATCTAAGAGCCAGGAGAAACAGGCTTGCAGCGCTTACTGCGCATTCAAAACCTCTGAAAAAAGCAGCTTAAAACTTATCTATCCTCTACTTTAAAACCCATTTCTATAATTTTATTTCGTATTTTATCTGCCTCTTCATATTTTTTTGCCTTTCTTAAGACTTCTCTTTCTTCCAGTAATTTTTTAACTTCTTTTGGTATTTCTTTTTTTTGTGATTCAAGTATTTGCCTCGAGTCTTTAAGATTAAGCCCTAAAATTTCATCAAATTTAAATAAAGTTTCTGCTTTTGCGGTTTTCGGATAACTTGAAGCTAAAACTTCCCAAACAACAGACAAGGCTTTGGGCATGTTTAAATCATCGTTTACGGCTTCTAGAAATTCTTTCTCGTACTCTGCGCAGCCTATTTTTGGTTCGTCAAAGCTTGCTACTTCTTTTCTTAGCCTATTAAGCGCTGTTTGTGCAGCCTCCAAAGCTTCCCATGTAAAATTCATTTCCTGCCTGTAATGAGTTTGTAAATACAAATATCTTAAAGCTAGAGGGTCGAACCCTTTTTTAATAACATCCCCAACTGTATAAGTATTGCCAAGACTTTTACTCATTTTTTGTCCGTCAACGGTTAAGAAATTATGGTGAACCCAATAATTTACAAAAGACTTTCCTGTTGCCGCTTCGCTTTGCGCAATCTCATTTGTATGATGAATGTTTATATGGTCTATTCCGCCTGTATGAATATCAAAATTTTCTCCGAGTGCTTTCATTGACATAGCGCTGCATTCTATATGCCAGCCTGGAAATCCCACGCCCCACGGACTCTCCCATTCCATTTGACGTTTTTCATTTTGAGGTGAAAACTTCCAAAGCGCAAAATCTGAGACATTTCTTTTCCCTTCGACAACTTCAACCCGAGCACCTGCTTTTAGCTCTTTTGGGTTTTGTCCGGAAAGCTTAAAATAATCTTTGAATTTTGAAGTATCAAAATATATCCCGTCTTTGGTTTTATAAGTAAATTTTTTTTCTTCCAAAATTTTAATAAGTTCTATTTGCTCTTTAATATAGTCCGTGGCGTGCATTAAGTCTTTTGGAAGCTCAACGTTTAATTCCCTACAAGAATCCTTAAACTGATTTTCAAACATTTTTGCTAAATCCCAAACGCTTTTGCCAAACTTTTTGGCTCCTTTTTCCATTTTGTCTTCACCTGTATCTGCATCCGAAGTTAAATGACCGACGTCGGTTATATTCATTACATGCTTAATATCAAATTTATTAAATTTCAAAACTCTTATCAAAATATCATCACCAACATACCGCCTTATGTGTCCTATATGCTGATAGTCATAAACTGTTGGTCCGCATGAATAAATTCCAACGTGAGGTGGATTTATTGGCTTAAATTCCTCTGTTTGATGCGATAATGTATTGTAAAGTTTTAACATAATCTTATCCTGCAATCCCCGGATTCGTTTCCGTATGCGTCTGGGCCCTTTGAACTGCTAATGGTGGCGGCTTATCCGCTTCTTTCTGCTGTAATTCCATCATTTCCTGCTTTTCTTCTCTTTCTAATTCCTCTACTTTACTTTCTGTTTTATTCGCATCGTGTTCATAAGCAAAAAGTGGATTATAATAAACTTCATTATGTAACTCCTGTTGCAATTTGTGCCTTACCTGAGCAAGCTGCTGTTCTTGCGCTACGGCTGTTTGCGGATTACCCTGAACTAAACCATCCGAGGGAGAATAAAAATCTTTAATCATTTCCTTTGTTCTTTCTGTTTGTAATTGAGCAGGCTCACCTTGCTGTGCTTGATCTTGGGGTTGATTTTGAAATTGAGATTGTGATTGTTGTGCCTGAACGGTTGGTTCAGTTTTAAGCCCGATTTGCCCCGAAACCGAATTGGCAATATCAGAAGCAGTTGATTTAACCACGTTTGCCGCAGTTGTTTTTCCCTGTTCCAAAAGTTCTTCTCCTGTTGGCATTATTGGCATATCCATAAATCATTTACTTGACATACTTTTTCCTGAATTCATCTACCCATTTCTGAGCCTCCTTTTGATCAATATAAGCAGAAACTATACCAGAACTCGTCCTAATAGGAGATGTTCTTAACCCGGGCAACACATCATCAGAGAATTCAACAAGCTTAGAACCTGTTTTACCCAATAAATGACGGAGTTCTCTTTGAACGGGCTCGCTATCTTCTGAATTATATCCATTCATACACTGCCTCATAAATCCGTGGAACACATCTATGTAATTAAGCCCGTGAGAATTTCCATCTTCCGACGGAACCAACCAAAGGCAACTTTGAGGCAAGAATCCTTCCGGAAACTCTCTCTCTTCCCCCTTTTTAGCCTTAAATCTCTCGGGATTATTAAAATTAACAATATTTAATGCAGAAACTCCTAAAAGAGCAGGCCCTCTGTCTTCGGTAATAAGGGGAAATTTCGTAAACTGCTCATCTACATCCCTAATATAATCCATATTTACGTTTCTTCTGATAATAGACGCGTACCTGCTTTTAAGTCTTCCGTCTTTGCTGTCAACCGCAAGAATAGGGGTAACAGGATGACCTAAATCATGAAAAGCTTGAGAAATGTTTGAAACTGCGCGTCCTGATAAAACCGTATCAATCAATATTATTTCCCTATCCGGATCAGGCTCTACGCTTTCTAAATTGTCAATAATTTCTTGGGCTGACGAACCGAAAGTGCTAAAAACTGAAGGATTTAATTTTCCAAGAAGAAAATAATGCCATTTTAAATCCAAGGAGCTATGATCTCCATACAAAAGGTTCACTATAGACGCTGCGCAAGAACGCCTTAATTGTTCGGCAAGTTTTTCGGCATTTTCGTTTAATTGTTTCTGATCTAAAACCTGCGAAACATTTTTATCTATATCTATTACTGAAACGTCTGCTGTAAACGGAAATAAAACAACATCTACGTGTTCTTGCGGCTCATCGGTTGGATTCCCGGGTTTTGTAACCTCAGGTGCTAAATATTGAAAAATCTTATCGGGATAAAAATAACTTTTATTGGAATCTGCCAATGGGATTGGATCATGTTCTTTTCTTAAATAATCAAGAGCATTTAAAAAGATTGGAACTGCGCCCCTGGAGGGAATTAAAATAGTCGGCTTCTTACCGGCTTTTAAAATATTTCCTACGGCATCACTTAATTTTAGGGCAACTTCTTCGCATCCATCTCTGTATGCCTCGATTTCTGCTTCTGTAAAAAATTGACTTTCCGCACGATTACGATTAAATTCTACTGGTAAACCATGACCGCCGGGTTTTGTTTCTGACATAATTAATAACTACTCCTTCCGTCCATTGCTCTTTGCAAAGTTACATCATCAGCATACTCTAAATCCGCTCCCACAGGCAAGCCCCTTCCAATTCTTGATATTATTAAAGTTTTGAGTTTTGAGTTTTGAGTTTTGAGTTCGCCAAGTCGTTTGGCGAGATACATTGCTGTTGCTTCACCCTCCATTGTGGGATTTGTTGCTAAAATTACTTCGGTTATGTCTTCTGTTTCTTTTATTCTTTTAATAAGTTGTGGAATATAAATCTCATCCGGTCCGATATTATTTAAAGGATCAATTTTCCCGTGTAAAACATGATAAATACCCTTGTATCCTCTACCCTTTTCAAGCGCTAAAACATCTAAAGGCTGCTCTACAACACAAAGAAGCGAATGATCTCTTTCTTTATTACTACAAATACTACATGGATTGGACTCATCTATCATAAAACAGGTTGAACATAAAATTGTATCTTTTTTAAGATTTTGAAGCGAGTTGGCAAACTTATCCAACTCACCTTGAGGAACGTGCAATAAATAAAATGTGAGCCGCTGGGCTGTTTTTGGTCCAACACCCGGTAATTTTTCAAATGACTCAATTAAATTTTGTATTGGTTTTGGAATTGTCATAACGTCGCCTTGCTCCAATTTTAAATTTTAAATTCTTAATTTTCAATGAATGTTTCAATTTTTAAATTTAAAACATTTTGATTTGACCCGCCTGCAACGCTTGATGCGTAGCATCTGCGGGCAGGTTAGAAATTAAAAATTAGAAATTAGAAATTTTTTAGTGCTTTTGCCGCTATTTCCGCTATTGATAATATTTCTAATTTTTCAAATTCTTTTTCTTTTGGAATTTCTAAACTATCACTAACTATTACTTTTCCGATTTTACAATTTTGTAAAATATTACTTGCCTCTCCTGCCAGCACCGCATGAGTTGCGTAAGCAAAAACTTTTTGTCCACCATTTTCTAAAAGTAAATCTGCGGCATCTGCCATGGTATTCCCAGTTGAAATCATATCATCTACCATTACGCAAATTTTGCCGTCAACCTGCCCGTCTAAGCCGCTGTCTTTAATATCTCCCGATGCTAAATCCCTATCTTTTACAATTGTTGCAAAAGGAATATTTCCAAGCAATTCACTTATTTTTTTAATCCTCCCAATTCCTCCCATGTCTGGTGTTACTAAAACAATCTTTTTCAAATCAAACTCTTTTTTTATATTTTCACTAAACAATAAAAGCGCTGATAAATGAATAACCGGGATTTTAAAAAGCTCAGGAATTTTTGGAGTATGCAAATCAAAAGAAAAAAGATCTGTTATTCCAACACTTTCTAAAGTTTTTGCGATAACTTCCAAAGAGACATCTTCTCCGTCTCTAAAAATATGATCTTGCCTTTGATATCCAAAATACGGCATGACTAGTTTAACCGATTTTGCGCCACTTCTTTTTAGCGCATCAACAATTAAAAATAATTCCATATAATTGGAATCAACAGGCATGCCTGTTGACTGGACCAAAACACAATCTTGTCCTAGAACTCTTTCCCCAACTCTTATCCGCTTTTCCCCATCGGGGAAAACAAAAATTTCTAAAGGAGAAAGTGTAATATCTAATTGTTTTGCAATTTTTAAAGCTAATTCTTTATTAGAACTTCCGCTAAAAATCTTCATATTATTGCCCGCCACCTAAAAGTCCGCTTAAACCTCCCTGCATTGAAGCAAGTTTTCTTGCGGCAACTTCTTGTGATTTTTTAACTGCTTCGTTAATTGCTTCTTTAATATCGTTGTCGCTTCTGCCGTTTATTTTGATTTCTTTAACTTTTTGATCTCCTGTTATTAAAATCTCGACTCCGTTTTTTTCGACATTAATTTCTTCTGCCTGCAATTCTTTTTGAATTTTCATTGCCTGGTCTCTCATTTTTTTAAGTTCACCAAGTTGTCCGAATGGATTATTCATATTAACTTCACCCCCCTTGTATTATCTTAACATTTATTTTCTCTTTAGATAACTTCTCTGCTACTTCTTCTAATATCTTTACTGACTTTGCCTCTTCTAGTTTTTCTTTATGGAATTTGGAACGCGCAATAATTTCTAGATTTCCGTCTTTAATTTCATTTGCACTACATCCTCTTAAGACCCCTGCCAAAAGATTATTATGCTGCTTTACTTCATCTATAAATTTTAAAAAGAAGCCATTACTTTCATCTGCGCGGGGAGAAACTGAAGAGGTGGCTTGGATGGAAGGGATCCCGACAGCGCGTACGCTTTGAGCCGAAGGCTCACCTTTTCCTCCTTCTGTCCATTCCAAAACCGCAAGCTCTAAAGGCGCTTGAGCTAAAACCGCATATTTTGTATCTTGATACGCCTCCGATAAAATTTCAAAAAGCTTTTTAATTTCATCAATCGTCAAACTCTCAAAGGTCTCTCCTTTAAGAACATCTGGAACCTCTTCTACTCCTACTTTTACCAAAAGCAAAAAATGCAATCTATCAACAAGTTGTTCTATAAAATACTTAAAATCCATCCCCTGCTTTACTAAATTTTGGCAAATCAAAAATCCCTTTTTCATATCTTTCTTTGCTAAAGCTTCAAGCATTTCTGTTACGCTTTGACCAATACCTAGCATATTATATTTTTCATTTACCAAATTTGCTGTTATAGTTTTTCTTCCTGCAAAGGAAAGTACTTCTTCCAAAATTTTTGAACCATCTCTAAAGCTTCCGTCGGAAAGTTTTGCAATCTCTAAAAGCGCTTCTTTTTCAATTTTTATATCTTCTGCTTTTACAATTCTTTGCATTGATCTTACTAATTCATCATTAGTTGCTCTTGTAAAATTAACCCTAAAACATCTGGACGCAATTGTTGCGGGAACCTTTTGAATTTCGGTTGTACAAAGAATAAAAACAGCGTGACTTGGCGGTTCTTCCAGTGTTTTTAAAAGCGCGTTAAATGCTTCTGTTGTTAACATATGAACTTCGTCGATTATGTAAATTTTTTTTGATGCTTTAAATGGAGCAAGATTTATTTTTTCTTTTAAGTCTCTTATTTCATCAATACCCCTATTTGACGCACCGTCAATTTCTAAAACATCTAAATTATTTCCGCTTGTAATGGATAAGCACTGACTGCACTTGTTACATGGCTCAATCTTGGCAACTGGCAATTGGTCTTTGGTCTTTAGCTTATCCTTCCCGCCAGAGACTAACGACTGACGACTAACTGCTAATCGTTCGCAATTAATAACTTTTGCAACAATTCTTGCAGATGAAGTTTTTCCAAGACCCTTTGGACCGGTAAATAAAAATGCGTGGACATTACTCTTCCCGTTTGAAAAAATAGAAAATAAACTTTGTCTAACTTCTTGACTATCTAAATCTTCAATTTTTTGAGGTCTGTATTTTCTATAAAAAACCATATCCTGAAAATTTCTAATTCTTAATTTTTAATTGACCTAAATTTTTAGAAATTAGAGCAATTAGGTTAATTAGGTCAATTTTACTACTCGTGGTGTAACCCGAGTAAGTGCCCAAGCCCATGCTCTATTAACTGATCTACCTTATCGTCAACCAACATTTCATCTCTGATAGCATCATTGATAACCTGTGGATACGAAAGAACAATGTCACCAAGTCTTAAGGCATCTGTTGGGATTTTTATTGCCCCTCCTTCGGTTTGAGAAAAAGACAAAATATTTCTTGTCTTATCTTCCCCTTTATATTTTTTAGAAAGTTGGCGCATCTTTCTATCACCAACGATTGCGACAGAAACCTCAACAGAACCAACAATTTCGTTCTTTTTTATAACGTCTAAAACTGCCTGTTTGATACGTTTTCTGTTAATTTTATATCTGCTTTCAACAAAAATAGGTATTGAAATTTTTTGCATAAATTAAGCGTTTGGAACTCTCTTTGCTTTCCTTTGATCTTCTGCTTTTTGTTTTCTGGCAAGAGAAGGTTTTAAATAAAACTCTCGTCTTTTTGCTTCCTGAAGGATTCCTTCAGACATTACTTTTCTTGAAAATTTTCTGATTAATGCCTCATCGCTGTCTCCCGGCATTTTTTTAACTACTACCATAATAAAACACCTCCTTTATAAAAGCGTTGTTTGATCCATTGGACCAAACAAATGAATATGTAAATGCATAATTGCCTGGGCGCCGCCGCCGTTTATTAAAACTCTGTATCCATTTTTATCTAAATCGTTTTCCTTTGCCATTTCTCGAGTTTTTAACATAAGTTTTGCTAAAAGTGTTTCATCTCTTACTTCCGATAAATCTGCATAATGTTTTTTGGAAATAATTAAAAGATGTACCGGTTTTACAGGATTGATATCGGGAAAAACCATAATATCATCATCCTCATAGGTAAATTCTTTTGGAATCTCTCTGTCTCTTATTTTACAAAAAATACACTTGTCCATAATTCAAAAATCAAAATTCAAAGGTCAAAAGTTAAAGTTAAAAGTAAAAATTTTTAATTTTGAATTGCAATTTTGCATTTTGACTTTTGCCTTTTAAATTTTCTTAAGTACTTCTATTATATCATTGAGTTTTAATTTTGTTGGCTTCATTTTTGGATTTTTTGGAGTTCCGTTTAAAAGCATTTTCTTAGAAACGTGTAAAAACCAAGTTGCGTTTGGATCCATTTTGCTTAATTTTTCGTGAACTAAAGTTAAATTTATCCCTTTTGAATTACTTAAATCGTTCGGCCTGGCTTTAATTCTTACATATCCTTTTCTTGGGTCTCTTCTTACAACTACAACATAACCCATAATTTGAGCAAGCTTAATAATTGAATCATTAATAGATTCAATCCCCAAACCCTTCCCCCATTTTGTCTTAAATTCAATTCCTGAATTTTTGATTTCCCTTTCTGCCCAAATTTTATTTTCAAAATCATTTAAAATTGCGTCTAAACAATCGCAGATATAATCAACATAAAAAGTATCCTGATTTGGTTTTAATAATTTTAATCCGTCTAGAATATTAACAACGCTAAAATCATGATAATCAGCCAAAGGCTCGGGTCTAAAAATTTCTTTAAAATGATCTCCTTCTGTAACAAAAGTTACAATTCTTGTTAGCGCTTCCAGTTTTTCACTGTTAATTACGGGTTCTATTTGCGTTAATCCTTTTTTAACAAAGTCAAAAGTTAAAGATGCTCCGCAAACATTTGCGTCTGATGTCTGATGATGATCTAAAGGCCCCATTCCCGTATCAACATGAATATATTCATCTTGCCCCCTTTTTTCGATTGCAAAATCAAAACTCTGACCTTTTGGAAGGGGCAGTAATCTATCTCCTGCGGGAACAAATTTAACTTCGGCTTTATCCCAGCCTCCCAAAAACTTTCTTAAAAGCCAGACAGATGTAATTGCATCCATGTCAGGCGATGTATGTGTAACGATATATTTCATTAGTTCTTAAGTATAACCCTTTTTGAGCGTAAATAAAAGTCCCGTAAGACATTTTGCTATAATCTGATAATGAAAATTTTAATTTTAACCGGCGGCAATTCTTCGGAAAGAACAGTTTCTTTAACTTCTGCAAGAAATGTAAAAAAGACTTTAATCAAAAACAAACACAAAGTTAAACTGTATGATTTACAAAACGGTTATGAAAATATTAAAAAACTTTCAAAAGATTTTGATATCCTCTTTCCTGTTTTACACGGACAAGAAGGAGAAGCAGGACAGCTTCATAAATTTTTGAGCAAATTGAAAAAACCAATAGTCGGAACAAGAAATTATAAAGGGCTTGAAGAGGCATGGCATAAAATTCCGTTTAAAAAATATTGTGATATAAACGGCATTCCTACATCGTCCTGGAAAATAGTAAGAAATATAAAAGACGTTTTGGATTTTGGTCTGCCCTGCGTTTTAAAATCTTCAAACGGTGGATCTTCGAGAGAAGTCGTGATATTAAAAGCAGAAAGCGATCTTAAAAAAAGTGATTTTAAAAAATTAATAAATTCCGGCTCTCCTCTTTTTGTTGAAAAATATATGAAAGGAACAGAAATAACTGTTGGAATATTAAATGAGAAAGTTTTACCATTTATAGAAATAATTCCGCCAATTGGCAGCTGGTTTAGTTATGAAAACAAATATAAAAATACAACGCAAGAAATCCCCCTTGCTCCTTCCGTAAGTAAAGATAAACAGAAAGAAATTGAAGATATTGTTCTTAAGATCCAAAAACATTTTAATTTGGGAAGCTATTTCAGAATAGACTTTATGGTCTATGAAGATGTCCCATATGCATTAGATGTCAACACAATTCCAGGTCTTACGCCCGGAAGCCTATTTCCAAAACAAGCAAAAGCCGCAGGAATAAGTTTTAATCAACTTATGGAAATACTTATTAAATCCGCAAAATAACCCCTAATCCGATATGTTTCCGTAAATATCCGGCACTAGCCTCTTTTTAGAGGCGGTCTCATTCCCAGCCCCAGATGAGGTCTATGATAATGATATCTGTCTAAAAAAGCATCTATGTATTTATTTAGCTCCGGTATTTCTTCTTTCT
>JACRFQ010000018.1 GCA_016217835.1 Candidatus Levyibacteriota bacterium | reverse complement strand
TGCTAGCAAAGCATTGCAGGCGGGAAAAGGAGGTGATATTTATGACAGAAGGACTTAGTAATATTGATGTTCAAAATACAGTAGGTATCAAATCTGCACGTGAACAAAGTGATATGTTAGAACAGTTGCAACCGGTTTTTGTCCAACAGACTACATTTGTAGAATTATTTCGGTTAGAAGAAACAGTGCTTCAGGCAAGGAGAGATAATCCGCAGACAGTAATACCTATGATTGATATTTTTCAAGGTATTCCTGAAAGCAGGCTTGGCGGACACGTTTAAATTAGTGAATACTTTTATAATTTACGATTATCTTGTAGAATAACATTATGTTTTGGGCAGATCAGGTAGCTAGTGAAATAATAAAATCAAAAAAATATAAACCTTACTGGGTAGATGATATGTTTACTCCATCAGGTTTTGCTCACGTGGGCTCTCTTCGTGGCCCATTGGTTCATGACATGGTTTTTAAGGCATTACAAGATGCAGGGCAGAAAACAAAATGGACATATATAATGAATGATTTTGACCCAATAGATGGTCTTTCTCCAGAGCTCATGGAAAAATTCCAAGAATATCTAGGTGTGCCCCTGCGCGTAGTTCCTTCTCCTGAAAATGGTTTTGAAAGTTTTGCTGATTATTTTGCCAAAGATTTTCAAGAAGTACTTAAAAAATTAGGTGTAGAAGCAGAATTTTTGTCCTCATGGGATATGTATCATGATGGGAAATTTAATGATGTAATTAAACTTGCGTTGGACAATTCAGAAAAAATTCAAGATATATATCAAAAAGTTTCAGGTAGTCAGAAAAGAGAAAAAGGATGGTTACCTTTGCAAGTTGTTTGTGATAAATGTGGCAAATTAGGTACTACCAGGGTTCACGAATGGGATGGAAAGACAGTTGCTTATATATGTGAACCGGAGATGGTTAAGTGGGCTAAGGGGTGCGGTAATGTTGCAAGAATTAGTCCCTTTAATGGTAATGGAAAACTTCCTTGGAAAGTTGATTGGCCGGCTCACTGGAAGGTTTTAGGAATAACTATAGAGGGGGCTGGAAAAGATCATTCGTCTGCAGGGGGGTCAAGGGATATTGCAAAGGTTTTGTGTAAAGAAGTTTTTGATTATCCAAATCCTTTTAATATTCCTTATGAATTCTTTTTAATCGGCGGTAAAAAAATGGCTTCTTCAAAAGGTTTGGGTCTTAAGGCAAGAGAATTAACTGATCTTTTACCTCCAGAAATCGGTAGGTTCTTGTTTGTAAAAACAGAATACAAAAGAGCTGTTGAATTTGATCCTTTTGGAACATTGGCAATTCCTGTTTTATTTGACGAATATCAAAAAGCTGCCGAAGCGTATTTTTCTCGATCCGCCTCTGGAGGAGATAAAACCAATGAGGATTTAGCAAGAAGTTTTGAATTATCACAAGTTGCCCGCCCGCCAGCGAATTCGCTCGCAGGCGAAGTCGGGCGGGGAAAAATTCAAAAACCTCCCAAAATAAGATTTTTAGCGCTTGCCCAATGGGTGCAAATGCCAAATATGGAAGAAGAGATTAAAAAAGAAGGACTTGAGGAATGGGCAAAGTATGCAAGGGTTTGGGTGGAAAAATTCGCTCCGGAAAAGGATAAATTTACTATTCAAAAAGAATTACCGGAACAAGCAAGAAATTTATCAAAAGAGCAAAAAGAATTATTAAAAATGATTGCAAATGAATTAGATAAAAAATGGGAAGGGGAGGATTTTCAAACACGCATTTATGACTTGGGTAAAGAATTAGGTTTAAACGGTAAAGAAACATTTGCCGCAGTTTATCTTTCCTTGCTTGGAAAAGATCATGGTCCAAAAGCAGCCTGGTTAATTCTTTCTCTAGATAAGGAGTTTATTAAAAATAGATTTAGCGGTATCGCCTAACATGACGGCGATACATAAGCGTATTAATTGTTCTTCTGCTTTGTCTTCTTGTTATTATGCGGTTTCTTTGAGCAAAAGTTGGTTCCTGTGGTGTTCCTGTTTCTTGATGTAATACTTTGTCAATTGTTTCTAAAAGAGGAGCATTTGGTGTGTCGCTATTTTTTAATAAGCCATGTGCATCAATTCTTTCTGATCCCAAATCCTCTACTACTGCTATTAGTTTAAAACCTCTTTGTAAATCGGAAACATCCGATAATCTTCCTGTTTCTGCGTTCATAAGACGTTTATAATAGTCTAGTTTTTGTTAAACTTCAAGTGTATACTCTTTTTATGAAAAAGTTAGTATTTGTTACAGGAAATCAAGCAAAAGCAAGAGATGTTCAAAAAATTCTTGATTTTTCAATAGAAATTGTGGATCTAGATTTAGAAGAAATTCAGGAAACAGATGTAGGGAAAGTTGCTTTACATAAAGTTATAGAAGCTTATGATAAAATTCAATCACCCGTAATAGTAGATGATGTTGGATTGTCCATAAATGCTTGGAATAATTTCCCCGGACCATTAATAAAATGGGTTTTAAAAGCTGGAGGAGGAAATGCAAGCCTTCTTTTAAAATTCCTAGATAAAGAAAAAAACAGAAAAGCAACAGCAACATTAGCAATTGGTTACCATGATGGTAAAGAAACACATATTTTTATTGGCAGTATTGATGGAATAATTGCTAAAGAAATAAGAGGAGAAAATGGTTTTGGCTGGGATGCTGTTTTTATTCCTAATGGTCGTGATAAAACTTTTGCAGAAATGACTTTTGAAGAAAAAAACGAAATTTCGCATAGGAGAAAAGCTTTTGATAAGCTTAAGATTTTTTTAGATAGTCAAAGTAAATAAAAAGAGATATAATTCAGTTATGTTAGATATAAAATTTATTAGACAAAATCCGGAGAAGGTTCAAAAAGCTGCAAAAGATAAAGGTATTGATATTAATGTAGAGCATGTTTTGGAGCTAGATAATAAGGCGCGCGGTCTTGATTTAATGGTGCAGAAATTAAGGGAAGATAGAAATAGAGTTGCGAAAAATAAAGATATAGAAAAAGGGAAAGAAATTAAGATAAGACTTGAAAAAGAAGAAAGTGCATTAAAGGCAGTAGCACAAGAATTGAATGAGTGGTTTTTAAAAATTCCAAATCCTGCAAAACCGGATGTTAAAGTCGGGAAAGATGAATCGGATAATGAAGTTATACGAAAATGGGGGGAACCCAAATTTTCCGCCAAAGGCGGACCAGCCTCGGGCTGGGATTTTAAACCGCTTGATCATTTGGATTTAGGAGAAAAATTAGGAATAATTGATGTTAAAAGTGCTTCTAAAGTTTCGGGCGCAAGATTTGCTTATCTAAAAGGTGACGCGGTTTTATTGGAATTTGCGCTTATTCAATTTGGTTTGGAAACTTTAATTAAAGAAGGGTTTATCCCAATTGTTCCCCCCGTTTTAGTTACAAAAGAGACAATGAAAGCCCTGGGTTATATGGAAAATGGCGGGCAGGAAGATATGTATCATTTGGAAATTGATGATTTATATTTAGTTGGAACCGCCGAGCATTCATTAGTGCCAATGCATAAAGATGAAATTTTAAATGCTAAAGATTTGCCCAAAAGATATGTAGGTTTTTCAACAGCTTTTAGAAGAGAAGCAGGGAGTTATGGAAAAGATACAAAGGGAATTTTAAGAGTTCATCAGTTTGATAAATTAGAAATGGTTTCATTTGTTAAACAAGGGCAGGACGATAGGGAACATGAATATTTATTGTCTTTGGAAGAAAAGTTATTTAAGGCACTTGAAATTCCCTATCAGGTTGTAAAAATGTGTACTGGCGACTTAGGGTTTCCTGCGGCAAGAAAATATGATTTAGAAGCTTGGATGCCCGGACAAGATAAGTATCGAGAGGTAACTTCTGTTTCAACAGTTACTGATTTTCAATCAAGAAGATTAAATATTAAATATCAGGACGGAAATGACAAGAAGTATGTAAATATTTTAAACGGAACAGCTTTTGCAATTGGTAGAACAATAATTGCAATTTTAGAAAATTATCAAAATGAAGACGGCAGTATAGAAGTTCCAAAAGTTTTACAAAAATTTGTCGGAAAAAGTGTCATAAGATAGTAAAAATTACCCTCATTGATTTTTGTTGTTAAATCAATCTAAATCATTTAAACTGAGGCAAGGAAAAAACCTTGACAATAAAAATAAAATATTACATTATTAGGTTGATTGCTGTTCACCTTTATTTATTTAAAGTTGAGCGAATTTATTAAAGGAGGTGATTCTGTCCATGGCAAAGAAAAAGAAGAAGAAGAAATAGTTGGTAAGTAATTTGGAACATTACCAATTATTACCAATTGATCAATTGGTCCCCTCACATTTAAAAAAATGTGAGGGGTTTTTTATGTTTGAGTATGTTAAAATTAATGCATGTTAAAAATCTTTGGAAAATTATTTGATTCAAACGAAAAAGAAATAAATAGAATTTCTCCAATTATTGAAAAAATAAATTCTTTGGAAGAAAAATATAAAAAATTAAAAGAAACCGACTTCCCCAAAAAAACCAAAGAGTTTAGGCAAAGACTAGAAGAAGGAGAACCTTTAGAAAACCTAATACCTGAAAGCTTTGCTTTAGTCAGGGAAGCCTCAAGAAGAACAACCGGCTTAAGGCATTTTGATGTTCAGTTGATTGCCTCAATTGTGCTTTTTGAAGGAAAAATTGCAGAACAAAAAACAGGAGAGGGAAAAACTTTATCTGCAACGCCGGCTTTATATTTACACGCTTTAACCGGGAAAAACGTTCATTTAGTTACAGTTAATGATTATTTGGCAAGAAGAGACGCCGGTTGGATGGGGCCGATTTTTGATCTTTTAGGCCTAACTGTCTCTTCAATGATTTCAGAAGAGTCTTTTATTTTTGATGAAAAATTTAAAAATAAAGATGTTTCCGATCCAAGACTTTTGCATCTAAAGCCGATTACAAGAAAGCAAGCTTACGAGGCAGATATAGTTTATGGAATTAATTCTGAATTTGGATTTGATTACTTAAGAGATAACATGGCCCAAGACAAAGAATCTTTGGTTCAGAGAGGATTTTATTATGCAATTGTTGACGAGGTTGATTCTGTTTTAATTGATGAAGCAAGAACGCCGCATATAATTTCTGCTCCCGATGAAGCTCCGACGCAAAAATATTATGAATATGCAAAATTGGTTGATAAATTAAACTCAGAAATTGATTATAAAATTGACGAAAAATTAAGAACAGCGCATTTAACAGAGCATGGAATTGAGAAATTAGAAAAAATTTATGGGGTTTCTAATATTTATGAAAAAGATTTTGATACTGTTTATCATTTGGAAGCTGCGTTAAAAGCAAGAACCCTTTTCCATAAAGAAAAAGATTATATTGTAAAAGATAACGAAGTAATTTTAGTCGATGAATTTACGGGAAGATTAATGATTGGCAGAAGATTATCGGAAGGGTTGCATCAGGCAATTGAGGCAAAAGAAAATGTGCCGATTCAAAGAGAATCAAAAACTTTGGCAACGGTTTCACTTCAAAATTACTTCAGAATGTATGAAAGACTCGCGGGTATGACGGGAACCGCTGTAACAGAAGCGGAGGAATTCCATAAAATTTATAAACTTGATGTTGTTGTAATTCCAACACACCGTGACATGATAAGAAAAGATTTGCCGGATGCAATTTATAAAACTAACAGAGCAAAAATTTCGGCAGTTGCTCAAGAAATTGAAAAAGCAAATAAGAAAGGCCAGCCGGTTTTGGTTGGCACAACAGCGATTGATAAAAACGAAATAATTTCAGAACTTTTAAAAAGAAAAGGCATAAAACATGAAGTTTTAAATGCCAAGAATCATTTAAGAGAAGCAGAAATTATTGCAAAAGCAGGAGAAAAAGGAGCGGTAACAGTTGCAACTAATATGGCAGGAAGAGGCGTTGATATTATTTTAGGCGGGCAAACCCCAAAGGATGCAGACGGCACCGATAAAAAAGGAACAAAGGAATGGGAAGCATGGGAGAAAAAACACAAAGAGGTTTTGGATTTGGGAGGACTTTATGTAATCGGAACAGAAAGACATGAATCAAGAAGAATAGACAATCAGTTAAGAGGACGTAGTGGAAGACAGGGAGACCCAGGTCTTTCGCAATTTTTTGTAAGTCTTGATGATGATATCATGCGGCTTTTTGGCGGAGACACAATTTCAGGGCTTATGACGCGTTTTAATATGCCCGAAGACATGCCTTTACAACACCCGTTAGTTTCAAGAGCAATTGAGCAAGCGCAAGTTAAAGTTGAAGGTTACAATTTTGATATCAGAAAGCATCT
This sequence comes from Candidatus Levyibacteriota bacterium, assembly GCA_016217835.1. Lineage (GTDB taxonomy): Bacteria > Patescibacteriota > Microgenomatia > Levybacterales > UBA12049 > JACRFQ01. Next base: position 19,753 of record JACRFQ010000018.1, on the reverse strand, counting down.
GGTTGATTATGATGATGTTTTAAATAAACAAAGAGAAATAATTTATCGGAAAAGACAGGAAGTTTTAAATACAGACGATCCTAAAAAAATCAGAGAGGATTTGCAGAAAAAAATTCATTCTTCAATTGCGGCAATTGTAATAATGTACGGGGAAAATTACGAAGAAAAATCTCCATCTACTCAAATTGCCGAAAAATTTGGAACTATCGTTCCCTTTGACGAAACTTCACTCAAACAAATTGAAACACAATTAGAGCAAATAAAATCAATCGAAGAAAAAACAACATTTCTTAATAACTTGGCAGACGATATTTATAAAACGCGCGAAACACAAATGGGGCAAGATTTGATGAAACAGGTGGAAAGATATGTAGCTTTGTCGGTAATTGATAATCTGTGGGTTGATCACTTGGATGCAGTCGATAATTTAAGACAAGGTATTGGACTTAGGGGCTACGGGCAAAAAGATCCGTTGGTTGAATATAAAAACGAAGCATTTAGAATGTTTGAACAATTAATTAACGGAATAGACGATGAAATAGTTCATAGGATTTATAAAATCCAAGTACAAGAGTCCCCGGAGGTTCACGCAGGGCATCAGCACATGGTTACACAAGCCGCAGGCGGAAACGCAAACGCGGAAGTTTCAACTAATCAAAAAACAGTAAGTACGGTAACATCAAGCACTTCTAATAAAAAACTTGGAAGAAATGACCCATGTTGGTGTGGTTCAGGTAAGAAGTATAAAAAGTGTCATTATCCAAATTAATTTATCTTGATTAAAGTAAAAAATTCATAATATCTTTATTGAAAGAAGAATTTCTGATACGATAGAGATGTATGTTACTGTCCAACGAACAAGTAAAGTCCCTTCTGTTGCAATCGGGTCAAATAGACCAAAAAACGATTAACTTTCTAGAAGATTTTGCAAAAAACACTAGAGCCACTTTACAAGAAGCAGCAATAGAAAAAGATGTTATTTCAGATGAAAATTTAGGTATTCTTATTGCAAATTATCTTAAATATCCGTTTATATCGCTTGCAAAAATCTCTATACCTGAAGATATATTCTCTATTATTCCTGAGAGGCTTGCCAGAAAATATAAAATGGTTTCTTTTGCAAGAGATACAGATGGAATAAAACTGGCAATGATTGATCCTTCTAATAAAGAACTTTTGGAAATGATATCTAAAAAAACAAAGCTTAATGCTACGCCTTATTTTGCAACAGAGAGAGATATAGAAAATGCCCTGCAGCTTTACAGAAAAGATTTACAACAGGTATTTGATGAGCTTTTAAAAGGGTCAATAGGAACCGGTATTGATGCGGGAGATGCCCCAATTGCAAAAATGGTTGACCTTCTTATTACTTACGCATATAGAGATAAAGCTTCTGATATTCATATAGAGCCGGAAGAAAACGATCTATTAGTGCGTTTTAGAATAGATGGTATTTTGCACGATATGCTGTATCTGGATAAAAAATTAACAGAAAGGATTTTAACCCGCATTAAAATACTTTCAAGACTTAGAACAGATGAGCATTTAAGTGCTCAGGACGGAAAAATAAGGATAATTATTGATGATGATAATTTAGATCTTCGCGTATCCATAATTCCGATTGCCGAAGGTGAAAAAGCAGTGCTCCGTCTTTTATCTTCACATTTCCGCCAATTTTCCTTACTTGAGTCAGGAATGAAAGAAGAAGATTTAAAAAAAGTTAATGCTGCAATTAATAAATCTTTTGGTATGATTTTGTCCACTGGTCCAACAGGAAGCGGTAAAACAACTACGATTTACTCAATTCTTAAAATTCTTAATACAAGAGAGAAAAACATAACAACAATAGAAGATCCAATAGAGTATAGAATTAAAGGAGTTAATCAAATTCAGGTAAATGTCAAAACAAATCTTACTTTTGCAAATGGTTTAAGAAGTATTTTGCGTCAGGATCCAAACGTAATTTTTGTAGGAGAAATAAGAGACAGCGAAGCAGCGGGAATTGCAGTAAATGCTGCTTTGACAGGCCATTTAGTTGTTTCCACACTTCATACAAATGACGCAGCAACAGCTCTGCCGAGGCTTGTAGATATGGAGGTCGAGCCATTTCTGGTTGCATCAACGGTTAATATTATTATTGCCCAAAGACTTGTGCGTAAAATATGTGAATCGTGTAGGGTTGAAGTTGTTTTAAAAAGAACCGATATCGCAAAGAATATTTCTGAAGCAATTATCGCAAAGTATTTCCCCCCGCAGGAAGATTTAAAAGTTTATCAGGGTAAGGGATGCAAGGTTTGTCATCATACGGGATATTTGGGAAGAATTGGCATTTTTGAAGTATTGGAAATGACAGGGGTAATGAAAAAGCTTATAGCGGGCAAGAATGATTCAGATGTTATTGCAAACGAAGCAATAAAAGAAGGTATGACAACAATGCAGGAAGACGGAGTATATAAAATTGCAAAAGGAGTAACAACACTTGAAGAAGTATTAAGAGTTACAAAAGTTGAAAAAGTATGATTGTAAAAAAAATAACTATCTCAAACAGTGAAAAATTAAGCTTATTTAGTACGCTTTCTACCATGATCAATGCGGGGATTCCGATTCTTGAAGCGGTAGATTCTATAATTGAAGACTCAAAAGGGAATCCCAAAAAAATTGTTGAGTCCATAAGGGACGATCTTATTCAGGGAAAATCTTTATCTGCGGCATTTTCTAAATTTCCTTTAGTGTTTGATAAGGTAACGATAAACGTTGTTAAAGCTTCCGAAGAGGCAGGAACTTTGGATGTTGTTTTGAAAGATTTAAAAACACAACTTCAGAAAGATATGATATTTATGGATAATGTTAAATCTGCTGTAACCTATCCTGTTATTATCTTGGTTTTATTTTTGGGTGTTTTATTAATGATTCTTGTGGTTGTAATTCCTAAAATAGCTACAGTATTTTCTTCACTTAGGGTTAAATTGCCTTTGCCGACACAAATTCTTATATTTATGTCAGATGTAATTTTACATTACCCGGTTTTATTTTTTGGAAGCCTTATTATTATTGCCGGAAGCTTTGTGCTTTTATTTAAGTTTAAAAAATCTATCATATTAAATTTTATTTTTTCTCTTCCACTTATCTCAAATTTAATAAAAGAAATTGATATAGTACGTTTTTCAAGAGGAATGTATCTTCTTTTAAATTCTGGCATAACAATTACATCGGCATTGATACTTGCCCAGGAAATAGTTATTAGAAAAGATATCGGAAAAGCGATTTTAGTAGCCGAGGAAACAGTACTGTCCGGAAAAAAACTTTCCGAAGCATTTAAAGACAAAAAAACTATTTTTCCGGGTGTTGTTATAAAGATTATTGAGGCAGGAGAAAAAACAGGAACTTTGGATAAGTCAATGGAGGAAATTGCCGAGTATATGGATTATCAGGTAAATGCTACTCTTAAAACAGTAATTGCTTTACTTGAACCGTTAATGTTGGTTTTTGTGGGACTTTTGGTTGGGGGAATGATGATGTCTATTATTGGTCCAATCTACGGATTAATCAGTCAAGTTGGTGGGGGAAGATGAAAAATAATCAGTTTGGATTTACTCTTATCGAATTGGTCGTGGTAATGGGAATTCTTCTTATGCTCTTTGGATTCATGTCTTTTAATCTGGTCGGTGTGCAAAGAAAAACATCATTAGATTCAACTGTAGAGAATTTAGTTTCCGATATGGCAACACAGCAAACTAAAGCAATGCTTGGAGTTGGTTCTTCGGCCGGAGACAGTTACGGAATATATTTTCAATCAGATAAATATACGCTGTTTAAGGGAACTACATATTCTGCTTCTGACCCAACTAATTTTATTATTTCTCTTGATTCAGGAATTACGTTTTCAAATATTAATCTTCCTGCAAGTTCTCTTATTTTTTCAAATAGAACAGGTGAAATAAGTGGGTTTTTGGCAGGACAAGATACAATTACAATCCAAGATGCACAAGGAGTAAAAACAGAAAAAATAACTGTAAATAGATATGGAGTTGTTACTGGTAAAAATTAAAATGAAACAAAAAGGTCAAACCTTAATTGAGCTTTTGATAGCAATTGGTTTATCGGCAATTTTAATTCCGGCTCTTCTTGTTGGTTTTTCTGCAACAAGAAACGGAAGAGCGCAACAGGAACAAAGGCTTCAGGCGACAAGCTATCTTAAGGAAGCGCAGGAGGCAATAAGAATAATAGCTGCAAATAATTGGGACAATCTTGCTAATAGCACTTATCATCCTGTTGTTTCCGGTTCAACCTGGGCATTGGCAGCGGGACCGGAAGCCATATCCGGGTTTGGCTTTACCCGTCAAATTGTAATAGGGGATGTGTATAGAGACAGCAACGGTAATATAGTTACAAGTAGCGGAACACTTGATCCTTCAACCAAACACATCACGATTTCGGTTTCCTGGACAAACCCTATTGCCTCGTCGGTTAGCGCTGATTCATATTTGACAAGACATAAAAATTTGTCACATTTAGAAACCACAGTCGCAGATTTTACTCCGGGAGCTTTGAATCCATTTACCAATGGCATAACTATTACGAACACAAACGGAGGAGAAATTATTTTAGGAGCAGGCGGTGGCGGAGGAGACTGGTGTCAGCCAAATCTTACCCTAGCTCAATTGGATTTACCGAAGAGTGGAGTAGCAAATGCAATTTCTGCCATTGAAGGTCAGGTTTTTGCAGGAACAGGCGACAACTCATCCGGTGTATCTTTTGCCGATGTAAAAATTACCACAACTTATCCCCCTGTGCCAACGCTTCAAAAAACATTTGACGGATATAAAACAAACGGGGTATTTGGAGAGGCTAATTACGGTTATTTGGCGGTAGATAACAATTTCAAGGAGATAGTGATTATTAACCTTACGCAATATTCGGATCCGCCAACAAACTCAAAATATAAAGAAGAAGGATATTTTAATGCTCCGGGAAACGGAGACGGAAATTCCATATATGCATCCACTAATTATGGATATATGACAAGCGGTAATAAATTTTACATTTTTGATCTTTCCGGCAAAACAGGCTCAAGGCCGCAGGTAAACCCCACCGCAGTTACGCTTTCAGGGACAGGAGTTAAAACAATTGTTGTAGGAAGTTATGCATATGTTGCAACGAGCGGTACTACTAATCAGTTACAGATTATTAATGTGTCAAACCCGGCAAGTCCTTCTATAGCAGGATCTATTACAGTAGCAGGCCAGGGCGGAAAAGATGTGTATGTTAATTCTTCAGGAACGAGAGCTTATTTGGTTACAGGTTCTTCGGGTACACAAAGAGAGTTTTTTATTATTGATACCCAAACCAAAACATCACCAAGTCTTATAAGCGGGGGAACTTACGATACAAATGGCATGGATCCAAAAGGAGTCACGGTTGTAACTGGAAACAGAGCTATTGTTGTTGGAACAGGAGGAACTTATCAATACCAGGTTATTAATATCAGTAATGAAAATTCACCTATTAGTTGTGGCAATCTGCAAGTTGCAACCGGTATTAACGGTGTTGCTTCTGTTTTACAATCGGACGGATACGCATATTCCTATATTATTACAGGTGATGCATCATCTGAATTAAAAATAATTTTAGGAGGAGCGGGGGCAGGAGGAGGTAATTACGCATTTTCCGGGGTGTTTGAATCGGCAACATTTGACGCAGGAAAAGAGTCGGCTTGGAACACTCTTTTTACCACAGTATCGGCACCTATTAATACTACGCTTCAATTTAAAGTTGCCCTAAAACACGCTATTAATAATAGTTGTAGCGGTGTAAGTTTTGGGAATTCCGATTTTGTCGGACCGGATGGTCAAACTTCTTCTTATTTTCCATCAACAGGAGGGATTTTATCATTTGATAATAATGGTTCAGGTTATGAAAATCCTGCACAATGTGAACGCTACCGTGCGTATTTTACAACTTCAGATTCGACACAAACACCTGTTATTTACGATGTATCCCTTAGTTATTCGCCATGAAAAGATCAATTTTCAATTTTCAATTTTCAATTTTCAAAAGAGAGGAGGGTTTTACGTTTATTGAGCTCTTAATTTTTATGGGAATTTTTTCAATACTTATGTTAGCGATGTTTCAACTTTTAATCGCCATTTTTGATGTTCAATTGGAGTCGCAAGGAACTTCGGCGGTTTCTCGAGACGGACGATATATTTTAAATAGATTAACTTACGATATTAAAAACGCAACAACAGTGACAAATCCTGGTTTAGGCAGTCAGGGACAAAGTCTTTCGTTAAAAGAAGGAGTCACAACTTATACATATGAACTGACAAATGGTAATTTAACTCTAACTAATAGCACTACAGGAACTACAGACCAACTTAATAGCATCAATACTTCAGTTTCAAATTTAAATTTTCTGACCCTTTCCGATATCAGTACCCAAAACAAAACCGTAACAGTCTCATTTACAATTAATAGTAAAGTCTTAAGAAGAGAGGGAATAAATACGGAAAGTTTTAACATAACTATGGGAACGCGTTAAATAAAAATGAAAAAATTAATATTTTTACAAGAATCCGGTCAAGCATTGGTAAGTTTGTTATTTGTTGCAATAATCGGGATAACAATTATTTCTTCTGCGGCGATTTTAGTTTATGGAAATACACAGTCAGCAAGCATAACTGAACAAGGAACCTATGCTTATTATATAGCTGAAAGCGGTGCCGAGGAGGGACTTTTAAGGTTACTTAGGAATCCAAATTATACAGGTACGGCCTTGGGTCAGTCACTTTCTGTAGGTTCCGGAAGTGTAACAATTCAGGTTGATACAATAAGTGGAATAATTACATCAATGGGGATATACAATAGTACAGTCAGAAAAATTCAGCTACAAACAGTGTACAATAATGGTGTGAGAACAATTTCTTCATGGAAGGAGATTCAATAGTGATAAAACGACAGTTAGCTGTTGTCTATATAGACGTTAATAAAATTTTATTTTACGTCAAAGATACAAAAAATAATCTTTCACTTAATTTGCCCTTGGATGTGGTTTCAGACTTAGAGGTTGTCGCAAGAGATAAATTTGATCAACTTATAGATTCCTTTTTCCAAATGGATGGCCTTAGAAATATGGGTTTTGATATAATTCTTGTTTTTTCTCAGGGAATTACTTTTGAAAAAGATTTTGCAACAGACACAATAAAAGCAGAACATGAAGGAATACAAAAGTTTTTAGATATGGTTCCTTTTGAGGATGTTTTAAGCAATACCTATAAAATTAATAAAAAAACTAAGGTTGTTGCAGTTAATAGGAATTTATATGATATTTTACGCCAAGCGCTTGAGAGAAATAAGGCATATGTTACCATGGCAGTTTCTATGGCAGTTTTGATAGAAATAAATCCTGAATTTTCAAGTAATTTTAATTTGGCACTTATTGTAGCAAAAGCAGATTCCCTTAAACAGTATGGATTAGTAGATATTAGTGAAGGGAGTCTTGAGCGTGAACATAAAAATTCAATAGGAATAAAGAAAAAAGACATGAGATTATATATGCTTCTTGGTATTTTTGCATTGCTTTTTATTATTCTTTTAGTTTTGATGTATGTAACTTTTTTCTCTTCGCCAAAAGTTAATAAAAATCCGGTTACTTTACCAAAGACCTCAGTAATCCCCGATGTTGTAAATGAAACAATGCCGGTAGCAAGTGAGTCAGGTGAATTATCTTCATCGAGTTCTTTATTAAAATCAACATCCTCATCCTTGTTAAAATCCTTATAAATTTTAAACAAATCTTTCTAAATCTTCCGTATTAGCCTTAAAATACCCTATTGACAAGTTTGTTTTTTGTATGCTATTGTTTTTATAGAACATGAAAACACTGCCCAACACATTTAAAAACGTAAAAGGATTTACCCTCATCGAGCTTTTAGTTGTTATCGGAATCTTAGCAATCCTTCTTTCAATCGTTTTAATCGCAATTAATCCGGCAAGACAATTCGGTCAGGCAAATAACACAAGAAGAAGAAGTGAAGTAACGCAAATTCTAAATGCAGTCGGAGCATATGCAGCAGACCATAAAGGCTTATTGCCACCGGCGATCAGCGCACTTGCTGCTGATACACCAACCGCAATAAGCGATACAGGCGCAAACATCTGTGCAGATTTGGTTTCTAATTATATTCCGGCTCTTCCACAAGACCCCCAACAGGGTACGGGAACGGCGATAACTGCATGCGGAGCAGCATATAATACGGGATATACGATTGCACACGATGCAAATAATAGAGTAACTGTTGCAGCTCCTCTCGCTCAGAACTTGGAGATAATAGCAAATACGCGCTAAACTTCTAAATGGCTAAAAAAAGAACAAAGTCAGTAAAAAAATCAGGCTTTAATCTTGACGAAAGCGCTGTAAAAGCGGTTCTTTCGTTGTTCGTTTTACTTCTCGCTTTCGGAGTATTGTTAATTTTCAATACATACCAGGAAAACATTTTATCTTCGTCTTCGCTTCAAACTTTTATATTATTAACTGTTGTTTTCTCCTCACTTCTGGTTGGTTTGCTTTTTTTAATTAATCCTCAAAAAAGAAAATAATAACCCCAAATTCATCTGTAGAATAGGTACATGGTTATTAAAGCAATGGGTAAAATCCAAATACCGTCATTATCCAAACTAAGTTTCCATGACCTCTAATACAGGTATACATGTATACCTGTCCTCAATAGAATAAAGCTATTCCACCTTAGAGGTGGGATGGATATCTATAAAACCTTCAATGGTATTCTCCGGATAATTTATCGTATCTCCGCGATGTGCAATAATTAAAGGCTTCATAGCCCATATTCTAGCAGATTTAGCTTAAAGTGATACAATGGGTTCAGACCGGCATGCTCAGCAAGCATGGGCACCCCATACTGACCGCGTTCCCTATTTGGCTTGTCAATTTAGCCCTATAGTTGACATTGAGCAAGAAAATGATATAATTCCGGAATGACAGAAAAAGTAAGAAAATCTGGAGAAATAACTAGAGTCGTAGAGCCTGGTCAAAGAACCAATGCTTTTCATAGAGAACAGGATATGTCTATGGATGAAGGAGGATATTTGGCTATTGATAACCAGGGTGATACTCCAACGGCAACATATTATGTTATAGAAACTCCAGGCAGGATAGGTTGGGGACTTTTAGATGTGCAAAACATCGATAAAGCGTTTAAAGATTGGGAAGCTGGGATTACAAATGCACCTCAAGCACAGGACGAATTTACAAGGTTTACGCCCAAATGGACAAGGGAATTTGATCCAAATACTAGAAGTTTGTCTATAGAAACTAAAGATGAAAATGGAATACACCCACTTGTAATAACAGCACAGTCAGCAATTCCTCAACAAGTTTAAACGAAAAGCATCAAACAAATACCTATTTTTTATACTGTCTCATTTGTCTCATTTAGCCTCAAAGCGATACAATCAGTTATAATGACTAAACGGGTCTAGAGCGGAATGCTCAGGGAGCAGGGATTCGAACCAACCTCTATAATTTTTCTTCTTTCTGCCAATTTGTTATGATTTATGTATGCCCAAGAAAAATAAGAAAGGCAATCTCCAGTACGAGCATTTAAAAAAGGTTTGGAGTAAGCGCCATAAAGAACTCCAGAAAGAAATTTTTGAAAAACATAAAGATTCCCTTGATTGGATTTCTCAAAATTCAAAACAATTTGCCGTTGGTTCACTTGCAGGCTTATTTTTATTAACTTCTCCAATTGTGCCCAAAATTCCAACAGCTTTTTCATCGGCAAGCGCCGAAGTTAATAAATTAATAGATAAAAAAATATTTCTTGTTTATGATTTAAAAAATATTTTGCCAAACGAAGTCCGTCCGTTAACGCCGCAGGAAGAAGTAAATGTCAGCGAGGTTTTATCAAGAACTTTTGATCTTAGAGTTGTTCCTGAATTAGAAGGAAAAAGGTTAAATACAAGTTATGGATTAATAGGTCAGGAGCAACATTTGGCAAGGTATCCGGGTGACAATATGCTTGCTCATTTTGATAATCCAGAGGATGCGCAAAAATATTTTAAATACGGAATGGCGCCGGGTTTGGGCGCCTGGGGTTACATTAATAACACTAAAGATTCAACTTTAGAAAAAGCCACAGAAAGAGAAAAATATTATATCGCTGTTCAGACTTTTTTAGCACCGGGGTTTAGTCAAAATCCAAAAGAATACACAGATTTTTTTAGGTATATAAAAATGCTTGTAGTTAATCCGCAAAACGGCAAAGCAATGGTAGTTGTAATCGGCGACGCGGGCCCTGCGCAGTGGACAGGAAAGAGTTTGGGTGGCTCACCCGAAGTCATGACTTTCTTAGAAAGATATGACGGCAGACAAAGAGGACCGGTTTTATATTTCTTTATTGATGATCCAGATGATAAGATACCATTAGGCCCAATTTCATTATAAAGTTATGCAATATAAACATTTTTACGCGCATTTAGTAGAAACAACAGATATTGTTTTAGAATTGGGAGAATTAGATTTAACCCCCGAAGAAAGAATTCATTTACTTTCTTTGGTTGAAGCAAACATCCACTCAAATGTAATAAATACTGTGTTATCAACCCTTGATGAAGAAAATAAAAAGATATTTTTGAAGAATTTAGCACTTTCAGATCATATAAAAACGCTTGATCATTTAAAACAAGCAAGTAATGATATTGAAGATAAAATTCAAGAAACAATAAGTATTATAAAAAAAGAATTGTTAGAAGATTTGAAAAAAGCAAAGAAAATTAAGAAATAAAAAGTCCAAATTTTTCAAGATTTACAGTTTCATCTTTGTTAAATTTAACACCTTCTTTTTCAAGCATTTTTCTTTGAATACCAGGTCCGCCAAAAGCGTAGCCACTTGAAATTTTTCCTTTGGAATTTATTACCCTATGGCAGGGAATATTCTCTGAATCTTTATCCAGCACCTTTTTAAAATTTTGCAATTTATTGAGTGAGTTCTGCTTTTCATTTTTATTGTTTAGCTTAATAATTTTTGGGAAAAAGGTGCTGGATTTATTTGCATGTAAAGCATAACCCACAACTCTTGGATCAATCCCTATTGCCTTAGAAATTGCGCCGTAAGTTGTAACTTTTCCCTTGGGAATTCTTGATACAAGGCTGTAAATTTTTTCAAATGTCTTCATTATTTAATAACAATTAAGTAAAATAAAATTGCAAGAACTATTCTATATACTCCAAACGGAATAAAAGTATGTGTTTGAATATATTTTAAAAACCATTTAATAACAATAAATGCGGTTATAAATGCTCCGATAAAGCCTGTTAAAAGAATCAGCCACTCATTTGATGAATAAGAAAAATTACTTTTAATTAAATCAAGACCTGTAGCTGCAAGCATTGTCGGAACTGCTAAGAGAAAAGAAAATTCTGCTGCCGCTTTCCTTTTTGTACCCAAGAATAGAGCGGAAACAATTGTTGCCGCCGATCTTGATACACCCGGAATTACGGCAATTGATTGGAAAATTCCTATTAACAAAACGTTTTTGTAAGTAATATTTTCAATTCTATCAACATGATGTTCTTTTTCTTTATAGATTAATTCTAAAATTATAAGAATAACACCGCCTGTAAGAAGCGAAATAAGTGTGATATATGTATTTCCTAAAAGATAGGTTTTTATAGGTTTAAAAAGAATAAAGCCAATAATTCCCGTTGGGATAAATGCTACAATTATTCTTTTCCAAACCTCTTTATTTTTAAGAAAAACTTCCCAATATAAAACAACTATTGCAAGTATTGCGCCAAGCTGAATAATTATTTCAAAATCTTTTACAAAATTGCTTTGCGCAATTTTTAACATATCAGAAGTTAAAATCAAATGCCCAGTTGAAGATATTGGAAGAAATTCTGAAATTCCCTCAACTATCGATAGTATAATTGCCTGAAAAAAGTTCATTGCAATTATTATAGCAGTAATTTTTGTTTGCAAAACCAGTCAATTTTACCTACAATTACTTCATGAAAGAACAAAAGAAAAAAGAAGAAAAGATAGAGTGGGATAGGAAAAAGATTGTTATTTTTTTATTTTTAGTTCTTTTTTTAATTATTGCAGGATACGAATTAAAAACAATGGTTCTGGATGAGAACTTGTCTAAAAGTAAGTCATCGTTTAATTTTTCAAACGATGCTGTGAAGGGAGCAGATACCCAACAGTTGCAGTTGCAAAGTTCTAATATCAAACAAAATATACAAAATGAAATAGAGAACTTAAAAAATGAAGCCCAAAACATCAATTTAGTTGATATTGCAAGCTCTTCTCCGCAAGTTCAAAAAGTGATTAATGACTTAAAAGCAATCCAAAATTATCCGGGCACTCAATTAAAACAAACATGTGAAAAAATTTGCAGCGGATTATAGATATGGAAAAAATCAAAAATAAATTTAATAGATTTTTAAGAATTTTGGGTCCTGGGTTAATAACAGGCGCTGCAGATGATGACCCATCAGGAATTGCCACCTATTCCCAAACAGGCGCTCAGTTTGGTTATGGTCAGCTTTGGACAGTGCTTTTAATGTATCCATTAATGACGGCTGTGCAGGAAGCTTGTGCAAGGATAGGCGCTGTTACAGGTAAAGGAATAGCAGCGGTTGTTAAGACAAACTACAATAAAAAATTGCTTTACTTTGTAGTTTTATTGGTCGTTGTTGCCAATACGATTAATATAGGAGCCGATATCGGCGCAATGGCTTCGGCGGCAAATCTTATTATACCTATCCCTTTTGTGTTTTTAGCACTTTTTTTTACAGTTTTTGTTTTGTGTCTGGAAATTTTTACTTCTTATGTAACCTATGCAAAAATTTTAAAATGGCTATCGCTAGCTTTGCTTGCATACCCCATTACTGCTATAATTGTTGGTCAGGATTGGACTAAGGTTTTTGTAGCAACACTTGTTCCACATATTGAATTAAGTTTTGCTTTTTTCTTTATTTTAACAGGGGTTTTAGGAACGACAATTTCTCCTTATATGTTTTTTTGGGAAGCGTCGGAAGAAGTTGAAGAAGAAATCTCTGAAAACCGATTGCAGGGAAATAATAAACCAAAAATTTCAAAAGCATTTTTAAGAAATATCAGGATTGATAACGCAATTGGTATGTTTTTTTCAGAAATTATAACCTGGTTTATTATTATCACAACAGCCTCGGTTCTTAATTCGCACGGTGTAACAAATATTTCTACTGCGTCTCAAGCTGCTAAAGCTTTGGAGCCTTTAGTTTCTACTTTTCCCAATGCCGGATTTTTATCTAAAACAATTTTTGCGGCAGGAATTATAGGGATTGGTTTAATGTCTGTGCCTGTTCTTGCGGGATCTGCTTCATATGCATTATCTGAAGCATTTAATTGGAAAGAGGGCTTAAATCTTAAATTAAAACAAGCCCACGGGTTTTATGGAGTAATAACAATAGCTACATTAATCGGTCTTTTGATTAATTTTGTCGGAATTGATCCGATTAAAGCGCTTGTTTTTACAGCTGTTTTTAACGGTATCGCAGCAGTACCTTTAATATTTATAATAGGAAGAATTGCTGCTAGTGATAAAATAATGGGTGAACACAAAAGCGGGTTGTTATCAAAATCTCTGATTTGGATTACTTTTATCGCCATGCTTCTTTCGGCTTTGGGATTAATGATTACTATTTTTCACTAATTATGGATGAACTAAAAAAAAGAATAGAAAAAGCTATAGAAAAATTTGATGTTGATTCTAAGCGCACAAAAATCCGTGAGATTGAGGCGCAAAGTTTGCATCCTGATTTTTGGAAGGATCACAAAAATGCTTCTTTAAAAATGAAAGAGCTTTCAAAGCTGCAAACAGAAGTTGCAAGAGTGGAAAGTTTGATAGATTTAGAAAAAAACGGAAAGTTTACAGAGGCCCAAAATTTACTGGATGAATTTGAGGAGCTTTTATATTTTTCAGGTCCTTATGATTTGGGCAGCGCAATTATTTCAATTCATGCGGGACAAGGAGGGGTTGAGGCAATGGATTGGACAAATATGCTTTACAGGATGTATTCAAGGTTTTTTGAAAAAAAAGGCTGGCAATCACAGGCGCTTGAAGAAACTCCCGGAGACGAAGCAGGACTTAAAAGCATAACAATAGAGGTAATTGGGGATTATGCATATGGGTTTTTAAAACATGAAGCAGGCGTACATAGATTAGTCAGGCAGTCTCCTTTTAATGCGGATAATTTAAGACAGACATCGTTTGCTTTGGTAGAGGTTTTACCAAACATAGAAGAGGATACGGAAATTGAAATAAAAGAGGATGATTTAGAATGGGATTTTTATAGAAGCGGTGGGCATGGCGGACAGAATGTAAATAAAGTTTCAACAGCTGTAAGATTAAGACATAAGCCGTCAGGTATTATAGTTACGGCTCAAAGTGAACGTTATCAGGGAAAAAACAGGGAATACGCGCTAAAAATGTTAAAAGCAAAGCTTTGGCTTTTAAGACAAGAAGAGCAAAAAAAGCAAGAGCAGGGCTTTAAAGGCGGATATAAAACCCCGGGATGGGGAAATCAAATCCGTTCTTATGTATTGCATCCATACAAAATGGTTAAGGATTTACGCACTAATTACGAAACTTCAAATGCGGATGCGGTTTTAGACGGAAATTTAGATGCTTTTATAGAGGAAGAATTAAGAAAACTTTAGCCTCATAAAGGTTGCTAAAAATCTTTAAATATGGTTTACTTAAATATAGGAGGTGAATGATAATTTAATGGAAAAAAATATAGAAACAAAAGATTTGGAACAACCCTTAATCCACGAATTTAGTAAAGAAACTTTAAAAAGTTCTTTTACGCCAAAAATTATAGCTTTGTTGGTAGGAGTAGTATTTTTAGGAGTTATAAGCGGTTATTTTCTTGCATCTAATAACGGTTCTTTACCGGCAGGAAAAATCCAAACTAGTCTTCCAAACGGAGCAACGGTTTCTAAAGGAATGGTTGTGGGCTCAAATGATATAAAAACATTTAAGGATATAGCAGAAGGAGTGCTTAAAGAAGGAGGAATAGACGGAGAAGGATCATTCCACTTGGTACGTCCGGGAGGAGAAAGCCAGAACGTTTATTTAACGTCTTCATCGGTAGATTTATCTAAGTTTATAGACAAAAAAATTAAAGTTTGGGGTCAAACTCAAAAAGCGCAATCTGCAGGTTGGTTTATGGATGTTGGCAGAGTTGAGGTTTTGGAATGATAAAACTTGATAAAGTCTCAAAAAAATTCGGAACAGGTGTATTTGGTTTGTCTGATGTTTCTTTAGTGGTCGATAGGGGCGAGTTTATATTTTTAGTCGGCCCTACGGGTTCCGGAAAAACAACAATTTTAAAGCTTTTAATAAGAGATATTTTGCCAACAGAGGGCAGCGTTGTCGTAAGTGATTTTGATGTAGTAAATATTAAAAAAAACAATCTTCCAATTTTAAGAAAAAAAATTGGAGTTATTTTTCAGGACTTAAAACTTTTATTTGACAGAACTGTTTTGGAAAATGTTTCACTTCCCCTAGAAGTTGCCGGAAAAAAACCGGAAGAAGCTATAAAACTCGTAGATGATGTTTTAGAGCAGGTTGGGCTTTTGGATCACAAGGATAAATTTCCGGTTCAGCTTTCGGGCGGAGAGCTTCAAAGAGTGGCAATTGCAAGAGCTTTAATATTATCCCCTGAAATTATTTTGGCAGACGAACCAACGGGAAATTTAGATAACGATACTTCATGGGAAATAGTTAATATATTAACCGATATAAATAAAAAAGGGACAACGATTATTATGGCAACTCATAACGAAGATGTAATTAAAACCTTAGGCAAAAGGGTAGTTCATATCGAAAAAGGAAAAATTGTTAAAGACGAAAAGGGCCACTCCTCCTTTAAAGCTTCGGAAGGGCAAGTTAAAAAGGATTCTAAAAAACATAAAGAGGAAGATAAAAAAGAAAAAGATGAAGTTTCGTAAATTTAATGTCATAATAAATTAAAGATGAAATCAAGAAAATCTGCATGGAAAAACATAAGAAGATCTCCTTATCAAGCGCTTGCCGCAATTTTAATAATGACTTTAACTTTTTTGGCAGTGTCTTTTTTTACATTTCTTTTGGTTGGTTCGTCACAAATCATTAATTATTTTGAATCAAAACCTCAAGTTACAGCCTTTTTTAAAAACGAGGCAGCGCAAGAAGATATTAATACTTTAGAAAATAAACTTTCGGATACAGGGAGAGTATCTGCAATAAAATTTGTTTCAAAAGAGGATGCTTTGAAAATTTACAAGGAACAGAATAAAAATGATCCTTTGCTTTTGGAACTGGTAACAGCGGATGTTTTACCCGCATCTTTTGAAATATCGGCGGTAAAAATTGAAGATTTGGCTCCAATCTCAGATACGCTTAAGAAATCTTCTATAGTTTCTGACGTAATTTATCAAAAAGATGTCGTTTCAACTCTAACAGCGTGGACAAATGCTATAAGAAAAATAGGCATTGCTTTAATAATTCTACTTTCTTTTGTATCTATTTTTGTCATGGCGACAATAATCGGTATGAAAATTTCTCAAAAAAAAGAAGATATAGAAATAATGAAGCTTATAGGAGCGACATCCTGGTATATCCGCTGGCCTTTTATAATGGAGGGAGTTTTTTACGGAACAATCGGCGCAGTTATTGGTTGGACAATTTCAACAGGAACGCTTTTATACGCAACCCCGTTTTTAGAGTCGTTTTTAAAAGGCATTCCTGTTTTGCCGGTACCTTATGTTAATCTTTTGATTTTACTAGGATTAGAAATTGTACTGGCTGTATTTTTAGGTATTGCTTCAAGCTTTGTAGCGGTTTTAAGATACTTAAAGTAAAATTGATTTTATCAGAATGTATGAGATATGAATCTAAGAATAAGAAAAAAAGTCTTTTTGCTGCTCGTTTTATTAATTTCATTTTTATTTTTTAACAAAAAGTTTGTTTATTCTCAAAATGACTGCACGAGTGAAGAAGATTGCGTAAATAAGATAAGTATTTTAAAAAGTCAAAATAAAACATATGCGTCTGACATACAGATATTAGAAAGTCAAATTAAGCTTACCTTGTATAGAATCACCGCAACACAGGAACAGATTACAAGTTTGGCATTAGATATCGATACGGCATCAAAAAAAGTAGCATCTCTGCAGAAATCATTAGATGATTCAATAAATGTTTTGTTAATTAGAATTGTCGCAACTTACGAAGTTGGTACAATCCAGCCTTTGCAAATTTTACTTACATCAGGAAGTGCGCCGGATTTTTTACAAAGACTTAATTATTTGCGCCTTGCGCAAGCGCACGATAAAAAATTAATTTATGATATGCAACAGGCAAAGACAGATTACGCTAATCAAAAAATTATTTTTCAAGACAAAAAAAAGCAGATAGAGGTATTAAATAAACAACTTCAGGCATATAAAGATCAACTCGCTCAGCAGCAGAAGGCAAAGCAGCAGCTTATACAAACAAATGAAACTCAAATATCCCAGTATGAAGCACAATTAAGCGCATTGCGTAGTTTTTCTAAGGCAAGAGTTGGAGCTGGAGGCGGAATTATTCCTCATCAGGATTTATCTGATTCGTGGGGTAAATATTATAATCAAAGGGATTCAAATTGGGGAAATAACCCAATAGGGCTTTCCAGCGAGCAAATTTGGAGTGTCGGGTGCTTGCTTACTGATTACGCTATGATTGTGTCTCATTTTGGAGGAAGTATTATCCCAGCTGATGTTGCAGCAAATACAAGTAATTTTTTTGGTAATACTGCATATTTTCTTAAACCAGGTTCTTCTGCAAATGGTCACGCAGCGGAAGTAAAAGATAATCCCCCGTTGCAAGACTTAAGAGACGCGCTTAATTCAGGGGCTGTGGTAATGGCTGGATTATCTTCTGATGGGGGACCATATCCTGCTCATTATTCAGATCATTGGGTGGTTCTTCGTTCTGTTGATGGGGATAGTTTTAGAATAAATGATCCCTGGTATCAAGGGGCAATGAACGTATCGCTTAATGACCACTATTCCGGTTGGACAATAATCGAAGCAAGAATTTATCGTTAATCAAATAAAGGCAAAATCTGCCCCAGTGTTTTTTCACCACTTTTTCTAAAAAGCTTCTATATTTAGATTTCATGAGTATGACCTAGAATTAATAGTTTATATTTCAGAATTTATATTTCATAGTCAATATTTAATGGAAAAATTATTCACAAATATTATTACAGTAAACTAGAATACGAGAAAAGTATGTAAAATTTATCGTTTAATGTCTTTGCGTTTTATACCTGTATAAACTTTTTGTTTAAATACTTTCTTTGGACCTCCGACAAGTTTGTATTTTTTATTTTGATATTCTTTTTCAACCTTTCCTTTTCTTTGTTCAAGTAAGGTAAATCCGTTTTCATGTTCTTCAAGGTTTTTTGTAACAGACATTACGGTATTGTTTCCAACTTTTAGTAAGTGGACTATTTCCTGAACAGTTAAGCCGGATTTTAAAAATTCTGCAATTATAATTCTTCTTCCAATCCTAAGTTTTTCGTCTTGCGTTAAAATGGCGTTTATAATTTCTTCAACTTCTGAGCCATCATGTGCGGCGAGAAATGCATCACGGAGCCTATTAATAGCTTCGTAAATGTCGTCATTTTTTAAAAAATTGTATCTTCTCACAATATTTCCGTATTCTAGTTTACGAGAATATAATAACATCTAATATTGCCATATTGCAATATAAATAAAAATGTAAATTGTAATATAAATCACAATCTAAAACGTAAAGTGCAATATAATTAGCAAGTTATTTAATTTTTTGCTAGACTCAATGTAAGTATTATCTCAATGAAAGCAAAATCTGCCCTAGTTGCTTTTTTATTATTTTTATTTTGTTTTTCTTTTTCAAAACCCTCTTTTGCCGCGGGCATTGTTATAAATGAATTCAGTTCTGCCACATCAGATGATGATTGGGTAGAGTTATATAATGCTTCAACTTCTCAAAGCGAGGATCTTTCAAACTATACAATTATAGACGGTTCTACTTCGGGCAATCCTGTTAGTTTTAATTGTATTTTAGCGCCGCAGGGCTTTGTTATTGCTTTCTGGAGCAATAGATTAAATAATGGAGGAGATATAATTCGACTCAAAAACGTAGATACAGTTGTTGATTGCGTTGCATATGGAGATGGTGCCGGACAAAAATGTGATGGTAAAAGTGCAGTGGATATCGGAAGCATTGGTAGTGGAGAATATGGTGCAAGGTCAATTGATGGTACAGACAGCTGGATTAAAACCACAATTGTTACAAAAGATGGTCCCAATAATGGTAGTAGCAAAAATGCAGGTGCGGTGTGTAGTATGCTTACATCGACTCCCACCCCTAGTTCAACACCGACTATTTCACTAACTTCCAAGTCAACTCCGACTCCAAAGCCAACTAATTCCCCAACCCCCTCGGTTACGAATACTCCGACTGTGACTAAGGCAATCTCTAAAACTCCCGCGTCAAACGCGGCTAATGCTACACCAACTATTATTTCTTCCGAAATTAAGGATGTTTTAGGAAATTCAACAAAAAGTGGTGTAAATAATCTTGAGCAATCCAAAAAAGAAAATAAAAAAGATAACATTCAAGAAAATAATAATTTTCTTCCGATTATCTTTATTTCCATAGGCGTTGTTTTTCT
>JACRFQ010000017.1 GCA_016217835.1 Candidatus Levyibacteriota bacterium | reverse complement strand
TATTAATAATAGTTAACGCAAAAATTGATCTCGAAAAGATATTATTAAGACTTGCTAGGGACAACAATTGCATTGATAACAAAAGCTATCTAAAGCTTTCCGAAAGCCTCCAGGAAATCGGTAAGATGGCTGGAGGCTGGATTCGCTATCTTAAAAATCTTTGAGATACTATCGCCAGAGGCAGAACCAAACTTCGAATTCGTATTGTCGATAAAGTTATAGTTCACCTTCGGTCTGTCATTCCACAAATTCAGATATGGAGCGTTGTCAGACTCAACTTATTATATTTTTCTCCGTACAAAGACCCCCACCACAGCTTGATAACTCTTGCTGTTGTATTTTATTTCTCCGTTTAAACCGGAGGAAAGAGAAAAACACGGAGTTTCCCAAAGATGACCATTCTCTTTTGGTAAGCCTTAACTTACAAAAATTCTGATGGATTAAGTTTTGGAAGATTTCGGCGATTTCAAACCTTAGTTTGGAATTCATTAACCTACTCTCAAGCTTTATTGTAAATAAAAACGTACCAAAATTCAAGAAGACAAAAAGGGGAAAGATTCAAAAACCAAATTTAAATTATCTCCCGCCAGAGGCAGAACCAAACCTCGAATGCGTATCGTCGACAAAGCCACAGTGCACCTCCGGTCTGTCATCCCACAAATTCAGAAATGGAGCGCTGCCAGACCCAACCTGCGTACCAGGAAGATCAATGAAATGATCTTTTAATATATCGGGACGGGCTACAACAAGCCCTACTCCATCATATAGATTTGCTCCTCTTTCATCTCTACTAAAAGAAGCTCTTACTTTGTCAACAGATTTACCAAGATTTACTTTTCCGTCTTGCATCCAAACTAAATGGGGAACATTGGGAGTTTGATATCCTTTTACATCTCTATCTTGAATTCCCAAGTCACTTAAATAATAATCAAAACCAATCATCCTATATTGCTCTACTGCCGGAACTTGGGCACCGATAACTACTACTGGAATATCAAATCTGCCTTTATAGCTTTCCGGCTGTGGAGCAGCTAAGCCCATTACTCTATCTTTAAATCTATACTGAGTCATCCCAAGCTTTTTTGCAAAACCAAATTCAATATATCTCTTAGCCTGCGCTTCTAATTCCGCTTGAAGCGCTTCGCCACTTAAAGATTCTACGTGTGGGGTTTCAGAAGTAACAGGAATTGTTGGAAGTACGGGATCTCTAAAACCACTTGCTTTAGCAGCCTCAAGCATTGCTTTTAAAGCTTCTCCATGAAGTTCTTGGCTTGAACCGGGTTTTGCACTGTGAAGTGCTTCCATAATTCCTCGTTCTATCATATGAAAAAGGATATTAGCATACTATAAGGTAGTTTGTCAATACTAAAAGCTTGTTGAACCTTTATAAATTTTTGGCTCGAGCCAGTCTTCCGGCGGATTTAGGGTTGATTTTTGTTCCTGTTTAATTTCTTCTATGATTTGTTTTTGAACTCTTGGTTTTACCTCTTCTTTTTTTTCTTCAAATTGATCATTTTCAAAATTCGCACTTAATTTTCTCCTTGGTAATGAATTAGATGGTCTTAAAGCGCCTTGTCTTAAAAGCACTCCTGCCATTTCAAAAGCCAAAGCGCTGGTGTGTTCGCTTTGGAAATTATCCGTAGCAGTTGCAATTCCAAGCATTAAGTTCTGGGCAATATCTAAATCCATTTTAAGATTTAATCCTAAAATTAAATTAGCAATAGCTTCGCAAACCGAAGAAAGCCTGCCTGAAACCATTAAAATATCTCCGTATCCCTGGTTTTCCGCTTTATTATCAATATTCACAACAATTGTATCTTTTAAAATTGTAACGTCAAAAAGATTTCCTAAATCAGAAACTCTTGGGCTTCCTATAACAAAAAGGAGCTCAGGCGCAACTGCTCCTCTTGTAAACTTAACATCTTTTTCAGAAAAACCAAGTCCCAGTTCGCCTGCTTTTACAACAATATTTAAAAAATTATCATCTCTTGTATAGGAAACTTTTTCAATTTCTCCTTCTTTATAAGGAAAAGAAACAACCAAATCTCCGCTTTCCGAACCTAAATTTGTTTTTACTTCGTCTATTCCAACTAAAGAAGAAACTTCAACCAGGGGATTACTTGGTGTTGCAATACTAACGGCTTTTCCTGTGGTTTTAAGTGAAAGATACAAAGAAAGTGCGGCTCCCATTTCGTCAACGCTAGGGTCTTTTCTTGTTGCAATAGCAATACTATTATATTTTTCTATTGCTTCTTTTATCTTTGAGAAAGTTAAATTATCCATAAGTGATACCTGCCTGCCGGCAGGTGGGTTTAGCTATGGGATATTAACATATCTCCTATAGTAAAGTCAAGGACAGGGGAGAGTATAATTCCTCCCTCCTCGCCTTCTTCTACTTTTGAGGTTTGATCTTTGCCTTTTCTAACAGAAATTATATGGCTTTCGCCAACCACTTCTTCTCCGCGTAATAATCTTACTTTATCGCCCTTTGCAACTCTTCCTTCCTGGACTTTTAATCCTAAAACAAATGTTTTATCAAAAGGAAATTTAGCTAAAACCTTAGCAATGCCTAAAATTTCTTCCTGAAGCGCTTCAAGCTTTCCTTGGATAAAGTCGCTTAGCTCATCAATCATTTCATAAATAATTGTGTAACTTTTAACTAAAACTTTTTCGGTTTTAGCAAGCTTTGCGATTTCGGGTTTAATCTTTACATTAAAACCAAGAACTATTGAGCCGGTTGATTTTGCAAATAAAACATCCGAAACTTCAATATCGCCTGTTTTTTGCATAACGAAATTTACTTTTTCAGGAATTGAATTTATAATTGCCTCTAAAGAACCTTGAGTATCTGCGCATAAAACTACCGAAAGCATGTTTTGATCTTCTTGCCCAAACGGAGAGATAACTTCTTTTTCTTCCTGAGGTCCCTCATCCTTATAGGCAAAGGTTTCTATAAGTTTTGGCGTGTGCGAAACAACGCTTCCAACCGATGGAACCTCGTCAAACCCTAAAACTTCAACCGCTTGCCCAACGCTTGCTTCTGTGAGATTTTTTCCCGAATCGGAAATTAAATTCCTTACCCTGCCTTTTTCTTTTTCCGAATAAATTTCATCTCTTAATTTTAAAACTCCGTTTTTAACAACAATTGTGGCGCGGGGCCCGGACTTTTGATCGAGTTTTGATTCAATAACAATACCCATAAAAGTACCTGTTTTTGTAAAAGGGTAAAAGTTTGCTTCTTTTTTTAAATCGTAAACTAACAAAATTAAATCCAATAATTCTTTGATGTTAATATTTTCTTTTGCAGAAACCTCAATAAACGGAACATCTCCGCCGTAATTTTCAAGCATTACTTCTTCTTTTAATAACTGCTGTTTTACTTTATCCGGAAGTTTTTTTGGATCATCTGATTTTGTTAAAACAACAATGTATGGGACCTTTGAATTTTTTAATAAATTTATGCTTTCTACAGTTTGAGGCATAACTCCGTCAACTAAAGATATAACCAAAAGTCCGATATCTGCAGCTTGGGCTCCCCTGCCTCTCATTTGTGAAAATGCCTGATGCCCCGGTGTATCAATAAAAGTAATTTTTCTTTTATTGCCATCATGCATGACTTCAACTTCGGATGCGCCGATTTTTTGGGTAATTCCGCCGTGTTCTCTTGCTGCAATTGTTGTTTTTCTGATTGCGTCTAAAAGTGAGGTTTTTCCGTGGTCAACGTGACCTAAAACCGCAACTACCGGCGGGTAAAATTCTTTAATTTTATTGTCATTAATCGATTTTTTATCCATATAGAATTAATTTCTAATTTACAATTTACAATTTTCATTAAATTTTCATTTCTTAATTGTTTCATTGTATATTCATTGAAAATTAGAAATTGATAATTGAGAATTGTATTTAACTTTCATTACTTGTCCTTATCTTTATTCTCTTTAGCTTCTTCTTTTAAAGCTTCTACACTTTGGGCAACTTCTGTTACCTCTTCCCCTAAATCTTGAGGTTTCTCGGCTTCTACTTTTTCTGCCAAATCCGAAACTTCCAAAGCTTCTTTTGCTAATTCTTCCTCTTTTACCCCTTTTTGGTCTTGCCCTTCCGACTCGCCTCGCTGCGAAGCGGGAGCTTTAGCGGAGGAGGGTTTTTCCGCTTCTTCTGCCGGAATTTTGGCTAATTTTTCATCGCCTTCTATTTCAATCCTGTAACCTGTTAATTTTGAAGCAAGTCTGACATTTTGTCCTTCCCTGCCGATTGCCAAAGAAAGTTCTTCGGGAGCAACACTAACCTTTGCTACTTTTTCTTTTTCGTCAACTTCAACTTTTAATTCTTTTGCAGGAGACAAAGCTTGAGCTATATAATTTTTTGGGGTTTCCTGCCATTGAATAATATCGATTTTTTCAATTCCCAAAAATTCCTGAATTATTGCCTGAACCCTTACTCCCCTTTGGCCAACGCAACTTCCAACCGGATCAATGCCTGGTTGAGTTGAAGCAACCGCAACTTTGCTTCTGTTGCCCGGCTCTCTGACAATTGCTTTTATTTCAACTGCTCCCTGAGCAACTTCGGGAACTTCTCTTTTAAAAAGTCCTTCTAAAAGCCCGTTTGAGGCTCTTGAAACAACAACTTCTTCCCCTTTTATTCCTTCTTTAATTTCCGAAATATAAACCGTTAATCTTTGATTTAAATGATATTTTTCATTTTGGATTTGCTCGCTTGGAGGCATTATTGCTTCGGTTTTACCAACATCAATAATTACATTTGGGCCTGCAAATCTTAGCACCATTCCGTTTGCAATTGTGCCTAATTTAAGTTTGAAATCGGAAATTATAGCTTCTTTTTCTTTTTCTCTGATTTTTTGTAAAATTACCTGTTTTGCGGTTTGAGCTGCAATTCTTCCAAACCCTGGAGGCGTAACATCTTCGTCTTTATGGAAAATTTTAGCTTCACCTGTATTTGAATCCAAAACTGCTGTATATTCTTCAATTAAAGAATCAGGGTGATCTTTTCTGTAAGCTGCCAAAATTGCGTTTCTGACAGTTTCTAAAACAATTTCTGGGTCAAGGCCTCTTTCGTTTGAGACCTGATTTAGGGCTAGGGCAAATTCACTTCTTTGTATTGCTGGCATAGTCGGATAAGTATAGCAGAAAACTCAGCTAGCTTCAATAAGCTAGGTACTACTTAGGCTTTGGAGATTAAGATATTATTTGAAGTATCAACGCTAACCGCAATACTATCCCCTCTTTTTATTTCATCTTTTAACATTTTTTGGGCAATCGGGTCTTCAATTTTGTCTTGGATGAACCTATTAAGCGGTCTTGCGCCAAAATTTTTATCAAAACCTTCGGTTGCAATTTTTGTTAAGATTTTATCGTCAAAATTAACTTTTATATCTTTTTGTGTCAACCTTTTTGTCACATCTACTAACATAAATTTAACTACCTGAACAATCTCTTCCTGTATTAAAGGTTTAAAGACAACTACATCATCAAATCTATTTAAAAGTTCAGGTTTAAAAATGCCTTTGGTTTGTAAAAATTCCAAAAGCGCTGTTTGAAACTTCTTATCAACGCTTACACCCTTACTAACTTGCTCTCTGACAAATTCCGAAGCTGCATTTGAAGTGGCAATTATAATTGTATTAACAAAAGAGACTGTTTTCCCTTTATTATCGGTAAGCCTTCCGTCATCTAAAACCTGCAGGAATAAATCCAAAATTTTTTGATCTGCTTTTTCAAATTCATCCAGTAAAACAAGCGAATACGGACTATCGTAAACCGGTTCTGTTAATTGACCTTTTTCATCGCCCTGCCCCGGACCCGAACCCAATAATCTTCTCATACCGTCGTCTCCTGAAAACTCACTCATATCAACCCTGACAAGCCTTGCGCTATTGCCAAAATATACATCTGCCAAAGCTTTTGCTGTTTCGGTTTTTCCAACGCCTGTTGGACCTAAAAATAAAAAAGAGATCGGTTTTGTAGGAGTTGAAAGCCCTGCTCGAAGTCTTCTGATAGATTGCGCTAACCCTGAGACTGCTTCATTTTGCCCAACTATTCTTTTATGAAGTTCATTTTCTAAATTTAAAAGCAGCGTTTTTTCAATCGGTTTTGGCTCGCCAACCGAAACGCTGGTTTTTTTCTTAACCTGATCTAAGATATCCTGTTCTTCTACGAGTTTTTTGCCTTTTAATCTTACCGCATTTGCGCTATCATCCAAAAGCGTTACGGCGCTCCCCGGCATTACTTTTTCTTTTACATATTTATTAGCATAATCACAAGCCGCAAGCATTGCTTTATAAGTTAAGATAACACCATTTTTAGCTTCAATTTCATCGGCTTTTTTAAATAACATGCTCAAAACATCTGCTCTTTTTGGTTCTTTGAAATCAATTACAGAAAATGAATCTAACAAAGAATGCATTGGTTCGATAAATTGTTTATAAGCGCCGGGTGTTACTGCGGCAATAATTCTTATTGAGCCGTTTTTAAGGTAAGGAATTAAAGCACCTGAAATATCCAAATGGAACGAAGAGCTTCCCATTATGTTTTGAAATTCAGGAATATAAATAATCGTATTTCCTGAATGCGAAACTTCTGCAACCAGACTATTTAACCGTTCTTCTAAAGCGCCCTGGCTTTCTGCCCCTGCCATAAAAGCGTCAACCATTAATTGATAAATTTTTTGATGAAAAAGATTACCGGTAAAATTGCCTGAAAAACTCTGAATTGCCAATTCTTTTACCGCCGATTCCTTACCTGATCCTTCGTCTCCAACTAGAATTGCACTTGCCCCTTTTGATAATGCTTCAACAAGCTGCGCATATTCATCTTTTCTGCCGGTTGGCTTTAATTGCTTTTCACTTAAAAATTGCCTTGATAAATCAAGCATGTATTTGGCTGTTTCTATTGTCCAGCCATAGACCCAACTCTCGGCAATTCCCTCGCCCGCAAATGTTAAATCCTGACCCTTAGGATTTTCTTCTTTTGAATAGCTTTCTCTTGTCCAAAGTAAAATATTTTTAATATCTTCTTGTTTTAGTTTTTTATTGAATAAAAATTTGGTTTTATCTTCTGTTAACAAAAGATAAGCAACAAATAAATCAGAGGTTGTTACAAATTTTCCATTTAATTCTTTAGCAAGCTCCAAAGCTTTACCTGCCATTATTTTTTTATCAATTTCTAAAATTTGGATATTTTTACGCTCCCCGTCTGTTTTTGCCACAATAAAACTTATTTGAGAAAGATTTAATAATTCTTTTATCAAACCTTGTGAATTTAAACTGCTGTTAAAAATTCCTAAAGCTTCAAGCGTAAAAGAATCTAAAGGATTTGATGTATTTTTTGATACTTCAATTTGAGGTATTAATCTTGAAATTTTATAAACAACAAAAACTTCAAGCATTAAATAAAGCGAGAAAATAAAAAGAGGAATATTTGGATAAACTTTATTAACAAGAGAAAGAATTGAAAGGACAAAAAGCACAACAAATATGCTAATTCTTAAAATTTTAAATAAGAATTTTTCGTACCAAAAATAAAATAAGGCAAATTCTTTCATATTAATTTAACAAACAACATATAAAAAGTTATTATTGGCCAGGCTAAAAATCCCATAAATAAAACTACTTCAAGTAAAAGCAAAAATAAAAAAAGGAAAATATCGGCAATAATAAAAATGCTTTTAAACGCCATACCCATAAAAATAGAAAATTTAATAAGTCCTTCACGGTATTCATTTTTCCAGGGTTTAAAAAAGGTCCTTAGCATTAAAGGAAGTGAAAAAAGATGAAAAAAAGCTTTATTTAAATGAAAAAAATATTTCAAAAGATTTATTGGCGCTTCCAAATACCAGAATTTTAAAATGTAAAAAGGCAATAGAATTATGCTCATAATAACCTAATTTAAGTTTAGGGGATTTGAGGGGTTTTTGCAATTAAATTCCCGCTCCGTAGAATGAACGATGATAGAATCTATTTTATTTTTTCTTTTGAATTTGAGTTTAGATTTAAAATATAAAAATCCCCATCTGTTCCCGATGAGTAATTCGAATTAATTATTAGTATATTTTCGTTTAGCCATTGCACAGCTCTACCATCGAAATATTTAATGCTCTGTTTAGTTTTAGCACTATAGATCCAAACTGAATCGTTTTTAACATAAGCTACATTTGTTCCCTGCGGAGATATTAATGGGGTTGTACCTCCAATAATAAAACGATTAACATTGCTTTGTGGAAATTGTGCATAAAACAATTCCCATTGGGAATTAATATATTTTTGGAAAGCCCAAAATTTACCGTCTTTTGTAATTGAAAAATTGCCGTATTGAACATCATTTATTTGTATTAGGTTAAATTTAAAATTTTCAATATTCAAACTAACAAAACTATTTTTATCATTTGTGGGCTTAGACAGAATTTCTTTATTATTTATAAATGAACCATAAAAATCAATCGGCAATCGTTTTGTTTCCTTAGTTTCCAAATTATACGAAAAATACTCTAAATTAGGTCCTTCAAAACTTATTCCTCCTTGAAAACTTCCAGTAAAGAGGAAATATATTAAATATCTGCTATCGGGTGACCAATCTGTGATAAAAACTTCTGTACTTTTATTTATATTTGCCACTAACATGCTTTTTAAAGAGTCATTATCCAAAAGCCTGATGTTATTTTGGTTATCAATATAAGCTGTATATTTAAAGTTATAAGAAGCAAGCGGATGTGTATTACCAAAACCTACAGCCGCACCCAATGCTTGAATGATATTTCCAGTATTTATAGTTTTTCCTTTTGAAAAAGAATAAACTTCTAATTCAAAACTTGGTATTGGATTTATACTATTTGAATCAACTATATTTATAGGCAACAAGATTGGAAACCCACCCTCAATGGTTTTTAAATCTTCGTCTTCATTTATTTCCCTGAATAATAGTGTTTGGACAGGAGCTTCAACAAAGGCAAGATTTGTCTTAAAAGTTTTAGTTATTATTTCTTTTTTGGGTGGTCCATTTTTAAATTGAATAAACAAAAAACCGCCTATTAATATTAATGAAACAATAACAATAAATCCTCCTAATAAAATCCATTTTGTTTTTAATGATTTAATCTTATCTATTTGTTGCACTTGTTGATTTTGTTGAGATGCTGGAGAAATTGGTTGTGGAATTGTTTGATTAGAATTATTTGATTTCATAAATAAATCATCTCACAAAATATAAGGAAATCAAATTAAAACCAGCCGGATTTTTTTTGCCCGTCAAATTCTTTTAATAATTCTTTTTGTTTTCCTGTTAAATTTTTTGGGATTACAATTTTTATTTTAACATAATGATCTCCAAACCCCGAGCCTCTTAACATTTTTACGCCTTTTCCTCTTAGCCTTATCAAGGTTTCGGGTTGAGTACCTTGCGGAATTTTTATTTTTACAATTCCTTGAACTGTTTGAACTTGCACTTCATCTCCAAGTGCCGCTTGGGGGAAAGAAAGTTCAAGCTCTGAAACAATGTCATAACCTTCTCTTTTAAATTTTTTATCGGCAATTACATCAATTACAATTTCTGCATCTCCAAATCTTATTCTTGATCCCTCATTTACGCCTGCAGGAATTTTTATGGTTTGAACTTTCCCGCCTAAATTTACTTTTTTAGTTGCTCCTTTAACCGCGTCCATAAAAGAAATGGTTAAAGAATAAGTCGGCCGCCTCTGCGCTCTGCCAAAAGGATTTCCTCCGCCAAAAAACTGCTCAAAAATATCAAACGGGTCTGAAAATCCGCCAAAATCAAAACCCCCCTGTCCCCCTGATGAATAAGTGTAAGTAAATGGACCGTACTGTCCGCCCGCCCCTCCAAAAGGTCCGCCTGCTCCAGGCCCACCTTGCTCAAAAGCAGCCTCACCAAACTGATCATAAGTTTGCCTTTTAGAAGGATCTGATAAAACTTCGTAAGCTTTGGTAACTTCTTTAAATTTTTTTTCCAATTCCTTATCTCCCTTATTTCTGTCGGGATGATACTGCAAAGCAAGCTTTCTATAAGCTTTTTTAATCTCTGTTTCAGATGCTCCCTTAGTAACTCCTAATGTTTGATAATAATCTTTTGTCATAACGCTATTATACTAAAAAATCCTAAACTCTAAACACAAAATCCTAAACAAATCCAAATATCCAAATAAAAAAGTTTAAAAATTTGAATTTTGAAATTATTTAGAAATTAGATATTAGAAATTAGGATTTAATTAACAACCTCTCCCTCAACTGGTTCGTCTCCGCCAGCTGGCGGATTTTCATCCTTCTTTGCTTCCCCATCTGCAGCCTGTTCTCCTGCTTGAGGTTCTTCTTTTTTATACATCGCTTCTCCGACTTTTGTTAATGCATCCGAAAGCTCTTTGGTTTTTGTTTCTAATTCTTCTTTTGTGCCTGAATCTAAAATTGAACGGAGAGCTGCAACTTTATCTTCTACCTCTTTTTTAACATCTTCCGCGACTTTATCTCCTGCATCTTTTAGGCTTTTTTCCGCTGTAAAAATTAATGAATCTGCTTGATTTCTTGCTTCAATTTTACCTTTTTTCTCGGCGTCCTCTGCGGCATGAGCTTCGGCGTCTTTAGTCATTTTTTCAACTTCTTCTTTTGTAAGTCCTGTTGAGCCGGTTATTTTTATACTTTGCTCTTTTCCTGTTGCCTTGTCGGTTGCTTTAACGTGTAAAATTCCCGACGCGTCAATATCAAAACCAACTTCAATTTGAGGCACTCCTCTTGGTGCAGGCGGAATTCCGTCCAAAACAAATCTTCCTAAAGACTTATTATCCGCTGCCATTGGTCTTTCACCCTGTAAAACATTTATTTCAACTTGGGTTTGATTATCAGCTGCTGTAGAAAAAACCTGAGATTTTGAGGTTGGAATAGTTGTGTTTCTTTCAATTAAAGGTGTAGAAACGCTTCCCAATGTTTCAATTCCTAAAGTTAGCGGGGTTACATCTAACAAGAGCACGTCTTTTACTTCTCCCCCCAGCACTCCACCCTGTACAGCTGCTCCGATTGCAACTACTTCGTCCGGATTTACTGATTTATTTGCTTCTTTGCCAAAGAACTTAGTAACAACTTCAATAACCTTTGGCATTCTGGTCATTCCACCAACCAAAACTATTTCGTCAATGTCTGAAACTTTCATTTTTGCGTCTTTTAAAGCAAGCTCAACCGGTTTTAGGGTTTTTTGAATTAAAGGATCAACAATTTGTTCTAATTTTGCCCTTGTTAATGTAACTGTTAAATGCAAAGGACCGTCTTTGCCCTGTGTAATAAACGGCTGGTTAATTTGCGCTTCTTGTGAGCTTGAAAGTTCAATTTTTGCTTTTTCAGCTGCTTCTCTTAAACGTTGTAAAGCTTGCGGATCTTTAGTTAAATCAACTCCGCTTTCTTTTTTAAATTCATCTGCCAAATAATCAATGATTGCTTTATCAAAATCGTCTCCGCCCAAATGCGTATCTCCGTTGGTTGATTTTACTTCGTAAACTCCTTCTCCCAATTCTAAAATTGAAATATCAAAAGTTCCGCCTCCCAAATCATAAACCGCAATGGTGTGGGCATTTTTCTTATCAAGTCCGTAAGCTAGCGCTGCTGCTGTTGGCTCGTTAATAATGCGAAGCACTTCTAATCCTGCAATTTCCCCTGCTTGTTTTGTGGCTTGACGCTGCGAATCGTCAAAATATGCAGGTACTGTAATTACTGCTTGTGTAACTTTGCTGCCCAAATAGCTTTCCGCATCTGATTTAATTTTTTGCAAAATCATGGCACTAACTTCTTGAGGGGTGAGTGTTTTCCCGTCTACTTCGACGTCAGCCATGCCGTCCCTACCGGATTTAATAGTATAAGGAAGCCATTTAAGATCGTATTGAACACTTTCGTCGGTATATTTTCTTCCCATTAGTCTTTTGATCGAAAATATTGTTGTTTTTGGCTTTAAAACAAGCTGTCTTTTAGCAATATCTCCGACAACATGACTGACAGGGTCAACCACCGACGGTATGACATTTCTGCCTTCGGCGCTATGGATTATTTTTGGGCTTCCGCCCTCCATTACCGCAACTGCGCTGTTTGTTGTACCTAAATCAATTCCTATTATTTTTCCCATAAGTTCCTTTCAGTCAAAATCAAAGTTCAAAAATCAAATCTCAAAAATTATATTTAATATTTTATCTTTAATTTTTAATCTTGTTGTCGTCCTACGACAACCTGTGCCGGTCTTAAAATTATATCAAATAAAGTATAGCCTTGGCGTGTCTCTTCTATTACTTTGCCTTCCTGTCCTTCGGTTGTTGCAACTGCTTCCATAAATTTTGGATCAAAATCTTTTCCTACAGTTTCAATTTTTGTAACGCCAACTTCCTGCAAAGCATCAAGAAAATGTTTGATAGATAGCTTAACACCTTCGTCTTGCGTATGCTGTTGAGCTAAAATTAAACTGTCTAGCCCCGGCAAAAGCTTTAAAAGTAAATCTTTATTAGCTATTTTTATCCAAACGCTTTTTTGCTCTGCTATCCTTTTTTCCAAATTTTGATAGTCAGCCAAAGCTCTTTTTAATTGATTTTCAATGTTCTCAAGCTCTTCGTTTTCTTTATTTTGAATTTTCTTTTCATGTTTCTTCATCTTACTTTATCAACTTTCAACTTTATAACTTTACAAACTTGGTAAAACTGCAAAGCAGTTTTACCATCCTTTAGCAATTTCTCCTATTAAATCTCCAAAATATCTAACTGTCGGGACAACATTAGTATAGTTTAATCTCGACGGTCCTAACACCCCTATTTCTCCTGTTAAACCTATTGGCGTATGGTATCTTGTAAAAACAAAGCCATATGGCCCTGATAATCTTGGTCCTAATTCTTCTCCTAAAAGAATGTGAATATCTTCGTCTCCTAATTGTCCTGCAAATAAATTTGTAAAAAACTCCGCTTCATCTATGGCTAATAAAAGATTTTTTGTTAAATCTATATCGAAAAACTCGGGCATGTCCAAAATATTTGCGTATCCCGAACAAAATAAATCGCCTTCGTTTGTCGTCGTAAAAGCCAATGCTTTGGTTCTGTCAGCCAATGTTCTTGTGACTTGTTTTAAGAATTCTCTTTCTTTTTCTCTTAAATCCCAAACTTTTTCTTTTAATGAAACTTCTTCCGTAACAGATAATTCTTTTTCCTTCATTAACTGCTTTACGTAAAATTTCATTCCCATTGGAGTTGGAATTCTGCCTGCAGAAACGTGAGGTTTTTTTAAGTATCCAAGCTCTGTAAGCTTTACCATCTCGTTTCTGATTGTTGCAGGAGAAGCGCTTAAATTATGCTTTTTTTCAAGCGTTTCGGAACCAACCGGCTCTGCTATTTCAATGTACTCTTCGATTAAGCTTTTTAAAATTTCAACCTGCCTTGCTGTTAAATCGTGCATAATAAATAAAATCTAGATTTTTTAGGACCTGCCCCGTACAAGTGCTCTTCTGGAGCGCGAGGCTGTAAGCCTCCGGACAGAAGTAAACTCTGTTTGGGGTTAGCAGTAAAATATCATAACTGCTAATTCTTTGTCAAGGGGGCAAATTTATTTGCCCCCGCAGACCCGCCAATAATCGCTCCATGAGGCGTGAACGGATAGTTCTGGAAAGCCGAATGGAAAGATACGGAGGGTCAAGTCCCGATTTTCGGGTGCTGGGATGTCAAATTATTTTTCTCCTTCCCATTTGCAATTCAACAAAGAACAATCTTTGGTTTTTTGCCGTTTGAAGTTTTATACTTGAAGGTTTGAGTGAATGCGACAGGGGGATTCCTCACAAACTTGTTGAGGAGGGGGTGAAATCACCCGTCAAATGAGCGAGAAGCTGAAAGCATAAAACGAGACAGGCAAAGAGCTTTTGATTCTTTTTGCGGGAAAAAGAATAAATAAAACATTTTTGGGCGTCTTTTCCGGAAAAAGACGCAGAATTGAAAAGGAAAACTCAAATTATTTCTTTTGAAGATATTAGAACCTATTATGTTAAACTTAAATTATGCGGAAGAAAAGACCGTTTCGGCTTTTAGTCATTAGTCTCTTGTCACTGGCGTTATTGATTTATTTAATATTGAACGTTCCTCCAACATACGGATTTAAGATTTATGATTTACGATTGACGATTTTGCCGCTATTTTTCTTTCTTCTTTTTATTTCAACTTATTTTTTATTCTCATTTATTTTCGTAAACAAAAGGCGGGGGTTATTAATTTCTCTTTTTGCAATTTCTTATTTGCTTTTAAGATTAATGAACTTAACTCAAGGTTTTTTTCTTATCCTACTTTTAATTTTATTTGGAAGCATTGAACTTTTCTTCGTCAAAAGAAGATAGTCTGGTATAATTTGATGAAAAGCGAGAAAAATTCTCGTAAACTAATTAATTATCTTTGCAATCCAACAAAGAACGTTAAGTTTTTGTGAATGAGCGATTCAGGGGAATTCCTCGCAAACTTGTCGAGGAAGGGGTGAAATTACCCGAAGAGCGAAAGAATAAAAATAGTTCGGATTGGCTTGCAAAAAGTTTTTGGGCGGCTTTTTTCTAAAAAGACGTGAAAAGAAAGAGAATGAATAAATACTATTTAACAACTGCCATTCCTTATGTAAATGCTAAACCGCATGTTGGTCATGCTTTGGAATTTGTCCAATCGGACGTAATTAAAAGATATAGACAAATAAAAGGTGATGAGGTCTTACTTTTATCGGGTGCAGATGAAAATGCAATTAAAAATGTTCAGGCAGCAGAAAGCGCAGGAAAAGAAGTTTTAGAATTTATAGATGAAAATTCTAAGGCTTTCCAAGACTTAGCAAAAAAATTAAATATAGAACTTGATATTTTCCAAAGAGGCAGCAGCGATGCTCATCATAAAGCCTCGCGAAAATTATGGGAATTGTGTCTTCATGATATTTATAAAAAAGAGTATAAAGGACTTTATTGTACTGGCTGCGAACTTTTTTACGAAAAACAAGAACTTAATGAAAAAGGCGAATGTTTTGAACATCCTGGAAAACAATTAGACGAGATTTCCGAAGAAAATTATTTTTTTAAACTTTCTAAATATCAAAAACAAATTGAGGAATTAATTAAAAGCGATAAATTAAAAATTTACCCGGAATTTAGAAAAAACGAAGTTTTGGGATTTCTAAAAGAGGGTTTAAAAGATATTAGTATTTCAAGAAGCAATCAGCGGGCAAAAAACTGGGGGGTTAAAGTACCAAACGACGAAACACAACGAATGTATGTTTGGTTTGACGCTTTAAATATTTATCAATCAGGTGTTGGTTTTAATAGCGATGAGAAACAATATAAAAAATGGTGGCCTGCCAATTTACATGTAATCGGTAAGGGAATAATTAGATTTCATGCTGTTTACTGGCCGGCATTTTTACTTTCCGCGGGACTTTTACTACCGAAAGCACTTTTTGTGCATGGATATTTTACAGTCGACGGACAAAAAATGTCTAAATCTTTGGGAAATGTTATTGATCCGATTACGCTTTGCGAAAAATATGGCACAGATGCTTTGCGTTATTATTTTTTACGCGAAATTTCTCCATTTGCCGACGGAGATTTTTCCATTAAAAGACTGGAAGAGGTATACAATGCGGACTTGGCAAACGGGCTTGGAAATTTAATTTCAAGAGTAGCTAAGCTTTGCGAAAACGCCAATTTTAAACAAACCCCAAGCGAACATAACGGCCATGTAATTGTAGAGATTGACGATTATAACAAAGCTTTAGAAGAATTTAGGTTTAATGACGCGCTGTTTTTAATTTTTCAAAAAATCACAAAACTTGATAAATATATCAATGAAGAAAAACCCTGGGAACTTTTAAAACAACCGGCGGGCAGCAAAAAATTACAAAATATCGAAAATATCTTATCTCATGCCGTTAACCAAATCCAGGAAATTGCAATTTTATTAAAACCGTTCATGCCAAGCACTTCTGAAAAAATTACCGCGCAATTTAGCAAAGCAGAAATTGTTTCGTCAATTGGTTTGTTCCCAAGGATTTAAAATCTTATTGACTTAAGAAAAATAAATGATATATTAAAACTAATGAATACTAAGATTATTGGAATTATTGCAGCGATAGTACTTCTCTTGGGAGCAGGTGGCGCATACTTTTTAAATCAAAATAAAACAGCAACTAACACAAATGTCTCCCCAACTCCAACAAAAGCAAAAAACAAAACTTCTTCACTTCTTGATTTATTAAATCTTGGTAAAAACCAAAAATGCACCTTTAAAACAGCAACTTCCAGTACTACTACCGAGGGAACACTTTATATCACTACCGGAAAAATGCGTGGAGACTTTAAAACAACTGTCAATGGAAAAGCAGAAGAAATGAATATGATAAGAGATGGTGAAATGAATTATATTTGGGGATCTTCACTTAAAACCGGTATTAAAATGAAAGTTCCCTTGGATGAATTATCTAAGAATCAACAAACAAGCGGATTTATCAACCCTAATAATAAAATGGATTATAATTGTCTGCCCTGGACTATAGATTCTTCTCTTTTCACTCCCCCTCCAGACATTAAGTTTACCGATATGACAAGTTTAGTTGTACCAAAAATAACAGGAACACAAACCAAAACCGATACTACTAATCCTTGCAGTCAAATTACGGATGCAGCCGCAAAAAGCGCTTGTGAAAGCGCGCTAAGCGGGCAATAAATTTTTAAGTCATCAAGAGAGCCCTGCTTTTGCAGGACCGGCAACCGAGAAAGACTACGGTGCCAGTAAGATGAGGTCCGATGTCACATTGGACAAAATCTTTTACCTCTTTTTGACAAAAGAGGTTTTTTTGTACATAACAATGAATAATTACACTTTTACATCAGAATCTGTTTGCGCCGGACACCCGGACAAAGTTTGCGACTCAATTTCCGACGCAATTTTAGACGAAGTTTTAAGACAAGATAAATACGGCCGGGTTGCCGTTGAAACACTTGCCGGATTTAACAGATTAATTATTGCAGGCGAAATAACTGCAAATGCAAAAATTGATTTTGAAAAAATTGCAAGGAAACAAATAAAAAATTTAGGTTACACAAATCCTAAATTTAATTTTTCTAATAATTCCAAAATTGAAGTCTATGTCCATGAACAATCAAGTGAGATTTCTGCAGGCGTTACCCCAAAAGGAGCCGGCGACCAGGGAATGATGTTTGGTTTTGCCTGCCGGGAAACAAAAAACTTAATGCCCTTACCAATAACTATCGCCCACCACTTAGCCCAAAGAATTGATGAAGTTAGGGAAAAAAAGATACTGCCTTATTTAAGACCTGACGGAAAAACTCAAGTTACCATTGCTTATAAAAACGGCAAACCATATAAAGTTAATCAGGTTGTTATCGCAGTTCCCCACAGGGAAGATATAGAACTTGAACAGGTAAAGAAAGATGTTTATCAAAAGATTGTTAAAAAAGTTTTAGAAGAATTCGGCTTTAAGATTGCTGAGAAAGATTTAATTGTTAACGGCACGGGAATTTGGCACATGCCGGGTCCCGGCGTTGACACTGGGCTTACAGGCAGAAAAATAATTGTTGATACATATGGAGGCTATGCCAGAGTTGGCGGAGGAGCATTTTCCGGCAAAGACCCGACAAAGGTTGATAGAAGTGGCGCTTATGCCGCAAGATTTTTGGCAAAAAGAATTGTTAAAGAAAAACTGGCTGAAAAAGCAGAAGTTAGACTTGCCTATTTTATCGGAGCCAAAAAACCAAGCATGCAGGAAGTTGAAACTTTCGGAACTGGAAAAGTAACACCTAGGGTAATTCAGGATTTTATTACAAAAACCCTTGACACCTCGGTTGAAGGAATTCTAAACGGTTTAAATTTACAAAGACCTATTTACTTACCGACTTCTAGCTACGGGCACTTTGGCCGGGAAGAATTCCCCTGGGAACAATAACCTCTATCTTGCTATAATCAAATTACATGATTGATGTTCATTGCCATTTAAACTTTCACTCTTTTGAGAATGATTTCGATGAAGTTATAAAGAGAGCGCATGAATCAGGCGTTGAAAAAATAATTAATGTGGGCACCTCTCTTGAGTCAAGTCAAAAAGCTGTCGAACTTGCTAAAAATTATGAAAACTTATACTCAATTGTTGGCATTCATCCCCATCATGCAGATAAATTAGAAAGCGGGTGGGAAAAAGAATTAGAAACAATTGCCAAAAATAAAAAAGTTTTAGCAATCGGAGAAATCGGCCTTGATTATTTTTCTTATAAATCAAATGGGATTGTAAATCCTTCTTTACAAAAAAAGATTTTTGAAACTCAAATTCAAATGGCTCATAAACTTAAACTTCCTTTACAAATCCATAACCGGCAAGCGGGAAAAGACATTTTAGAAATACTTAAATCTCATAAAAATATTTTAAAAGAAACTCCCGGAATGTTTCATTGCTTTGCGGGAGAAATAAAAATTTTAAAAACTGCTCTAGCTTTGGGATTTTATATTGGTTTTGACGGAAATATTACTTATAATGGTATTGCGCCCGGTGAAAACACTTCTTTAAAAGATCTTGTTGGATATACCCCGCTTGAAAGAATTGTTACGGAAACCGATGCTCCGTTCTTAACGCCGATTCCTAAGCGCGGTAGCCGCAATGAACCCTCCTATGTTATAATTGTGGGTGAAACTATAGCTAAAATTAAAAATACTTCTTTTAGCGAAGTTGATAAAATTACAACCCAGAATGCAATGAGTTTATTTAAACTAAATGCTATGCGCTAAACGCTGAATATATGACAGATTTTTTCAACAAAATTTTTACTACCTATCCTATTAAAACACGCCGGGCACTTGAAATAATGCCAGGGCTCATTTCGTGGACACTTATAACTATGCCTGTTTGGGGAAGCTATTTTGTCCCTTGGTTTGTCGCTTATTTTATTTTATTTTTTGATGTTTATTGGTTTTATAGAAGCTTTTCTCTTGTTATAACAGCATTCATAAGTGCCAGAAAAATTAAAAAAGCTGAAAGGCAAAATTGGTTAGAAAACGCAAAGCCTTTAGAAAATTTTGAAAAAGTAGCACACATTGTAGTTATTCCAAACTATAAAGAAACCTTAGAAAAACTAAGAAAAACAATTGAAAGCCTTTCTGATCAAACATTCCCAACTAAAAGAATTTATGTGATTTTAGCTATGGAAGAGCGGGAAGAACAAGCAAAAGAGAGAGGTAAGAAATTAGTAGAAGAATTTAAAGATGCGTTCGGTGATATTTTTTTCACACTTCATCCGGATATCGAAGGAGAGGTAAAAGGCAAATCATCTAATGAGGCGTACGGCGGAAAAGTTGCATACAAAAAACTCGTAGAAACCGGCATTGTTGACTACGAATTTGCAACAATTTCATCTGTTGACGCCGACTCAATTTTTGATCCGCAATATTATTCTTATCTTTCCCATAGTTTTTTAACAGATAACAACAGGTATGGAAAATTCTGGCAATCTGCTAATGTAAATTACAATAATTTCTGGCATGTTCCCGCCCCAATCAGAATAATTTCGTTTTTTGGATCTTTATGGAGAACGGGGCTTTTGGTGCAAAAAGATAGGTTAGTTTCTAATTCTACATATTCACTATCTCTAAAGCTTTTACACGAAATTGGATATTGGGATACGGACGTAATTCCTGAAGACTACAGAATATTTTTTAAAGCATTCTATAAAAAACAAGGCAATGTTTTTGCAGAACCGATATTTCTAAAAACTTCCATGGATGCTCCCCTTTCATCTTCTTATATTAATTCTTTAAAAAATAAATATCAGCAGGAAAGACGCTGGAGTTGGGGCGCTTCAGATGATCCGCTTTTTATTAAATGGTGGTTTACGGTTCCAAATGTTCCGTTTTATAGAAAAACCACCATGCTTTTCCATGTTTTATTAGATCACTTCCTATGGCCGGTCAATTGGTTTATAATAACCATAGCAGCAAATATTATGCCTTTTGTTAATCCGGTATTTGCAAGAACAACTCTTGGTTATACCCTGCCTCAACTGGCAGGATTCATACTAACGCTTTGTCTTCTTGCAACAGCAGCTATGTTAATAATTGATTTTAGACAAAGACCAAAACACCAAAATATTTCAAAAAAAAGACAATTATTATTCCCATTAGAATTCTTGCTTCTTCCGCTTGTTGGTTTTTTTCTAGGCGCTCTTCCGGCACTCATTTCCCATACTCAACTTATGCTTGGTAAAAGATTAGAATATAAAGTAACCGAAAAGCTTTAAAATATGAAAATGCTAACAAGGCTTGAAAAAAGTATTGGGTGTTGGTTTTTAATAGTAATTTCTGTTGTTTTTTTCTTCTTAAGATTTCCTTCGCTTTTTGAACCAAATTGGTATGGTGATGAAGGAATATATCAAGTACTTGGCACTGGCATGAATGCAGGAAGACTTTTATACAGAGATGTTTTTGACAATAAACCACCGCTTCTTTATTTTTTATATACCCTTGTCTCTTCAGATCAATTTGCAATCCGCCTTTTGTCTTTAATGGCGGGCATTTTAGCTATCGGCGCATTTTATTTTCTTGCTAAAAAACTTTTTGAGAATAGGAAGGCTGTTTTTATTTCAACGGGATTCTTTGCTATTCTGTTTGGTCTTCCGCTCATTGAAGGCAATATTGCAAATGCCGAAAACTTTATGCTTTTTCCAAATATCCTGGGAGCAATTTTAGTTCTGAAATCTTTAGAAACAGATATACAAAACAAAAAAACTAAACTTCTTTTATATGCAGGGTTTATTTTGGGAATATCTTTTCTTTTAAAAATTGTTGCCCTGTTTGACTTTGCTGCATTTACTGTATTTTTAGTCTTTGCAAATTCTTCAAAAAAATTACTTGATGTGATTAAAATTAAAAACTTGATTGGAGAATTTAAAACGATTCTTCCTTTTATCTTAGGATTCGTAACTCCTATTTTATTAGTTACTGTTTTCTTTTTAATAAATGACGCTTTTTCTTATTTTTTAAAAGCAGTTTTATTTAATAACGTTGGCTACGTAAATTATGGTAATAAATTCATAATCCCACAAGGACTTTTGATTTTTAAATTGATACTTCTTTCTTTATTTTCTTTATTTATTTTTTCAAAAAGAAAAATTTATGGAAACTCATTTATGCTTATTCTCTTATGGCTTGGGTTTTCACTTTTTAACGCTTATTTTTCCCAAAGACCCTATACCCATTATGTTTTAGTTTTGCTTCCGGCATTTTCCTTAACGATTGGATTATTTATTGTAAATAAAAATTTCTCAAAATTATCAGGAGTTGTTCTTTTGACGACTTTAATTGCAGTTTTACTAAGTTTTAGTTTTTATACAAAAACTGTTTTTTACTACCAAAATTTTGTATCTTTTTTAACGCAACAAAAAAGTGTTTATGAATATCAGAGATTCTTTGATAGAAATACTCCAAATGACTATGACATAGCCGGTTATATAAATACCCACAGTAAACCATCTGATAATATTTTTATCTGGGGCAATAATGCGCAAGTTTATACATTAACCCAAAAACTTCCGCCGGGAAGATATACCGTTGCTTATCATATTACGAATTATAAAGATGGTTTTGAAAATACAAAAGTTGGTCTTTTAAAAAGTAATCCAAAATTTATCGTTGTAATGCCCAATACTTCCGCTTACCCCTTTTCTCTTTTTGATTATTCTCTTAAAATGAATTTGAATGGTATAGAAATTTATGAAAAGTTTTATTAATAATATTAAAGCCGATAGATGGACATTTAGAGGCTTTAATATTAGCCTGATATTAACTTTTCTAACAATAATTTTTATATTGTTTAACTATAAAAATCTTCCTCCATTAATACCGATTTTTAATCAACTTCCCTGGGGTACGCAAAGGCTTACCCAAACTTCCGGAATATTTATTCCGGTTGCTGTTTTTGGCATAATATTTCTAATAAATATTATTTTTTCCTCATTCGTCTATTTAAAAAATCCACTAATTGCAAGAATTGTTTCAGCCATCACGTTTATAATTGCTATATTAAATTTTCTCTTTATAGCAAGAACTATATTCGTGGTGCTTTAATGTATAACTTTAATTT
Source organism: Candidatus Levyibacteriota bacterium (assembly GCA_016217835.1). Classification (GTDB taxonomy): domain Bacteria; phylum Patescibacteriota; class Microgenomatia; order Levybacterales; family UBA12049; genus JACRFQ01. The sequence continues at coordinate 14,583 of JACRFQ010000017.1, read as the reverse complement.
AACAATTTTCCCATTACTAGTCGCTTTTTTAGCTACTTTAATTGCAACTCCCATATCGCTATTTTTTCTTAAAAAATATAACATCGTAGACGATCCCAAAAAACATAAACATCCGGCAATACTACACAAAAAACCTATTCCAAGAGGCGGAGGAATTCCTCTTTTTATAGGAATATTAGTGGCGGGAATCCTGTTTCTCCCCTTAAGTAAAATTATTATCGCTTTGTTCTTTGCTTCATTTGTTTCCTTGTTGATTGGAGTTTTGGACGACAAATATGATTTATCACCATATTTAAGATTTGTAATAAATATCGGCACTGCCATTTTTGTAGTTTATATGGGAACTGATATTCCCTTTATCACAAATCCGTTCGGCGGCATACTTTATCTAAATAATATTCAGATTCCGTTTTGGCAAGGAACAACCATTACCTTTCTTTCAGATTTAATTGCCATACTCTGGATTGTTTGGGTTATGAATATGCTTAATTGGAGTAAGGGAGTTGATGGTCAGATGCCCGGTATTGTTGCAATTTCTGCAATCGTTATTGGAATCCTTAGTCTTAGATTTACCCTACTTGATCAAACAAGCGAAATTGCAGCAATTCTTTCTTTTATAATTGCAGGTTCTTCGTTGGGATTTTTAGTTTTTAATTTTTATCCTGCAAAAATTTTCCCGGGTTATGGCGCGACAGCTATTTATCTTTTACTAGCAGTTGCATCAATTCTTTCAAGCGCAAAATTAGCAACGGCAATTCTTGTTATGGGGGTTCCTATGACAGATGGTTTATTTACTATTATGCGAAGAATTGCATCGGGAAAATCGCCTTTCTGGCATGATAAAAAACACCTTCACCATTTATTACTTAGCCTTGGCTTTAGTCAAAGAAGAGTTGCGTTGTTTTATTGGGTTGTTTCTGCTATATTAGGCTCATTATCACTAGTGCTTTCAAGCAAGGGAAAATTGTTTGCAATAATCATGCTTATTATTGTAGTCGGAGGCGCTCTACTTTTTTTACATTTATTAACAAAACACTCGGATGAAACTCATTTATAATATTTTAAGATTAGTAAGACCCAGACAATGGGTCAAAAATTTTGCTGTTTTTGCAGCAATCACCTTTGCTGGCGCGCTCTTTGATAAGCCTGTTTTTGAAAACGTACTACTAAGTTTCTTTGTTTTTTGCGGACTTTCAAGCGCTACTTATATTGTTAATGATATTTTTGATATTAAAAAAGATAGACTCCATCCTTTTAAAAGATTTAGGCCAATTGCCCATGGAGATGTGCCCATAACACTGGGAGCTAGTTTAGCATTGTTTTTAATAATTGGTTCTTTAGTTGTTGCCAAATCAATCACTCCGGCATTTTTTGGTCTTTCTCTAACATACTTATTTGTTCAGTTCCTTTATTCTTCATTTCTTAAATCTATAGCTGTCGTTGATATTCTTGCAATTGCTACAGGTTATATCTTAAGAGTTTACGGCGGAGAATTTGCAAGCGGATATCATATATCTGTTTGGCTTTTATTAACAACCATTTCGATTTCCCTATTTTTAGCTGTTGGCAAAAGAAGAAGCGAGTTAACTTTACTTTCACAAAATAAAGATTTTAATATTGCGGCAACCAGAAAATCTTTATCTCATTATTCCGAAAGATTACTAGATGTCTATGCATCTATTTTTGCAACCTCAACTTTTATAACCTACTCTCTTTTTACTTTTTTAGAAAATCCCGGGGGGTTTAAATTATCACTTGGCATACTAATGCCTGATTTTTTACCAACTTTTTTCCAGAGGAAATGGCTCATGATTACAATTATTCCTGTTGTTTATGGACTGATGAGGTACTTACAAGATATTTACGAAAAACACGAAGGGGAAAGTCCTGAAAAAGTTCTTTTTTCCGATAAGCCACTTTTAATAACCGTTACTGTTTGGGCAATTCTTGTTGTTGTTTTGATTTATTTTGTGACTCCTTAATTCTTTTTCGCATACTGAGAACTTATCCAACCCGAAGTTTTATCATCAATTTTTATCTTATACCAATTATTCTTTTCCTCTAATAAATCGTATGTATCGCCCGGTTTAACACGTGCAACCTCTAAAGCTCCTAAAGATGCATCTTTTCTAACCCTCAAAAAACCCGTAGGGGTTTCTAGAATTAAAATCTTTGTTGATAAAGATAACGAAGCAGAAGGCGTGGAATTAATTGCCGCAGAAGCGCTTGCAACATTTGGATTTATACCTATAAATATTAATATTTCTAATTTATAGCCTAACACTGTTTTTATTAAAGAGATTTTATCTTTATAACCCTCTTTACTAAGTTTTATTTCGTGATCAGACGCTGTAATATTTTTTAAAAGCATTGGAGACTGTCCTTCTAAATTGTTGTCTAGAAAAACCTGCGCAGAATCAGGAAAAGAAACTATAGAAATTTGTGCATCTTTTTTATCGGAAATTTCTTTAAGACTTATGACACTTCCGCTTTCAAGACCGGTTGGTCCAAAATTTCTATCAATAACGGTTAAAACTTTTGGGGAAATTGTAATTTTTTGTTCAAAAGGTTCAAAGTTTCCAAGGATTGGAACCAGTTTTACAGTGTAGTTACCCGCTTCAAACATGTCTCTTAACTCACTCGTTCTAAATGGTGTTTGTCCTACTTTTTTTCCGTTAACATAGACGCTTGATTTTGGCTCTGAAGTTACTTGCAAGGCTCCTTTTTCTTTATTTTTACTCAAAACAAAAAGAACAATGCCAAAAACTACAACAGCCAGCAAGAAAATTGCGGCAATATAAAAGATCTTTTTCATAAAAGTATTTTAGATTATATATTAAAGGTTGGGGGTTTGAAAAGGTTAATAATCCATTCCCGAAGGCATTCCGCCGGAAGACTCTTTCTTTTCCTCAGGAATATCTGTAACCAAAGCTTCTGTTGTTAAAACCATCATTCCAACGCTTGCGGCATTTTGCACAGCGGTTCTTGTTACTTTTGCAGGATCTATAATCCCAGCCTTAATCATTGATCCATATTCCATGGTTAACACATTAAATCCATAATCATCAATTTCTTTTGATTTTTCTACATTTTCTAACACCAAAGCTTCATTTGCTCCGGCATTTCTTGCTATAAGTTTTATGGGTTCTTCCAATGCATTGTATAAAATATCTATTCCGATTTTTTCATCGGCAATTTTCATTTTTACCTTAAGCAATGGCAACACTCTTCTAACCTTAAGCAGCGTAACTCCCCCGCCCGGTACTATTCCTTCTTCAAGTGCTGCCTTAGTTGCCGCAACAGCGTCATTTACTCTTTCTTTTTTATCTTTCATCTCAACCTCTGTTGCTGCTCCGACATTTATTACAGCAACTCCACCTGAAAGCTTAGCCAATCTTTCCTGAAGTTTTTCTTTATCAAAATCAGATGTGGATAATTCAATTTGTTTTTTAATTTGAGCAATTCTTGTATTTAAATCTGTTTTGCTTCCTTTTCCTCCGATTATTCTTGTATTTTCTTTGTCTGACCAAACCCTATCCGCCCTTCCTAAATCGTCAATGGTTACTGACTCAAGTTTTATACCGGTATCTTCGGAGATTACTTCTCCGCCTGTTAAAATTGCAATATCTTCAAGCATTTCTTTTCTTCTGTCGCCAAAACCCGGAGCTTTTACCGCAAGAGAATTAAAAACTCCTTTTAATTTATTAACAACTAAAAGTGCCAAGGCTTCACCTTCGATTTCGTCAGCAATAATTACTAGATTTTTAGAAGTTTTTGCAAAATTTTCTAAAAATGGGAGAAACTCTTGCATGTTAGAGATTTTTTTATCTGTTATTAAAATATATGGATCTTCAATTTCAGCTTCCATTTTTTCAGGATTAGTTACAAAATATGGAGAAGCGTATCCTTTATCAAATTCCATTCCCTCTTTATATTCAACAGACATTTCAATTCCTCTTCCCTCTTCAACCGTTACAACGCCGTCCTTACCAACTTTTTCCAACGCTGTTGCAATCATTTTGCCTATATTCTCATCTTGGGCTGAAATCGTAGCTACTTTCGGAACATCTGTTGATTTTACCGTTTCTGACATTTTTTTAATTTCTAAAACTACTGCTTCTACACCCTTTTCTATTCCGTGACGCAAGATCATTGGATTAACTCCTGCATTAACATGACTTACGCCATTATTAATTATTGACTGCGCTAAAAGAGTTGCTGTGGTTGTTCCGTCACCTGCAACGTCTGAAGTTTTTGAAGCTGCTTCTTTAACCAATTGCGCTCCCATATTTTCAAACGGATCTCTAAGCTCTATTTCTTTTGCAACCAAAACTCCGTCATGAATAACATTTGGCGCTCCCCATTTTTTATCTATAGCGACATTCCTGCCTTTTGGACCAAGTGTAGTTACAACCGCATTTGCCAATTGATTTACTCCTGATAATAATTTTTCTCTTGCTTGATTTGAAAATATAATCTGTTTTGCCATAATCTTATTAATTTTAAATTTTTAATTGCAATTTTGAATTTTGCATTTTGAGTTTTAAATTTGGCTATTCGATAATAGCCAATATATCTTTTTCTTCTACTAAGGTTAGTTCTTGCCCGTTTATTTTTATTTCATTCCCGCCCCATTTTTTGTACATTACTTTTTGACCTTTTTTTACTGAAACAGGAACAAGTTTTCCCTCATCCGTTTTTCCTGGACCAACTTCAACAACTTCTCCCATTTGAGGTTTTTCTTTTGCGCTGTCAGGTAGAATAATGCCCGAAGATGTTTTTACCTCGGCTTCTAAAGGTTTTATTAAAACGTTATCAAAAAGTGGTGTAATTTTTGTTTTTACCATAAAAATAATGTCAGTTAAACAATTCGACTGCTAATTTATACAACATACTGATTCTTCTGTCAAGGGTATATTGACACTTAAGGCTATTTTCTATACCATTTAATCATGGCTATGCCTTCAGGGAAAAAAATTCTCTTATTGGGTTTCGTGGTTGTTTTGCTTATCGCAATACCCTTAATTATTTATCTTGTTTCGCTACAACAAAATGCAAAAACATCCACTGTTCCATCCACAAGTTTATCATTCACTCCTGCTTCACAATCTGTGGATAGCGGTGCAAATACTAGTTTTGATATTAATATAAATCCAGGCTCTAACTCTGTATCTTTTGTTAAAATTTATATTAATTACGATGATACTAAACTTGCAACAGAGGGCGCAGGTTTTGTACCAAATACAACATCTTTTCGATCCGTAGTCCAGGGACCTGTTTTTGAACCCGGTAAAATTTCTTTTACTCTTTCTATTGGAGCAAGCGCTCCGCCAATTACAAGTTCTACAAAAATAGGTACCTTAACTTTTAAGGCTCTGAATACAACAAGCCCTGCTTCAACGCAAGTTGGATTTGGTAATCAAACACAAGTTTTATCTGTCGGAACAACTGATCAATTTAACGAAAATCTTTTATTAAATTCTTCCTCTGCAACAATAAATATAACAGCACTAATCCCATCTCCAACGCCAAAGGTTTCCATACCAACGCCTACAACCGTACCAACCGGACAAGCGACCTCAAGCGGAATATCCCTTGCAACTCCTGCAAGCGCTGCCGGCGCACCTATTTGTTCAAGTTTTACAGCGGATAGGGCGTTAACAGGTATTGCTCCATATAACATAAACTTTACTTTAATCGGAACAAGTAGCGCTGACATTCTAAAAGCAACATTTAATTTTGGCGACGGACAAGTAACAGAACTAACGCAAGCAAACGGAATAGGACAAACATCTGTTAATTCATTAACTTCTCATGTCTATCGCAGTGCCGGAACATTTTCAGCATTCGGTACTATTACCGATGTTAATGGAGCAGTAAGCCAGGTGGGAACCTGCACGCTAATCTTAACCATAAACCCGTCAGAAATCGCATCAGGATCAGGAGTGCCTAATCCAAGCCCATTACCGCCAACAGGACCAAGTAACTTTATTGCAATTGGCGCAATTGGGTTCTTTATTACAATACTTGGAGTTATCTTACTTCTGGCTCTTTAACCCTGGAGCATCGACAAAAGAGCTTTTTGAGAAATTTCTACTTTAGAAACATTAATTAACTTAGATTTTCCTTTTTTCTGAGCTTCTAAAAGCTTATCTTTCCTGGTTCTGTCTCCCCCTGACATTTTTGCCAAAACATCTTTTCTATATGGAGGTATTTCTGTTCTTGCCAATATTTTTGCCCCGATTGTTGCTTGAATTATTTGCCTGAATTGCTGTCTTGAAAGATGCTCTTTGAGTTTTTCTACCTTTTCTCTGGCAACATAATCTGCTTCATCTTTATAAACAAGCTCTGACAATACATCAATAACATTGTCGTTAATTAAAATATCCATTTTTATAAGATTTGCTTGTTTGTATTCCTTTATTTCGTAATCCAAGCTTGCAAAACCCTTCGAAACACTTTTTAATTCCGAAGACAATCCCCTTATAAACATTGAGTAAGGCATATCATAGTTTAAAACCACATTTTGTTTATGATAATTAATATCAATTAAATTTCCTTTTTTATTTTGAGCAACTGTCATAACTGCACCAACATATAAAGCCGGCGTAAATATTGTAAGCCTCATATATGGTTCAAACATTTTACCATCTTCTTCTTTATATAAAACCCTTGGCATTGTTAAGAGAGGTTCTATTCCTTCTTCTTTACCCAGTCTTTCTTTAACAATCTCTGCGTGTAAAAGACCTAAAAATCCTACCCTAAAACCGCTTCCTAAAAATGCCGAATATTCATTTGAAACACTTAATGATCCGTCATTTAAAGAAAGTTTTGTTAAAGCTTCCCTTAGGTGAACATATTCATTTGATGTTTTTGGATAAACGCCAAAGAAAACCATCGGTTTTGGCAAATCATATCCCGGCAGGGCTTCGATATTTGAAATTTGAGATTTGAGATTTGAGATTGTAATCGTATCTCCAACTCTTGTTTGCCTTATATCTTTTATTCCTGTAACGACATAACCTATTTCTCCTGCTAATAATTGCTCTTTTGCTATTAAAAATGGGGAAAAATATCCAACCTCAGAAACATCAATTTTTGTTTTACTTTGTAAAAATTCTATTTTGTCCTGTTTTTTAACCCTGCCGTTTACAAGCTTTACAAAAATAATTACACCTCTGTGTTCATCAAAAACAGCATCAAAAACCAAAGCTTTAAGAGATAAATTTTCATCTGCAACAGGCGGAGGAATGTTTTGCACAACTGCTTTTAATAATCCTTCAACATTTTCTCCTGTTTTTGCCGAAATATAATGAATTTCTTCTTCCTTAAATCCAAACATTTCCACTAAATCTTTGACTACTTCTTTTGTATTTGCGCTGTCTAGGTCTATTTTATTGATTACCGGAATTAAAACAAGATTTTCTTTTTTAGCGCTGTTATAATGCGCGACAGTTTGCGCCTGAATTCCCTTAGTTGCATCAACTAAAAGTATTGCCCCCTCACAAGCAGCTAATGTTCTTGATACTTCGTAGGAAAAATCCATGTGTCCTGGGGTATCTATTAAATCAAGCATATACTCGCTGCCGTCAAATTGATACCTCATTCTGACAGGAGCAAGTTTAATTGTTATTCCCCTTTCTCTTGAAATTGGATTTTGATCTAAAAACTGTTCTTTTAACTTATCTTTAGAAATTGTTTTTGTAATTTCTAAAAATCTATCTGCAAGAGTAGACTTGCCATGATCAATATGTGCGATGATTGCAAAATTCCTTATGTTATTTTTCATAAATGATATTGATGCCCCGTAGATGCGACATTGTGACGCGAGGACGTAGCCCTCGGGAACAACGAGCATTCTTCTGGGGCAAAATTTCGAATATTTTTGTAGGACATGGGGCTAATTTTACGGGTTAAATCTGGTTCCGTCAATCGTTTCTTCAGATTTTCTAAGAACTTGTCTCCAATCTCCTATCTTTTTGAATAATAAAATAAACATACTCGCTTCTTTAACTTCAAAGAGCCATGTTAAAAAAAGATAAAAAGAAAGACCTGCAAAACTCGATATCCCTGTTAACAGCAAAAGGTTTATTGTTTTTGTTGTATCAAAGACTAATTGATCTAAAAGTTTTATTGGTATATATAACGCAAACGCGGTAAAGCCGCTCGCTAAAAAAATTTTTACTACTGTTTTTATTAAGGGTATTTTATCAAATCCTCCTGTTTTTCTGTCTAGAATGGCAAACATTATCAAAAAATTAAGTACTGATGCAATAGAAAAAGCAAAAGCAACGCTCTCAATCCCAAAATGATAGATAAAAATAAATACAGCACTTATCAAAACCATAACAGCGGTTGTTAAAGAGCCGACTGTCAAAGGGATTTTTGTATCGTGAAGCGCATAGAAGCCTCTAGATACTAAATAAGTTAAACTTTGAGCAAAAATAGAAATACTAAAAAAAGCAAGGGTTCTACCTGTTAAAACCGTTGCTGCCCAGTCAAATTGCGCTGCTCCGTAGATTAATCTTACAACGGGAATTCTAAGTACAATAAAAAGAACTGAAAATGGCAAAACTAAATAAAGCATTTGGTTAAAACTCGTTATGAATGTTATTTTAAAATCTTCTAATCTGTCTTTTTCTTTAGATAAAACAGGAAACGCGGCCTGCGCAATTGCCTGCCCAAATAAAACAACCGGCGCAAAAGCAAGGGTTTGCGCGTAATCAAAAATTACATAATTTCTTCCGGGGTTTTGTAAGTACGAAACTAATGTTACGGTTATTATTGTTCCTAACTGAAAGACAGCAATCGAAAGAGTTCTTGGCCAAATAAGTTTGAAGACATCTAAAACCCCCGAAGATTTAATTGCGCTAATAGACATTGCCGGCTTAAAAGAAAAACCCAAATTTTTTATAAATGGCAACTGTATTAAAACAAAAATCAAAGCTCCTAAAATTACGCCATAAGCAGCTGAATAAATTCCAACAATTGGCGAAAGAAATACGATCCCTAAAATTATTCCTAAATTATATAAAGCAGAAGCAATCCCGGGGATAAAAAAATGATTATAAGATTGAAGTATTGCCGATAAAAAACTTCCAATAATAAAAAGAATTTCTCCAAAAATTATTATCCTCATTAAGTTTGCCATTAAATTTATGTGTTCAGCCGTAAAGCCAGGGGCAACAAGCATGGAAAATTGATTTGCAAAAACAAAAAGCACTATGGAAAAAAGAGAAAAAATTATAAGACTTACAAATAAAAGAGTTGAAGCAAGTTTATGTCCTTCTTTATCTTTATCTTTGATAAGATAGTCTGAAAATATCGGTATAAAAGCAGATGATAAAGCTCCCGCAATTACTAACTGGAATAAAAAATCCGGAAGTCTGGTTGAAACAAGGTAAACTCCTAATGTGTCGGATGCACCAAAAATAGCAACCAAAAGCCTTTGCCTAACGAGTCCTAGAACCTGAGAAAAGACTATTGTTAACATAATCACAAAAGCCGCCGATATAATATTGCTTTGTTGTTTTAAAAGAAGATTTATGCTTTTTTTAAGAAATTCCTTTGGCATATGTGTGTTGTTTTTTACAGTATAGCATGCTAAAATAGCCGCATGCCAGTAATAAAATCAGCAAAGAAAAAATTAAGACAAGATAAGAAAAGAGAGAAAGTAAATAAAGTTTTAAGAACAGCTTTTAGAGACGCTGTAAAAGATGCGCAAAAAAGCAAAACTCCTAAGGATATACTAAAAGCTATTGTATTAACAGATAAGGCAGTAAAGAAAAAACTTATTCACAAAAACAAAGCAGCAAGAATTAAATCAAACCTAAGTAAGCTTACTAATGCAAAAATCCAAAAGACAAAAGTGGTTGAAAAACCTGTTAAGAAAACTATTAAAAAAACAAAATCTCCAAAGAGCAAAAGATAGCCTTTTATTCTTTGACAAAAGCCTCAAAAACCCTTAGACTAAAATTGATATGGTGAAAAAACCCGAGTCTATTAATTTGATTAAAAAGGATCGAGGAGAAACAATAACTCAAATCGTAAATTGGGCACAAACCATTGGAAGAATTCTTATCATAACCGTACAAATCATTACACTCTCAGCTCTGGTATACCGCTTCTTTTTAGATAATCAGCTCAGAGACATTCATACAAACATAAAACAACAACAATTAAGGCTGGAGTCTTTTAAAAAAGATGAGGATACCTATAGGAATCTTCAGGATAGGATTAGTTTAATCTCTTCAGTTTCAAACACAGGAACTGAAAATGTAAAAACACTTAAAACAATTATTGGTTTTGCGCCTATAGGAATGACTTTTTCCAACATTACCCTTGCTGAAAACGGAATGACAATGGAAGCAAGTTTAAACTCGATATATCCTTTGAGTATTTTCGTAAATTCCTTAAAAAAGTATGATCAAATAGATACGGTTAGTATTAATAAAATTGAAAACAAAACATCAAGCGCCACTATCACAGTTGGTATTACTGTAACGTTCAAACAGAAAGGAGTAGCAAGTGCAGCTTCCACTAATAAATAATTTAACCTTAAAAAACCTTAAAAGGGACGAGTATCGTAAATATTTTGATCTAATACCCGATTTTAAACAAGAAAAAACGCAAAAATACACATCCATAATCCTAACCCTTATTACCTCTATCTTACTTGGCATTTTTGCTTTGGGACCAACGCTGTCAACAATAACCACTTTACAAAAACAGCTTGAAGACGATAAATTTGTAGAGAAAAAACTTTCCGAAAAAATAAACAATCTCTCCTTATTACAACAAGCGTATTCAGGCCTTGAAAATGATCTTCCAATTGTATTTGCTGCCGTGCCAAAAAAATCAGAGATTCCTCTTTTACTAGCATCTGTCCAGGGACTTGCGAAAGAAAGCAATGTAACATTAATTAATTTTCAGACCTTTCCAACGGAAGTTTCAGACAGGGCTGTGTCTGCAAAAAAATTTTCTTCTTACGATTTTAATCTTACGATTAAAGGCGATTATCAAAATATGATAATCTTTATGGATCGACTGGTTAACTTTCAAAGAGTAACGACTGTTGGAAATATTGCTATTTCAAAAACTGTTGAAATTAGCGTAGTATATTTACAATTAAACATTCGGGGCACAGCCTATTTTAAACAATAATATGATAAAAAAAGATTTAGTAATACTTCTTTCGTCAATATTTATTTTCGTTTTTATATGGATTGTGTTTAATATTTATCACAATTCCATTTCATCTACCATACCCGAAGCAATAAATGCGCAGCTCTTTTTTATTGCACCAAATTTTGATACAAAAACTATAGATAAACTTAAAAAAAGACAAAGTGTAACTCCCATATTCCAATCAGGCACCCCTATAAACCCAACCATCTCGCCATCGGAAGTAATTCAGGTAATTAGTTCTGGCAGCGCTCAAAAAGCTACTTCTGGGGGAAGTTTGTTACCATGAAAAGAAGTTTCTGGGATAAAAGAATACCGACTCTCTTGGGATTACTGATTCTTATTTTAGGAGTTGGAACAACAACTTTTTTAACAAATAACAAAACTCTTCTTCGGACAAATGCTGTCTCATCCGAACAACCTCAAAATGTAAGAATAACCAATGTTACCGATACGTCTTTTTCTGTTTCCTATTCGACCAATGAAAAAATTTCCGGTTCCGTAAGTTATGGAGAAAATAACTCCTTAGGTAAATCTGCTTTTGATGAAAGAAGCTTGGGATCCGAAAAACTTACACATTATCAAGTTCATAGTATTACCGTCAATAATTTACTGCCTGCAACAAAGTATTATTTTGCAATAATTAGCGGTCAAAATACATATTATAATAATGGTAAGCCCTTTGAGATCGCCACAGGCATTTCTATTCCTGAATCCCCCACAGAATCCGACACGATCAAAGGAAAGATTCTTCTCCCTACTGGTAGTTCCCCTTCGGAAGCAATAATTTATGTTACCTCTGATAACTCTCAGGTTCTTTCGGCACTTACTAAAACCGACGGATCGTACGAAATACCTTTAAAAATAACAAGAACCGGCAATCTTTCATCTTATTATAATTTTAACCAAAATTCTGTTATAAAAATGCTTGCTTATGGCGACTTATTAACATCAAACATTACCTTATCCAAAACACAAATCAATCCTGTTCCCTTAATAACTCTTTCTAAAGATTATAATTTTTTAATTAAAGCATCTTCTATCGCAAGTGCCTCGGCAGACCTACAAGACTTTCCTTCTCTTGAAAGTACGTCTTCAGCAACGCAAACAAAAAAAATCCAAATATTAACACCAACAAAAAATCAAGGACTCACCGATACCCAACCTTTATTTAAGGGCACAGCTAAACCGGGTGAAAATGTTCAAATAGTCATACACTCAGATCAAACAATTCAAACTAAAGTAGTAACAGATAAAAATGGGAATTGGAGCTATAAACCATCAGAACCTCTAACCCCGGGAACGCATACGATAACGATTACGACAAGAGATATATCCGGCATACTAAAAACGATAACTCAATCCTTTGTGGTTTACGCTTCGGGAACACAAATTCAAAACGCAACAGGATCCCCCACACCAACACCTTCACCAAAACCTACGGCAACTCTTACTCCCACGCCAACTGTTAAAGCTACCCCAACTCCGACTCCAACTATTCTTTCCTCCTTAATCACAACTCCTATCCCCACGGAAGCATTAAGTCCGACTCCGTATGCAACCTATTCTGGCCAAATATTGCCTCCAACTGGAAATCCTTCTATGATAATACTTGGCGTTGTGGGTATTATTCTAAGTTTAATGGGAGGCCTTCTTTTCCTACTTGCCCGCAGGACAATTTAAATCTATGAAAATTGCAATAATTGGCGCAGGGTTCACTGGTCTTTCCGCTGCCTTTGAATTAGTGAAAAAAAATCATGATGTATCTGTATTTGAAAAAGATTTAAAACCCGGCGGGCTTGCAATCGGGTATCAAGGACGTGGATGGGAATGGTCTTTGGAAAAGCACTATCACCATTGGTTTACGAATGATAATAGTATTTTAAATCTGGCAAAAGAAATAAATTATGAAATTATTATTAATAGACCAAAAACCTCTGTCTTTATAAAGAACAATATCTATCAATTGGATTCTCCAACAACCGTTTTAAGATTTCCTTTATTATCTTTCTTTGAACGGTTAAAAATGAGTACTGTTATTGGCCTTTTAAAATACGATCCTTTTTGGAAGCCTCTTGAGAAATATAAAGCTTCTGTGATGTTACCAAAATTTATGGGGAAAAAATCATACGAAATGATTTGGAAACCTCTTTTTATAAACAAATTTGGTTCTTTTGCAGATGACGTCTCTCTTGCCTGGTTTTGGGCAAGAATCAAAAAAAGAACTCCAAGTCTCGCTTACCCCAAAGGAGGATTTTTAAATTTTGCGACTGGGCTCGTTGAAGAAATTGAAAAGCTTGGAGGAAAAATATATTTTAATACAGAAATACCTGAGCTTTCTTCAAAAGAAAAACCCCAAATAAAATTCAGGCGTGTTGGGAATTCAAAATTGAAAATTGAAAATTTTGATGCAATTATCGTTACGATTCCTTCTTTTCTTTTTTTAAAAATTGCGACCGGTCTTCCACGCGAATATAAAGAAGCTTTAGGCAAATTAAAAAGTCTAGGCGCTACTAACTTGATTTTGAGACTTAATAAACCCTTTTTTAACGACAGTACGTATTGGTTAAGCGTATGCGACAAAAATGCTCCGGTTATGGCAATTGTTGAACATACAAATTTTATGGATAAAAAAAATTATAACAATGAACACCTTGTGTATCTTGGAAACTACAAATCGATAGACGATGATTATTTTAAAATGACAAAGAAACAAATGCTAAAAAAAATTGATCCATATCTTAAAAAAATAAATCCAGAATATAAAAAATCAATTATTAACTATGAACTTTTTAAAGCGCCTTTTGCCCAACCAATAATTCCTGTTAATTATTCAAAAATACTTCCTCCTTTTATAACACCTTTAAATAATGTTTATCTTGCAAATATAGAACAAGTTTACCCATGGGACAGGGGTACCAATTATGCAGTAGAATTAGGGAATAAAGTCGCAAAATTAATAATAAAATAAATGCATAAAATAATCCTCTTTTTAAAAAAATTTAAGATTGAAATATTTATATTTATTTTTGCCTTTATTTTTTCATCGTGGTTAATGTTTGCTACATTTTCATATCAAGATGGAACAATGATGATTGCTTCAAAGGCCTGGAGTGATTTTGCAAATCATATTCCATTAATTAGATCTTTTTCTTTTGGTAACAATTACCCGCCCCAATTTCCGCTTTTCTCAGGCCCCCCCATTAGATATCATTTTCTTTTTTATGCAATTGTTGGCATGTTTGAAAAAATGGGATTAAGAATTGATTATGCATTGAATGTCCCATCGGCTTTGGGATTTTCATTTCTTATTTTAATGATTTATTTATTTTCAAAAGAAATTTTTAAATCTAAAACAATAGGCATTTTAAGCATAATGTTATTTCTTTTTAATGGCTC
>JACRFQ010000016.1 GCA_016217835.1 Candidatus Levyibacteriota bacterium | reverse complement strand
GTTCCGTCTTTATCAAAACCGATATACTTAATCATTTTAAAATCGTTATAATAAGTTTAGAGAAGTTTATTTAACTAAACGGCTGGGTTTTGAACTTTTGCCGCTTTCGAGCTCTATTCTTCGAACTTCTTCAATCATCGCAATTATTATTCCTTTAAACTGAATCTCTCTTTTCCTGCCAAACGCTTGGACACCAGTTTCGCTTTTTGTTTGTATTTCCGGATGAACATAATTTACAGGTACACTTACTACTTTTAAGCCCTTTGCTAACGCAGCAATTACAGGTATATATAAGGAATTGGGCCAAAGCTCAAGATTTATAGTATTATCTATTGCACTATTGAATTTTCTGAAATCATATTTTTCCTGAAATAATCCTAAAACTTCGGGGTCATTCCTAATCATTCTTGCACCCATCCACCAATCAAGATCGGGAGAATCTTGCGGTAGTAAGCCATGCTCTCTTAAAATATCGTTTGCAAGCTTATTAGATTTCTGTTCAAACTCAGCTTGAACAGGTGGATATGTATCAAAAGCGGCCTGATTACGACTTGCAAATACAATATCAGCATTACCTTCTAAAATGGGCTCTGCTAAAGCAGGAATAGAATCCATTAATGAAGGTTTTTCCGGTTCAACACTAAATATAGCTTTTGGATTTTTCTCTGCCGCTAAAGCGTTTCCTTGTCTTCTGCTGGCACTATATCCCGGTTCTTGTTGGTTAATCACTTCAGCTCCTGTAGAATTTAGCGCTTGAAGAAAATCCGGAGAGCTTCCTCCATCCACATCTATTACTCTATATCCGTTTGTTGCAGTTTTTCCAAGCGCTTCTATAGCTAAATCACCTCTTAATTTATCAATATCTGTTAATGATTTTAATTCTCCTGGATACCAATTTTTATAGAAAGTTGAACTGGCAACAACAACCGAGGATTTAACGGCTTCTAGTTCAGGATTTTGTACAAGTTCTGGAGTTTCTTCCATGTTAAGAATTATAACAAAATACTATTTAAAGTGATAGAATAAAGCCACTATGAACCTTGCATACCGCTTAAGACCTATAAGTTTCCAGGAATTTGTCGGGCAAAATCATATAACCTCTGATAACGGATTAATAAAACGGATTATTAAAGCAGGAAATTCTTTTTCTCTTATTTTCTGGGGACCTCCGGGCAGCGGTAAAACCACATTGGCACATATAATAGCATCTGAAATTAATGCAGAGTTTCATTCTTTATCGGCAGTAGAAGCGGGAAAAGCAGATTTAAATAAAATAATTGAAAAAGCTAAAGAAAATTTAAAATACAACATTAAAACAATTCTTTTTATAGATGAGATCCATAGATGGAATAAGGCTCAACAAGATGCCTTGCTTCCTTACGTTGAAAACGGAATATTGAATTTAATCGGCGCAACAACCGAAAATCCTTCTTTTGAAGTAATTTCAGCGCTTTTATCCCGCTCTAAAATTTTAGTTTTAAAAAGCCTGGAGCCTGAAGAATTAGATTTAATTTTAACAAGAGCTTTAAAAGACAAAAACAGAGGACTTGGGAAATACAAGAAAAGGATTGATAGAAAAGCTAAAGAATTATTAATTAGACTTTCCGGCGGAGACGCAAGAATAATGCTAAATGCCCTAGAAATTGCCGCAACCTCTTATAAAAAGGGTGTTATTGATGAAAAAACAATCCAAGACATTTTTCAAACCAAATCGGCAGGACTTTATGACAAAAAAGCAGAGGAACACTACAACATAATTTCTGCTTTTATAAAATCCATGAGGGGAAGCGATACCGACGCAGCTTTATACTATATGGCAAGAATGCTTGAAAATGGGGAAGATCCAAAGTTTATCGCAAGAAGAATGATTATTTTTGCTGCCGAAGATATTGGCATGGCGGACAGAGGCGCTTTAATTCAAGCTGACGAAGCTTTTGAAGCAGTTAACAAAGTCGGCATGCCCGAAGCTCAATTAATACTTGCTTATGTTGTAATTTACCTCTCGCAAGCGCCAAAATCCCGCGCAGTTGTTAATGCCTTGGGCAAGGCAAAAGAAGCTGTTTACGAATTTCCTAACGAACCCGTACCACTACATCTACGCAATGCTCCGACAAAATTTATGAAAAGCTTGGGTTACGGAAAAGATTACAAATGGAGCAATAAATATGTAGGTCCTAAAGAAAACCTTCCATACGTTCCCCAAAAACTAGTCGGAAGAAAGTTTTATGAGAAATAGTGTGCCGCGAGAGAGAGTCGAACTCTCACACCCTTGCGGATAAAGGCTCTTAAGGCCTTCGTGTCTGCCATTCCACCACCGCGGCTCGTATAGGCTCGACCCGACAAGTCGAGGACAGGAGTCGAGACTAACGTAAATACAATTTTACTCTAAGTATGATTATTATTCAACAGTTTAATTCTTGAGCAAAGTTTAAACATTTAGTATAATCTATTGAAAGCGCGGGATTAGTTGAACGGCTCAACATTTGCTTTCCAAGCAAAAAAAACGGGTTCGACTCCCGTATCCCGCTCAAAAGTGACAGAAAGTTACATAAACAAACATGGTATCACCAAAAATTACCAGCCTTAATTACACTTACAAAAAACCTGATACTGAAGTTTGGGTCTTGAATGCTGATGATATCCCTGTCGATAAACAACTTATTAAAGATCAACAAATTGTCCATTTAGCACCTCAAAGTATTGGGGGAAACCACAAACATCCTCGAACTGAATGGTTTATTGGTATTGGTGATTTAGTGTTTGTTTGGCTGGATGACAATGGCGATAAACATGAAGAACACATGCATCCAGATGGACAAATAAAACTTATTACAGTTCCACCGTTTCTTGCTCATGCTGTCGTAAACAGATCTCAAGATAAAATTGGTATTCTCTTTGAAATGGCTGACGGAAAAATGAAAGACGTTGAGCCTGTTAAAATCATTTAATGAAACACACTACTTCTCTCACTATTTTTGAAAATTTCAAGATCCGGCGTGCATATGATGAAAAAACTGAAACATGGTTTTTCTCGATAGTAGATATTATTCACGCACTAGAAGTGAGTTCCGATGCCAGAAATTACTGGAAAGTATTAAAAAGTAATTTGAGGAAAGAAGGAAGCCAGGTGGTTACAAAAATTAACCAACTGAAAATGACAGCCTCTGATGGAAAGAGTTACAAAACAGATGCTGCCAGTACAGAAACTCTTTTGCGCCTTATCCAATCCGTCCCCTCCAAAAAAGCCGAGCCAATCAAATTATGGTTAGCAAAAGTTGGTTATGAGCGAATGCAGGAAATGAGCGATCCAGAAAAAGCTCTCAACCGCTCACGAGAATATTGGCAAAAGCAGGGTCGAAGTGAAAAGTGGATACAACAAAGAATGATGGGGCAGGAAACCAGAAATAAGTTGACCGATTACTGGAGTACTCATGGTGTAAATAAAAATCAGGAATTTGCTATTTTGACTAACATTATCCATCAGGAGTGGAGTAAACTATCGGTACAAGATCACAAGAAGCTAAAAGGTTTAAAGTCGCAGAACTTAAGAGATCATATGAGCGAAGCTGAACTAATTTTTACTGCCTTGGCCGAACTTTCCACTCGGCAAATTGCCGAACAAGCTCAAGTCGAAGGGCTAGAGGAAAACAAAGTGCCAGCCAAAAAAGGTGGCAAAATTGCCAAAGATGCTAGAAACGCACTGGAGGCAAAAACAGGCAAATCGGTCATAACCGGTGAAAACTTTTTGCCGTATTCTAGAAGAGCAAAAGCAAGCTTAAATAAGATAAAATACTGAGGATAGAGTTACTGATAATTGGCAAATGCATCAATGCCCATATGTTCTTTAAGAGATTGGAGCTGAAAGAAAAGATCTGGTGTGATATAGTCGCCCAGGCTAAAGTGGTTCAAGCCAATTACGGTTACCAACTCAAAGAAGAATTTTTTAGGATGTAAATCTTAGAAAATTCTTTTTTGTGAATAGTAGTCGAACCTGCAGGACTAACAAAGTGAGGAGACGCTCACTAAATAATCTTTAACAATAAGTGGAATGTTTCGTAAAAACCCCAAAGAGCAAGACCAATAAAGGCAATTCCGCCAATCATAAGCACAAACGGATGCTTAACTACTTTCACTGTCATTGTTGGCCAAATAAATAATCCAACGTTTAATATCATATGCCCAAACATAACACCTAAGGCAAATCCAAATATATTTATAATTGAAAATAGAGGAATATAGCCTGCAAAATCATCGAGTCCCAAAATAAATGGGATAGTAAACGAGAAGGTAATTAAATTGGTGAATGATAACTTTTTTGTTTTTGTTAAATTTAGACTTGGTACAAAAAACTTTAATATTGGTCTAAAAAGCTGATTAACAAAATCAAGCTGTTTTTGGAGAAGTGAAACAGGTTTTGTAATATCTAATTTAATAAAACTTCTTTTCTGCTTTAAAAATTCTTCCAAGGATTCTTCGGCCATCCGTAAAAGTACAACCGAAGCTATAAAAATCATAGCCATCATTATGATTGGGATTTCTTTGAAAACTACCCAAACAATTAAAATCAAAAATGTTCCGGCTGCGTTTCCAATAGCTGTGCCAAGTTCAATAGCAATACGTTTTTTCCACCCAGGGTTTGAATGCATTAAGTTACCGATAAAAATTGCAAAATCTATGGCTGTTTTTAGATATACAGCAATACCAATTAGGACGTCTCTTTTTCTAAAATCTAAGACAATGGGGCTTCCAATGTTAAGTGAATTAAGCAACAATAATAGTCCATATAAAAGAGTGGCAAGCAAAAAGAAGGTTAAGATTGTTAAAATTATAGGAATAATTTGCCGGATAAATACTTTTTTCATTTAGATAATTCTTTTAAAGATTATACTATATAATAGAAGTGTTTTGTTTTACCTCCAATTTTTGATAAAATATAGTAGCAATAATTCTTTGCTTAATTGTAAATTGAAAATTAAGAATTGAAAATTGCTTTTGGCCCGGTAGCTCAACGGATAGAGCGAGTGCGTTCTAAGCACCAGGTTGGGGGTTCGATTCCCTCCCGGGTCACACAAAAGGATTAGGAATTACAATACTTCCGCTCTCCGCGTCGCTTAAACCCGCCCATAAGGTAACTTCGCCATTTCCATTTGTGGTTAACCCTCCCGGAAATACAATATCGTCTTTAAAATTTCCTATCGGAAAATCCTGTCTTGACGCAATTACTGTTGGAGGAGAAACTTCGAAAATATCGGGATTAAATATAAAACTAATCGCAGAATAGTGTTTACCTTTATCATCTACAGATGCAATATGGCATAATGCGCCGATCCTGCCGTCTTCAAGCAAATATGCAGCATTTACTCCACCCCACTCGCCATCTTTAAATGGGACGTTAATTAATGGCGCTGCTGTTATCGTGTCTTTATTGAGTTCGTCTAAAGAATTAAGAATAGTAAACCCAATTTTTCCTTTCCCGCCAACTGCTCCCTGGAGCCTTGTGAATACGCCTATTTTTTTGTCCTTCAATTCAACCAATCTTATATCTTTCATTCCATCCGGGCCGATAGCAAACGGTTCATGTTCAAGATCGAGATTATCTAGGTCAGGATTTTTATAGAAAAGGGTTCTGTACCCTATTCCGTTTTCATCTGTTCTATAAGTTTGCACACAACCTAAAATAAGGTTATCTTTTATTGATGTAACGAATGGGTCTTCCAGTCCAATAGCCGGAAATATATTACGTATAGCGAAACTTGAATCACCTGTTTGCCTAAAAATGCCGATAGTGGATGCTAAAGATTCATCTCTTGAAGACTGAATTCTTCCTGCAATAAGTATTTCTCCGTTGTATTCGAAAGGAGCGGTAATATTAAATACAAATTTTCCTTTTACTCCTTCAAATTCAATAAGCCCTGCTTCTTCTGACGGATTTAAAAAAGATTCTTGCATGAGAGCTGATTCAACCATTATAAAATAAATTCTATAAGTCTAATAAAAGTATAGAACAATTAATTAGAGGAATACAAGTATTTATGCTATAATTTTAGTGAAATTTATGGTGGATGTAGCTCAG
>JACRFQ010000015.1 GCA_016217835.1 Candidatus Levyibacteriota bacterium | reverse complement strand
TGTTTTAATCAATTTGATAAATTGATTACTAATATGCTCCGTAACCAGCCGGTTTAGCTAGTACATCCCAAAAATGTTCTCCCCCAGCTGTTCCTTGCGAAAGTATCATTTCGTATTGACCCCAAATACAATATCCACCATTGGACATTGGGGTATAATCTGCTCCACATGATCCTATCCATACAATTTTATAATGCCAAGTTTCACCGCTTCCATTTGGCACCATACCATTCCATTCGTTATCTGTCCATGCTCCTTGGCAATTTTCAGGAGTAGGATTAGCATTACATGCATCCCAAGCGGCATTCCATCTCATAACTAAGTGGTCATTTGCATAAGTTTCGTATCCTCCCCATATTTTTCCGTCCAGAACTTTGTCTACTCCGTCTGCAGGACCGACAAAAACTCTGGCTTGATCGTTATAACCGTATTGATCAAAGCCACCCGCTGCATGAACTGAAACTGCCAAAGTTAATACTAAAATTACTCCAATAAATAAACCTAATATTTTTTTCATATTTTCACCTCCTTTACTTAGAAATTGAGCAGATTTATATTTATAGATTTCCCTGTCTTTGACCACAAAGTGTACCATTATTGATACCCGTTTGATAACCATCAGCTGCTCTTGGCACATCGTATCCCACGATTACCCCGTGAGAATAATATGTAAATGCACCATGATCAGCACATACTGTATTGACAATCGCTGAATCATAGCCAGGCGCAGAGTAAGGCCACCCAGAACCATCATTGCCGTTCGGATTCGGGTCTGTTCCTGGTGCTGCGAAGGCGGGGACGACAACTAAGAAAGAGAGAGAGACGAGAGCCGAGGAAACTGCCAGTATTAATTTTTTAAAATTCATTTTATTCACCTCCCCCCCTTTTTTTCATCTTGTTATTACTTTTCCGCTTAAGTTAAGACATTCGGGCACCATGTCTTTGGGAAAATTATAAGATTCCAGTTGTTTGCAGGTTGGAGCAGATTGACCGTCATAGACAATAACCCATTTCCCTTCTGCTTTGGCGGCAAGATAATATCCTCCGCCTGTCTGACTTGTTTTTTCTTTTACATTTCCTTTTGCGTACTCACCCGTATTTTTACTTATAGAAACGTCCAAGTTGCCCGCAGAAATGCCAAGCTTTATTGCGAGTGCTTCCCTAATAGCGCTTAAATCATCTGCTGTTGGCAAAGGAGTAATGGTTGGAGCAGCTGTAGGGAAAATTGTCGGAGTCGGCAAACTAACGGAAGTTGGGTTATTATTTTTTGAAGCTGAAAAATAAAAAAATAAACCGATGATTAATCCTGCCAGTATTATTGAAATAGGAATTAATAATTTATCCAATTTCATTTGGGTTAAAGATAAACCAATTGTTTTAGATTGTCAAGACGGCAAAAATGGTTTGATGATAAATAATAGAAGCTGGAAGTTTGACAAAACAAGCTTAAAAGTGCAATGCTAGAAATAGAGAGCCTCCGGCTCGGAGAGGGGTGATAAAATTGAAAAGAATAGAAAAATATTTTGCAAAACACGTCCGGTTTAATTCTTTAACTCATTTAATAGGCGGTATAGGAATCGGGGCTTTAATAACAAACGGATTTTTAAACCCGCATCCTTTAAGATACGGGGTGGTGTTATTGGTTGTAGCTTTGTTGTTTCACGCTTACGCTTATTATCAAAAATAGATGTTTTGATACTAGACACTGGAAGCTGGAAGTTTGACGGGGTAAATTTATTTTGAGGTTACTGTTACGGAATTTGAAGCGGTGTTGTTGGCTGAATTATAAGCTGTTGCTGTAATTTTATATGTAGCATTTGGTCTGGCAGGAATATTCCAATTACAGCTAAACGGAGCAACCGTTGTTGAGCAGACTAAACTTCCGTTTACGGTAAAATTGACCTTAACAGTATTGGTTGTAGAAGTTGCAATTGTAACTGTTGAACGCCTTGCAACTGTTGAATTGTTTAAAGGGTTAGTAATTAAAACCGTAGGTAAAGGCGCTGTTGTCGGTGTTGGCGTAGCAGTTAAACCGGATGTAGGCGTTGGTGTTAAAACTCCTCCTGCAAAAGCAGTTAATCCGTTTGGAGTTCCAAGACCTGTTGGTCCGTCAAAACCTACTCCTGCCACACAAAGATAAGAAGAACACGTTCCGTTACTGCCCGAAGTTATGTCATGCAAGTATGAAGCATTTGAATAAAGAGTAGATACTTGATAGTTCCCCGATAAAGCAAAAACAGCTGCAATCAAAGGAGACGAAAGACTTGTTCCGCCGACCTGAAACCATCCACTTTGACCATTGTAAGGAGTGCTGTCATAAACAGAAGCTCCGGTTGAGGGATCTGCGTCTGCAGAAACATCATTTAAAGTCCTGTTTGCGCAGCCGCTATCCGTCTGCCAGCTCGGCTTACCTTCGTAAGCGCTGCAGCCGCTGCTTGTTCCCGACCAAACTGTTTCATTATTATAGGTATTATCCGTATTTAAATAAAGCGTTGTGCCGCCTACTGAAACTACATATTTGGAAGCTGCGGGATAACCAGTACCAAAACCTGCATCCCCTGCCGATGCAAGAACAGCAACCGCAGGATGATTATAATAAGCATCGTAGGAAGTTTCCGAAGAAAATTCGCTCGCGCCATAAGAATTAGAAACCACAACTGCGCCCTGACTTACCGCCTGATTTACAGCTTTACCAAGATCTAAAATACTATTTGAAGTAGCTTCTACCAATAAAATTTTACAATTCTGGCAAATTGCATGCGCAACCTGAACATCCAAAGAACTTTCAAGCGCCCAGCCTGAATCAACTTTTGGATAAGTTGTCCCGCCGTTTTGATCTATTTTTGCAAAACATGGGACTGAAGATGAAGCAATTGAACCACTACAGGCAGGAAGAGACGGAATACCAAAAGTGGAACTGTAAGTGTTTAAATCCGATAAAGCGTTTGGATTATCATAAGCGTCCACTATTGCAATAATTGGCATTCCCGAAGTTGCGGTTGTAGGAAGATTATATGCTCCGTGAAATTCCAACGGACCGTAACCTGTTGGCGAAGTTGTAACCAAAGGACTGCCTTTTGTATCCGAAACCGCTCTGGCAGAGCATCTTGCGCTTCCCGGTGATACAGATCCGGGGCAAACAGGAACATGATTCTTAACTACAACGGGCCTTGGACTTCTTTGCGAACCATTAATCTTTATTAAATTAGAAAAGGTCAGAGTGAATGCAAAAAAGAAAACTAAAACACCAAGCAAATAAAACTTTAAAGAGGGTTGAAAAGATTTTTTCTTTAATTTTTTTGATTTCTTCATTACCAAAACCTGATATAATTAAAGCGGAAATTTAAACACTTGTCAACTTCACCCTGTCAAATAAAATTTATTATCCTTATTTGACTTTAAAATATAGACAAAGTAGAACATAAGGAATTTAAAATTATTTAACAGGATAAATTAAATACATTTCGAATTTATTCCATCGCATTAATGCTTTTTTAAAAGGCAGGATTTCTAAAAGATAAACTAAAAATATAACCTGCTGTAAAACCCAACCCAAAAATCCGGCTGTTTTTACAAATGACAACTGCGCTACTGCAAACTTGCCTTTTAAAGGTACAATATAACCCGTATGTTCATATTTATACGCTTTTAAATCTTTATTTTTAATACTTCTTAAAACATTCCGTGCCGCAGCTCTGCCCTCGCCTTGCGCAACTTCTGCAACGCCCGGTACTGCTTTATTAGTTAAAGGATCTCCATATTCTGCAATATCCCCAACCGCAAAAACATTTTTAAAATTTAAAACCTGCATATATTCATTAACCAAAACCTGACCCCTGCCGTTTACTTTAAAACCTGACTTTTCCAAAACCTCACTTGCCTTAACTCCGCCTGTCCAAATAAAAACATCATAGGAATATTTATTTCCCGTATCTGTTTCTATAAAATCTTTACTTACTTTTTTAATATGCGAATCCAAAATTATTTTTACTCCGTTTTTTTCAAGTCTTTTTTGCGCAAGTTTAGAAACATTTTCATCTAATTCTTTTAACAAGCAAGACGAACCCTGAATAATTGTAATTTTTATTAAATCAAAAGATGTTTTATGGTGTTTCGATAACCGGTTTTTATAATTAATAAGTTCCGCGCTTAATTCAGTGCCGGAAAATCCTCCTCCGCCGACCACTATATTAATTTCTTTGCCCTGATGAACTTTTTTGTGATACGCGCTTTCTATTTCTTTTCTTATTTTTACGCCGTCTTCCAGCCATTTAAGGGGTAATGAATGCTCCTTGAGTCCTTCGATGTTAAAATCCGAAGAAACACTGCCTAAAGCGACAATTAAATAATCGTATGAATAATTAAGGCTATTATCAAATCTAATAAGATTATTCTCGTAATCAATTAAGGATACATTTCCCTTAACAAATCTCACTTTTGTACCAAAAATTTCGGAGAATGGAATTGTGATATTTTTTTTCGGCTCTTCCGAGGTCGCGACTTCGTACAATGAAGGCGTGAATAAGTGATATGAATTTTTATCAATTAAAGTGATATTTGCGTTTCCGTTTAATTTTCTAATCAAATACTTACAAGCCGCAACGCCTGCAAATCCGCATCCCAAAACAACAATTTCTTTCATCTTAATTTA
The DNA here is from genome assembly GCA_016217835.1 of Candidatus Levyibacteriota bacterium. GTDB lineage: Bacteria > Patescibacteriota > Microgenomatia > Levybacterales > UBA12049 > JACRFQ01. The sequence continues at coordinate 1,204 of JACRFQ010000015.1, read as the reverse complement.
GCGTACTATGTTAGAAGCAATTTTACAATTATCTATTTTCTACCTTGACAAAAACAAACTTTTGTGCTAGACTATAGGATATTATGGGAAAAGAAAATCCAAGAGGAAAAATAAGCATTGATCACGCAACAAGACGGGGCGCTAAGTATATTGATGCCGCTAGACAAGCAGGACATGACTCCACAGCTCCTTCTTCAAGAAGAGATGCTACAAGACCTGGTGACGGAATCGCAACAGTATCACAGTTACAACATGATAGATACGTTGCTGATTTAGTTAGAGACGGACTCGATAATCACAGGAGTGTCTCCCCTGCGCCTTCAACCGAAACAGATAACTCTTAATCTTATGTCACCCGATAGAAAACCATCTTACAGACGTTTATATCCCGATATAGAAATGTTTCCGCAAATAGAAGTAAAACAAATAAAGCAGAGAGGCGAACAATTAGTAAGTCCCTTTTGGGTATTCTCAAGATTTGGATTAACCTATCCAAGACAAAACCATGACTTAGTAATCGCAAAACTCTCACAAACAACTCACGGAAATAAACTTAATTTCCAAGAAACGCCTAAGGGTGTCCGTATATCCGCAAACAATATTGATCCCCTACTTAAAGCTATGGAGGAGATATATCTTTCATCATTGGAGTTGCTGCCTATAAAAACAAAAAAAGCCATAGATAAACTTTTTAAACCCCAGAATCCGGCTCAAGATTGGCAAAAATAATTCCTCTTAATCCCGATTAAATCGGGACTTGACAAGCCTGTAATATTTCGTATACGCTATTTATATGGACGAAACAGGCGCAGAATTACCAAAAGAAAATAATACCGAATCAGTTAATACGAAGCCCAAAGAAGGATTAATTAGCCGTTTCAAAAGACGAATATTTGGAACATCCCAAGAAGTGCAACAACCAGTTGCTGTTCTTCAAATTCCTGTCATAGAAAAACAACAGGATGTCGCTAATCTTAAAGAGATAATGAGTCAAGGGAGAGATTTCAGACATCCGGAAGATAAAAATATTCTAGCACAGCAAGAAACCGCATTGGGTATTCAAACTCCACAAGAAGATAAACCTGACTTTTTACAACCGGTATCGCGCGATGACCTTCCTCTAAGTTCAGCACAGCCTGGGGAAACTCAAACTCCGCCAACAACAGTGGAAACACCAACAACAGTGGAAACACCAACAACAGTG
>JACRFQ010000013.1 GCA_016217835.1 Candidatus Levyibacteriota bacterium | reverse complement strand
CCGTGATTTCCGGAAAGTAAAATTTGAGGGACAGTGCTTTTTTTATAAATTCGCGGTTTTGTATAATGAGGGTATTCAAGTAAAGGTGAAAATGATTCATTTGTCCATGATTCTTCTTTTATTACTCCCTTAACGAGCCTTAAAACGCTGTCTGTAATAAGCATGGCGGGTATTTCTCCGCCCGTTAAGATAAAATCACCAACACTAATTTCTTGATCAATATATTCTTTAATTCTTTCGTCAAAGCCTTCATAATGGCCGCAAATTAGAATTAAATTTTCTAATTCCGAAAATTCCCTTGCAAGCTTTTGATCAAATTTTCCTCCGTGTGCCGAAAGTAAAATTATTCTTTGTTTATTTTTATCTAATTTTTTATCTTTAGCGTTTTTAATTGCATTTTCTAAAACATCAACTCTTAAAACCATACCCATTCCCCCGCCGTATGGTGTGTCATCAACTAACTGGTGTTTTCCAATACCAAAATCTCTAAGATTAATCAGTTTTATTTCAACAACTTTTCTATCAATTGCGCGTTTAATAATCGATTGTTCGAATGGACCTTTAAACATCTCCGGGAAAAGGGTAATTATAGAAATTTTCATTTTTATTTTCTATTGAGGATTTTGGGAAAGTGAAATATATATTTTTTTATTAGCTTTAATTGCAGGAATTTTCATGACGTTTCTGATCGATCTTATTACTTTGCCGCCTTTTCCGATTATTCTTCCCATGTCTTCGTCAGCAACAGTAACAATAAAATTTAAAACTCCGTCCTGTTCTTCTTCTTTAATTTCAACAGCTTTCGGGTCTTCAACTATTGATGAGATAATATAATTAAGTGTATCTTTCATTAAGCTATTTTTTCAATTGCAATACTTGGAATTGCCCCTTGTGAAACCCAGTAATCATATCTTTCTTTATTAATTTGTTTGCCTCCGTTTTTGCCTTTTTCATACCAACCCAAAACCTCAACGGAATTACCGTCTCTTCTTGAGCGTTTTTCTTTAACAACTATGCGGAATTTTCTTTCTCCTTTTTTCCCAACTCTTGATGATCTAATAACTAATGACATAAATAGTATTTTAACATTATTTTGGTTTCTTCTCAAGGGTTTTTTCGGTTTTGTAATAATTTAAGGAATTTTGGGCTGCGTTTTCTTCCGCTTCTCTTTTTGAATTGCCAGTTCCTTCTCCAACAAGTGTCCCATTAATGTAAGCGCCAATTTTAAATTTCTTTGCGTGCGAAGGGCCTAATTCTTCTAAAACCTTATACATCGGCGAATTTTGCCTTTTTGCCTGAACATATTCCTGGAGTAGGCTTTTTGGGTCTTTAAAAGGCTTGTTTTTTATAATATCTTCTGTTTTGTAGAGTAAAACTGTGTTTAAAAATTCAGAAACACTATCAATCCCCTGATCCAGATATAAAGCACCGATAAATGCTTCAAGACAATCAGCTAAAAGGCTTTGATTTTGTCTGCCTTTGGATTCTGCTTCTCCTTTGGATAGTTTTAGATAGCTTCCAAAATTGAGCTCTTTAGCAATAATTGCTAAATTTTTAGTATTTACCAGAAGCGAGCGGATATTAGTGAGTATCCCTTCGTTATATTCAGGGTATTTTTTATATAGAAATCCCGAAACCACATAAGAAAGTATGCTATCCCCTAAAAATTCCAGTCTTTCGTTGGAAGAAAGTTTTTCTTTGGTTTCATTTAGATAGCTTCTGTGGGTAAAAGCCTGTTCAAACAGTTTTTGATTTTTAAATTGCGGTATGTTTGTCATTTTTAATTAATTTGCCTAAAGCCCCGTTAATAAAAGCAGGACTTCCTTGTCCTCCGTATTCTTTGGCAAGCTCTATTGCTTCGTCTATTATAACTCTTTGGGGCTCTTTTTTGCTAATTAAGAGTTCATATATGGCAAGTCTTAAAATTGCAAGATCAACTCTATTTATTTTTTCAATTGGAAATTCAGGAGCGGAAATTTTAATTTGCGTATCTAAAAACTCTTTTTTTGCAAATATTTCTTTTGCAAAATCACCCACTGTTTGTTTATGAAAATCAATTTTAAATAAGTCTTCGACTGCTTTTTGTCGCTTTTTATGACGCGGGTCAAGAGGGTTTTTCATTAAATTACTCTGTTTCTGTCTTTTTTTCTTTTTTTACTTTGTTAATAACTTCTTTGCCTTTATAGAATCCGCAATTTTTGCAGATCATATGTGAAAGTATTATGCTTTTGCAGTTTGAGCAATTAATGGACTTAGAAACTGCTAGTTTTATTGCAGCTCTTCTTTTTCCTTGTCTTTGCCTACTGTGTCTTTTCTTTGGTTCTTGCGGCATATATTGGCTTTTAGTTGTTGGTCTTTGGTCGCTAGTGGTCTAATGACTAAAGACTAATTACTAATCGCTAAACTCTATTTTATCTTATTTTAAGGCTAATGGCAATATGTAGTTGATTATGTTACTTGCGGTTTTAATAATCGGGATAGGGTGCTATTCCCGTATCTGCTTCCTCAAAGATATCTCTGATTGTTCTTTCTGGTAGCATTATTTCACTAAGGCGCCCATCAGCATCAATTATGCGAGCATTAATACTTGGTATAACGGTATCGGTACCGGGTATGCACATGCGTTTGGGATTTGTTCCGTCTTTGAGTACCACTACGATTTTGTTATTTCCAGCAACTATTAAATCTCCCTCTTCTCCTATGAGTTTAGAACGGGAATCTCCATCTTCGCCTTCATAGCTAGCGGTAAAAGGAATACCACTAATCCAAACACCCGGTTTATCGTCGGGTGTAGGTGCTAGCCTAAGCGATATCTCATCGGTGTTTGCCCAAGTGACAGAAGTTCCATCGTTGGATGCGGATACGGGTAATCCTGCTATCAAAGCAAGCCCTCTTAAATCAAAACTTCTTCCTATGAAAAATGCGTTGTATGAATGTGGAGATTCGGCAGGAAGTCCTTCATATCCAAGGCTAGCTAATTGTTCAATCACGGGACCTGTAACCGGCGATGTTCCTGTTTCTATGTGTGTAGACATAATAATAGTTGATTTTACTGCATTTGAGGATTAGTTTCAATATATGGATAAAACACATATTGTTTGACATACGGAGTATAATTATATGTAATTCATAATGAAGGTAAAAGATGTATTTAAAAGAGAGGTTGTGTATGTAAGTCCCGAGTCTTCGCTTCTTGACGCGGCAAAATTTATTTTTGGAAAACATCACAAGGGGTTGCCGGTGGTTAAGGGTTCTAAGAAAAAACTAATTGGATTTATAACAGAGCAAGATATTTTGTCTCTCTTCTTTCCTTCCATAAATGATCTTATTCAAGATTATATTCACGAAAGAGATTTTGAATTAATGGAAAAAAATGTAAAAAATGTATTAACAAAAAAAGTTAAAGATGCTATGAGTAACAATATTATATCAATTCACATAGACGATCCAATTTTAAAAGCAGAATCGCTTATGAAGCTAAAAGACATAAGAAGACTTCCTGTTGTTGATAGTAAGGGTTATCTTGTGGGTATTATTACTAAAAGTGATATTTTTAATAAATTGGTCAGTCCAAGGATTAGAAAATTTAAATAACAGAAAAATTAATCAGGGGAGACTTGTTTTAAGTTGATTTCATTTACCCTTTCTAGAAGTAAGGGATATTTATTGATTTCAGGTAAGATTTCAATTGCCTCTTTCTTGGTTTTTTCAATTAAATTAAAGTCAGAAAAACTTGCAATTTTTAAATTTGGTATTCCATGTTGAGCAGTGCCGTAAATTTGTCCGGGGCCTCTTAATCTTAAGTCCAGTTCTGCCAAAAGCGCTCCTGAAAAAATTGTTTCTAAAGATTTTAACCGTTCGAGTGTTTGAGGATTAGTGCTTTGGGTAAATAATAGGCAGTACGATTGTTTATCGGATCTTCCAACCCTTCCCCTTAACTGGTGTAATTGTGCCAGTCCAAAGCGGTCTGCCTCTTCTATAAGCATAATGGTGGCATTGGGAATATCAATTCCCACCTCAACAACAGGGGTAGAAACTAAAATATCAATGTTTTTGTCTTTAAAGCTTTTAAGTATTTCATCTTTTTCTTTTGCTTTTAATTTACCGTGTAAAAGTCCTAATTTAAGGTGTGGGAATACTTCTTTTTTAAGTCTTTCAAATTCTTTAGTGGCTGCTTTTACAGTAACCATACTTTCGGACTCTTCAATAAACGGACAAACTATAAAAACCTGATCGCCATTTTTTACTTGTTTATTAATCCAAAGATATGCGCCATCTCTTTTAACCGGTGGCACTAACCATGTTTTAATTTTAACTCTTCCTTTTGGCATTTCATCCAAAATAGATAAATCTAAGTCTCCATACATAGTTAAAGCCACAGTTCTTGGAATTGGCGTTGCAGTCATGGTTAAAAGGTGCGGATTATCGCCTTTTTGCCTGATAATGCTTCTTTGTTCAACTCCAAATCTTTGTTGCTCGTCTATAACAATTAAACCAAGGCTTTTAAAGCTGACTTTTTTATAAATTAACGAGTGTGTCCCTATTGCCACATCAAATGATTGATGATTTATGATTGATGATTTATGATCTTTATTCTTTAATCTTAAATCTTTAATCTTTTGTATTTTTGTCCCCGAAGTAAATAATTCAACCTTTACTCCAAGTGAAGACAATAATGTCGAAATCGTATCATAGTGCTGCTTGGCTAAGATTTCGGTAGGCGCCATAAAAGCAGATTGAAATCCATTCAAAAAGGATATGTAAATAGAAATTGCTGCAACAATTGTTTTTCCGCTGCCAACGTCTCCTTCCAATAACCTATTCATGGCTTTTTTGGATGATAAATCTTTTATAATATCATTAATAGCATTTTTTTGAGCGTTTGTTAGCTTAAAAGGAAGTGACTTAATTAATTTATCAATTTTAATGTTATCTATTTTCCATTCTTTTTTAATTTCTTTTTCCTGCCACGATTTTTTTCTTATAAGTGCGGCCAGTTGAATTTCAAAAAGTTCATCAAATGACAATCTTTCTTTAGCTTTAAGAGCCTGTTCTAAGTTTTTGGGAAAATGAATTTCGCAAATTGCGTCATTAAGATTTATCAAATCGTTTTCTTTTAAGATTTTTTCAGGCAAATAATCATTTATATTTTTTTCTTCTAAAATGTTAAAAACCTGGCGTCTTAGCCATTTTGATGATATTCCCCTTGTTTCAGGATAAACAGGTACAAGCCGCCCCGTATGAACTGTTTGGTTATTAAAAATTACTTCGTAATTTGGCGTAATCATCACCGGTTTGTTTCTATCTAAATCCACTTTCCCGGAAACCGAAACACTATCCCCTATTTTTAAAACCCGTGTCAAGAATGGTTGATTAAACCATAAGATTTCTATTTCTCCCGTATCATCTGAAATTACTGCTTTTTGCAGGGTTTTAAAACGTCTGGTGTACTGATTTTTAATATCTTTGATAGTTCCCTGAATAGTTACGATTTCTCCGGCTTGAATTTGATTGATTTTTGAGATTAAAGAATAATCTTCGTATCTAAACGGAATGTGGAATAAAAAATCTTGAATTTTTGTTATGCCAAGTTTTTCAAGTCTTTGAGCATACATTTTGTAAGACCTCGAAACCTGACTAACCGGCGTTTGTAAATCCATAAATTTACCCCGCACCAAGTGCATTGTTTGTTAAAGTGTATGTTAGTTAAATCTTCATGTCAACTAAAAATTTGAATGTTAAATCGTAACCTTATGGTGCGGGGTTTACCGCGGTGGCGGAAGGAAGGCCAAAACAGATGTTGCAACTAGCGCTAAAGATGCAATTGCAACTATTATTTTCCAAACCCACTGATGTTTTCTAAAATTTTCCATAAATTTATTTTATCACAACTTTTACAAATCGTCTTTTACCAATTCTTAAAGTTCCTGATTCTAGCTTTTGATTAGGGTCTGTGACTCTTTTCTCGTTTAAATAAACTCCGCCCTGCTCGATAAGCCGTTTTCTTTCTGAATTACTGCCCTCTAATGCATCCAAAACAGTAAAATTTTTTTCAAATTCTTTTTCTTCTAATTTTTGCGGAAGTTCTTTATTTTGAACAGTTCTTTCAAATTCTTTTTGCGCGTCTTTTGCCGATTTTTCACTGTGTAATTCTTTAACAATTTCAAAAGCCAATTCTTTTTTAATATTAATCGGATTTTCTTTCTTCTTTAATCTGTCTTCGTATTTTTTAATTTTTACTATTTCTAAATTTGTGGAAAGTAAAAAATAAGTTAATAAAAATTCATCAGGTATTGCCATAATTTTTGCAAACATATCATTTGCATTATCATCAAGCCAGATTGCGTTTCCCAAGGACTTGCTCATTTTTCTACCGTCTGTTCCTTCAAGGATTGTAGTTGTTAAAATGAAAGACTCTTTATTTCTTAAGTCTTTTTGAAGAGTTCTGCCGGCTTGCATGTTAAAGGTTTGGTCTGTGCCACCGATTTGTAAATCAGTATCTAACATATAGCTATCGTAGCCTTGCATAACAGGATATAAAAGCTCGTGGAGTCCGACTCTTTTATTTTCAGTAAGTCTTTTTCTAATTAATTCTCTTCCGATAAAATCCCCTGCGCTAAAATGCTGAGTTAATTTTAAAATATCTTCAAAGGTTAATTTTTTAAGCCATTTGCTGTTATATTCAATTTTTATTTTTGAAAAATTCAAGATTTTTTCAGCCTGTTTTTTATAAGTTTTAAAATTTTCTTCAATTTCTTTTATGGTTAAAGCGGGCCGTTCGGAATCTTTATCGGAAGTATCCCCTATTAAAGCGGTAAAATCACCGATTAAAAAAGTTACATTGTGTCCGTTCTTAGCAAACGCATTAAGTTTTCTTAAGACCACAGCATGACCCAAATGAAGCTTTGTTGAAGTAGGGTCAATACCTAAATATACATTTAGTTTTTTTCCTGCTCTTAGTTTTCCAAGCAAAACATTTTTATTGGAAATTATGTTTGCAACGCCTCTTTCTAATAATTCTTCTATGCCCTCCATAGCTTTGAGTATAGCATATTTTGACTGTGTGGGTAAATTTGCTATACTTGTATTTATGCAAGATTTTGGGAGAAGATCAAGAAGGCGGAATAAATATTTTACTTTGAATATTCCAAACTTTAGCCGCAAATTTAATCCTATTAATAGTTTAAATAATACCCCTAAAATCGTACTTTACGGAAAACTGGCGCGTTATTCTTTTTTTGGCTTAATTGGCTTTGTGGTTTTAATGACTTTTCTTTTTATCTGGTATGGAAGAGAATTACCTGCTCCCGGAAAATTAATTACAGCCCAAAATAATCAGTCAAGCGGAATATACGATAGAAACGGAGAGCTTTTATATTCTGTTTATCAGGATCAAAACAGAATGTACGTTGAATTAAAAGATATTCCCAAGTATCTTTGGCAAGGAACAATTGCAATTGAAGACAAAAATTTTTATCAAAATAAAGGATTTTCGCTAACAGGCTACCTCAGGGGCCTTATCATAGACCCGATATTTAGACGAAGAATCAGCGGAGGCTCTACTATTACTCAGCAGCTTGTAAAAAATGTTTTATTATCATCCGAAAGAACATTACCCAGAAAAGTTAAAGAATTAATGTTAGCAATCCAAGTTGACAGTAAATATTCAAAAAATCAAATACTGGAAATGTATTTAAATGACGTTTCTTATGGTGGTACGGCAATAGGTGTACAGGCTGCTTCGCAAATATATTTTAATAAAGATGTTAAAGATTTGGATTTAGCTCAAAGCGCATTTCTAGCAGGTCTTCCGCAGGGACCGAGTTTTTATTCTCCGTTTTCCGGAAATAAATATTATTTAAGCCGCACAAGGGATGTTTTAAATCAAATGGCCGGTCAGGGGTATATTACCAATAAGCAGGCAAATGACGCATATAAAGAAATAGAGAAAATGGAGTTTAATCAAAGTAATACCGGCATAAAAGCTCCTCATTTTGTCTTTTATGTAAAACAGCAGTTGGTTAAGCAGTTTGGTGAAGCTGTTGTTGAAAACGGGGGTTTAAGAGTAAAAACGACTCTTGATTACAAAATAGAAAAAGAAGCGGAAAAAATTGTAAAAGAAGAGATAGAGAAGGTCAAGAGCTTAAAAGTCGGAAACGGTTCGGCGGTAGTTACAATTCCAAAAACCGGCGAGATTTTAGCCATGGTTGGAAGTAAAGATTATTTTGATAAAAATTATGACGGAAATTTTAATGCGGCAACGGGATGGAGACAGCCGGGATCTTCTTTAAAGCCTATTACTTATGCAACTGCATTTTCAAGAGGCTATACGGCTTCAACTCTTTTAATGGATAGTCAGACTAATTTTAAATCGCAAGATAGTGAGAAAGACTATATTCCTGTAAATTATGACGGAAAATTCAAGGGACCGGTTCAGGCAAGATTTGCCCTTGCAAACTCACTTAATATCCCGGCCGTTAAAATGGTTGCACAAGTCGGTGTAAAAAACGCAATGCAAAAAGCGTATGAAATGGGAATAGATAATTGGCAGCCAACAGATGAAAATTTAAAAAATGTCGGGTTTTCACTTGTTTTAGGAGGTAGAGATGTTAGATTAATTGATGAAATGGAAGCATATGGTGTTTTTGCAAATGGCGGGCAAAAACAGCCTTTGGTTTCAATACTCGAAGTTAAGGATTCAAAGGGAAATGTTTTATATAAATATAATCCTCCCGCACCACAGCGGGTTTTTTCAGAGGAAGTAAGTTTTATTATTTCGCATATCTTACTTGATAATAATGCAAGGTCTGAAGAATTTGGTTTATATTCAAGGCTCGTTGTTTCCGGGCATCCAAGCGTATCTGTAAAAACAGGAACAACAAATGACATTAGAGACAACTGGACTGTTGGCTACACGCCTTCATTTGCTGTTGGTGTTTGGGTTGGAAACAATGACAATTCTCCTATGAGCAAAGTTTCTTCGGGTATTACAGGAGCAGCGCCAATATGGAATAAGATTATGAGTTTTGTTTTAAAGGATAAAAAAGATGAGCCGCCGCAAAAGCCCGATAATGTTATTGCAGTGCAAATTGATGCGTATGGCGGGGGTTTGCCTATTTCGGGGCGGCCAACCAGAAGCGAGTATTTTAT
>JACRFQ010000014.1 GCA_016217835.1 Candidatus Levyibacteriota bacterium | reverse complement strand
CTCAAGCGCTTCTTTATTGTATTGTGACCCATTACAAACTTCGCAAGTTACATAAACGTCAGGTAAAAATTGCATTTCAATTTTTATTCTTCCTTCTCCTTCACACGCCTCGCACCTTCCACCTCTTACATTAAATGAGAATCTTCCGGGACCATATCCTTTCATTTTTGCGGCTTTAGTTTTAGCAAATAAATCTCTGATATAAGAAAATGCACCAATGTAAGTTGCAGGATTGCTTCTTGGGGTCCTGCCGATCGGAGACTGATCAATCATGTAGACATCTTTAATATTTTCAAAGCCATTTAACGAGCGATATTTACCCGGTTTTTGCCTATGGTACGGATTATTTTTTTGCATTAAAGCATGATACAAAATATCATTTATAAGTGTCGACTTTCCGCTTCCGGAGACTCCTGTTATTACAATTAAATTATTAAGAGGAAAATCAACATCGATATTTTTAAGATTATGTTCTGTAGCGCCCTCTATTCTTAAAGTTTTAGAATTTTTTATCTTTTCAACTAAATCTTCCTGTTTTGGATTTGCAACTTTAATTTTTCTTTTTAAAGACAAATATTGTCCCGTTAATGAATTAGGGTCTTTTTTAATATCTTGGATTATCCCCTTAGAAACAATTTTACCGCCTGCTAGTCCAGCTCCAGGACCAAAATCAACAATGTAATCGGATTGTTTCATGGTTTCTTCGTCGTGTTCTACAACTAAAACAGTATTTCCTAAATCACGCAATTTTTTTAAAGTATCAATAAGTTTTTGATTATCTCGTTGATGAAGCCCGATTGAAGGTTCATCCAATACGTATAAAACTCCTGTAAGCCCGGAACCGATTTGAGAAGCAAGCCTTATTCTTTGCGCTTCTCCGCCTGCAAGTGTCTGAGCTCCTCTCGATAAAGTTAAATAATCAAGTCCAACGTCTAATAGAAATGAAAGCCTTTGTTTAACTTCTTTTAAAATTAACTTACTGATTTCTTTTTCTCTCTCGGAAATTTGACTAGAAACGAGTTGAAAAAATTCATACGAATTTTGAATCGACATATCCGAAACCTCAACAATTGATTTACTATTTATAGTTACATTTAATGCTTCTTTTTTAAGCCTTGCTCCATCGCAGCCAGTGCAGACTTCATAACGCATGTATTTTTCAATTTGAGATCTTAAAAATGTTGATTCAGTCGATTGATACTTTTGTTTTAAATCGTTAAGCACTCCTTTAAATGTTTCCCTGATTTCCGTGTCTTTACCCCATCTGTTCTCTCCTTCTACACTATAAACTCTTTCTCCTGTGCCGTTAAGCAAAAGCTCTTTCATCCCTTTTGAAATATCTTTAAGCCTAATATTTAAAGGGATGTTATTTTCCTTACAAAATGTTTTAAAAGTTCTTGTAAACCATGTGTCGTGAGAAAGTGTGGTTGAAAATGGCATAATTCCGCCTTCACCAATAGTTAAGTTATCATTAAAAATTAAGTCTTTATCCACCGTTAACATTGTCCCTAACCCATTACATACCGCACAAGCTCCATGAGGAGTATTAAACGAAAAAATTCTTGGTTCAACTTCGGGTAAAAATATATTATCAACTGGACAGGCAAATTTTTCAGAGAAAAGTTCGTCTTCCATTTTTTTTGGTTTTTCTGGAATTTCAAATCCTGCGTCTTTAATTTCGCAAACAATTAATTCTCCGTTCCCAAGAATCAATCCTTGCTCGACATCAGAGGCAATTCTTCCTCTGTCGGTTGTTTTAGATAAAGAGATACTGTCAATCACTACTTCAATGGTATGCTTGTTTGTTTTTATTAAGACAAAATCATCACTAATATTAAAAATGTGCCCATCAATTCTGACTTTTTTGTATCCGCGTTTTTTAAGATCATTAAATAATTCCAAATACTCGCCTTTTCTGTCTTTTACAATTGGGGAAAGAATCATAATCCTTAAATTTTTAGAAACTTTTTTATCTAATAATTCAAATACACTGTTAACAATTTGTTCTTTACTCATCCTTGAAATTTCCCGTCCGCATTTAGAACAATGAGGATGACCAATTCTTGCAAACAAAAGCCTTAAATAATCATAAATTTCCGTGACTGTTCCAACTGTTGACCTTGGATTGTGCGAAGTGGATTTTTGATCAATCGATATTGCAGGAGATAACCCTTCGATTAAATCAACATCCGGCTTTTTCATAATTCCTAAAAATTGCCTGGCGTAAGAAGATAGGCTTTCTACATATCGTCTTTGTCCTTCGGCGTAAATAGTATCAAATGCAAGCGATGACTTACCGCTTCCCGAAAGACCTGTAAAAACGACTAATTTGTTTTTAGGAATTTCCAAGTCGATATTTTTTAAATTATGTTCCCTAGCGCCTTTGATGATTATCTTATCCATAATTGATTGACTACCTATTATAGTTCAAGTTTCAAGCTATGGCAATTGACTGTATCTTGACAAAGATTATTACTTTTGTTTATTATAATTTTTGGCTTTATACTATGTCTGATCAAAATTATCCAAGCTTTCCTATTGCTTTGACATTTGATGATGTTTTACTTGTTCCACAAAAATCAGACATAGCATCAAGAATGCAAATTGATTTATCTACTTTTATAGCTCCTGGTTTAAAACTTGAAATTCCCTTGATTAGTTTAAGCATGGATACTGTCACCGGTGTTGATATGGCGATTGAAATGTCTAGGTTGGGCGCGATAGGTTGTATGCCAAGATTTGACTTACCAAATATACAAGCAGAAAAAGTTTCTAAAGTTAAAAACGCGGGTCAAAGAGTTGTGGCGGCAATTGGGCTTAGGGATAATTATCTAGAAAGAGCAGTTATGTTAATAAAAGCAGGTGCGGACGGAATAACATTGGATATTGCGCACGCGCATACGACTAATGCTCTTAGGGCCGTATCTGAATTTAAAAATAAATTTAAATCTGTCCCCATGATCGCGGGAACAATTGCGACCTATGAGGGCGCCTATGATTTATTTAAAGCAGGAGCCGATACTGTTAGAGTCGGAATTGGCGCAGGTACAATATGCACAACAAGAATAGTTGCAGGAAGCGGAGTACCTCAAATTACAGCAATTATAGAAGCAAATAGAGCAAGAAATAAGTTTAAAAATAAATTTGTTTTGGGAGATGGAGGAGCTTCTAAGTCCGGCGATATTGTTAAGGGACTTGCAGCAGGCGCTGATGCCTACATGTGCGGTTCTCTTTTTGCAGGAACAGATGAAGCACCCGGAGAAATTATAGAAAAGAACGGTCAAAGATATAAATTTTATGATGGTTCTACTTCGAATTTTCAGAAACACAAACAGGTTAAGAAAGACCGGAATGGAATTAAACCCACCTTTGAGTTTCATGTTGAGGGCGTTGAAGCAATGGTTAAATACAAGGGTCCAGTTAAAGGCGTTGTAGAAAGTTTGTCAGCCGGTATACGGTCTGGTCTTTCTTATTCGGGAGCATTAAATATTCCCGAGTTACATAAAAGAGCAAAATTTGTCCAAATTACTTCTGCGGGTCTTAAAGAAAGTCACGCTCACGACGTAGAAACTTTCTAAACCCAGTGAACCGGACAGGATTTTCTTCAACTACGTTCAGCATAAACTTCTCATCCTGTCTTAACTTTAGCAATCTCAATGTGTTTACACTGAGCTTGCCGAAATGTGAGCCGGACAGGATTCGAACCTGTGACCAAGAGCTTAAAAGGCTCCTGCTCTACCGCTGAGCTACCGGCCCATAACTAAAAGCTAGATAATAGAAACTAGATACTAGAATTTGATTATATCAACCTAATTCCTTATTGACAAGACAATTAAACTAGGATTAGACTAAATTTAACATATCAATGAAAGGAGGTGAATAAAATGCCGGACATTGGATTAACCTTAACTGCCTCCTTTAATAGTGCCTTCTACGGTGTCGTAAGCTTTATCCCAAAATTTTTAGCAGGGGCAATAATTTTTTTAATTGGCGTAATTGTTGCGTCCATATTAAAGCAAGTTGTTTTAAGTTTATTTAAAACATTAAAACTTGAAGAAATTCTTAAAAGATACGGAGTGCCGGAGGCAAAAGATCAATTTTCCTGGGCAAATATGTTATCGGAAATTGTTCGATGGTTTGTTATTATCGTATTTCTAATCCCGACAGCAGATGTTTGGGGACTACAAAGAATAATAACAGTCTTAAACGATTTCCTTAACTATTTACCAAATGTTTTTGTGGCAGCAGTTATTGCTATGGTTGGCTTTGTTTTAGCAAGGCTTTCGCATGATGTTGTTTTAGCATCGGCAAAAGGTGTCGATGAACAAACCGCAGCGGCAATTGCATCTGTTGTAAGATGGGCTGTAAATGTTTTCGTACTGCTTGCAGTATTAAACCAGCTCGGAGTTGCATCTGATTTAATTAAAATTCTGTTTACAGGTTTGGTTGCAATGCTTGCTATTGCAGGCGGGATTGCATTCGGACTTGGAGGACAGGGCGCTGCTAAAGACGTTGTCGAAGAAGTAAAGAAAAAGTTTAGCAGGATTTAATATTGCCCTAAATTTAGTTTTAGGCTATAATTAATTCCTCGCCGCGGTCGTCTAGTGGCCTAGGACACTTGGTTTTCAGCCAGGTTATCAGGGGTTCGAATCCCCTCCGCGGTACAAATTGGCGATGAGTTTAGATTGATATGACAGAATAATCTCTATTCCTGTGATGGGAAAAAAGGTGGTTGATTAGGTGGGGGTACTGGTAGACTTTCCCCTCCATGATTGTTATTAGTTTGTAATTTAGGCCATAAGTCTTCCAATATCTTATACATCATTTGTCCTCCCAATTCAGTTTGTGACATACCAGAACCCATTTCAAAATCATGCAAAGCACTCCGTAAATTTATCTGGTGTTCAGGAATCATTGGAGCTCTTAAGACGGAGGCAAATATAGATTTAGCTGATTCTTCTTCATCCATCGTTTCTTTTACAACTCAGACCCCTTTTTCTACATCTTCATTTGTTAATTCTTTGAATTTTTCCATCAAACGAAAGTCCGAATTGATATCAAATGCCCTAAGCACAACAGCCATACCGATTGCATAATCATCAATACTATGCTGATTGTCGTATCCTGGTTTTACTCTATGAAGCTCCCTGTAAATACCTTCAACAAGACTCCTATTAGATGAAACTAAACTTCCGAAAACATCTTTCGCAAATCTTCTACCCCCACGAAAGACATCATATTTATCTGGAGCTTCTTCTTTTAATCTATCTCTTGTTTCGTTTGTAATTTGAGGTAAGGATATTTTTGGTTGTTCACCTTCAGGATAAGATGGTTGCATGTAACTAGTGTAAATAATTCTGTTGAGTTTTGTCAACACATACTTGGTTCTAATAACCAATGGTAGTAAGAGGCAGCGGATAATAGGAGTAGGCGTAAGAATTTGCTTCCATTGCTGTAAACAGGCACGAATCTAATTCTAATTATGAAATATTAAAAAATTAATATTATATTTCTACGTCTTTTCCGTCTGATTGAGGTTCCGGGGGTAAAAATTCTTCGCCGCCGCTTTCGTCCTGCTCGGATTTTTTAGCATCAAATTTAAGCCATTCTACATATGTGCATCCCGTTGCTACTCTTTTAGCGCTATCCCAGCCTGCGGTTGAGCATTTTTTCATCTTTTTACCGGCATTGGTAGTAAATAAAACAAGTGGGCTACCGCATTCAGGACACATTTCATCAAGTTTTTCAGTTGTGCCGTTAATCCACTCTACATAATCACAACCAACAGTTTTTTTTGTATTTTTATCCCAACTGCCGGCGCTGCATTTTTTCATTTTTTTGCCAAATCTTATAAATTGCATTACCAAAGGCGAACCGCATTTTGGACATTTTTCATCCAATGTTTCGGGTTCAGCTTGAATCCATTTTACGTAATCGCAGCCTTCATTTTGCCTTGTATCTTTATTCCAGGAACCTGTTGAACAACGCTGCAGCTTTCTTCCCGTAGAAGTTTCTGTAATAGGTGCAAGTGGCGATCCGCATTTAGGACATACTTCTTCCATAGTTAAACAATAATATCATTCTTTTGAGTAAGTATGTTAAGTAATTATTATTATTCTTTAATAGAATACCAATGTCGCTGTTTTCTATCTAGTCGTCTCCCGGGTGGAAAGTTATAAACATTTCAAATACTTATTTCGAGTGCTTAAGCCTGATTTTGTTTTCGTGTTAACTTATAGTATAATTAACTGATGAACATTAAAGAAGTAATTGAAAGAGTTGTCCATGACAATATAGTTCCCCCACCTCCATCAGCTACTTGGGAGTCTTATGTTCAAAATATTAGAAATGGCAACGAAGAAAACGTACCCGTATATGGTCAGGGTAGCAGAATTATTTTTGATTATTATGGAGTAAGTAAAAAAAGCGGATTTGAACAAGGAAGAATACGGATTCCTCTTCAAGGTAATAAATTAGAAATTAGTTATCATATAACTCAAAAACCCGATAAGACATTTCAAACAATTCATGAAGGTATTTTCCCTTACGCCGGTTAGTTAGCATTTCTTATTGAAGCGGCATAATTTTAATTTTGAGGCTTATATGTATTTTAAACACGTAATGATTTATCTATTGACAAAACGTCAAAAAGTAGTATAATTTAAGTGTAAAAAGGTGGTAAAATATGATAGATAGCGGACAAATACAAATCAGAGTAAGCATTTCCCAACAATTAGGTGATTTACTAAAATCTAAAGCTGAACGTCTGGGTGTTCCTATAACTCAATTAGTGAAACATCTTATTATAGACGAGGTTAAAGATGAAGAATATCCTATTTTTAAAGCATCTACTGTCACGGAAAAGGCCGCAAGAGAAGCAATGGAGCATATTGATGAAGCTATTGATATTGATAACGTTAACGAATTTTTCAAAAATTTATAATCATGCATATTAAACTTTCTCCGGAAGTAGTAAAAGACCTCAAAAAGATAAAACAAAAAAATGTAAAACTATCTTCAAGAATCCAAAAGCAACTATATTTATTTAGCATAAATCTCAAACATCCGTCTTTACGTACACATAAACTTAATTCGAGTATGAATAATTTGTGGAGTATTTCAATCATAATGAGTATACGAATGGTATACAAATTATTAAGCGAAGACAAAGCTTATTTTATCAAAATAGGGACTCATGATGAAGTTTACAATTAGTCATGCTGTTACGTGCTTAAAGTACATATATGCCAATATTGACTCCTTTTGACCTATTTTTACCCTATTGACAGAAGCTGAAATATAATATAAAATGCTTCTTACCTTCAGATACGCAAGTATCAAAAAGGCAGGAAATACTCGCAAGAGTATGCCCCGAAAAGACCCCGCAAGGGGTTTTTTTGCGGCTATTTTATGTTTATTAATAATTCGGTGAGGCTGGAAAGTTCTTTATCATTATAAATAGACATTGTAAAAGAATTATAATTTAATTTTTTTGCTACTTTCAATTTTTGATTAACTTCTTTTTTTGATAATAAATCTGACTTTGTTAAAAGTATAATTTCTGTTTTTTCATTTAACTTATTATCATATTGAATTAGCTCTTTCCTAACAATTTCATAATCTTTTGGTAAATCTTGTGATTGAATATCTATGCAATGAACTAATACTTTTGTCTTTTCGATATGTTTTAAAAACTTAATCCCCAGTCCTTTGCCGTCAGATGCGCCTTCAATAAGACCTGGAATATCTGCGATTACAATACTACTCAAAACTCCTAAATTGGGCTCCAATGTAGTAAACGGATAATCTCCAATTTTTGGATGAGCCCTGGTTAAAACACTCAAAAGACTGCTTTTGCCTGAGTTCGGAAGTCCGATAAGCCCTATGTCTGCAATCAGTTTAAGAACTAATAAAAGTTTTTTTTCTTCCCCCGGTAACCCTTTTTCCGCGTAATAAGGTGTTTGCTGTGTTGCTGATTTAAACTCATTATTTCCCCTACCGCCTTTTCCGCCTTTTACAATCAAAATTTTATCCTGTGTATTTAAAATTTCAAAAGTCTTATTCGTATCTAAATCTGTAACGAATGTCCCAATCGGTAAAAATACGACTGTATCTTTTCCATTCCTGCCATAAAGGTTTTGCTTTCCGCCTTTTATCCCGTCTTCGGCCGATATCTTTTTTTTGTAAGTAAATTCGGAAAGCGCCGTGATATCATTTATGCCGCAAAAATATACATTTCCCCCATTACCGCCGTTTCCTCCGTCCGGTCCGCCTTTTGCGGTTTGCGCATTTCTTTTAAAGCTCGACGCGCCATTACCGCCTTTACCCGCTTTAACAATAATTTTTGCTTCATCGATTAACATGCATACATTTTATCATTTTATGCTAAAATTTATCTTGTGAAAGTTATTTCAACAAAAGGCTGGAGCGATTACGGGCTTTTGGACAGCGGCAACGGGCTTAGATTAGAAAGATTCGGAAAGTTTGTTATTTCAAAACCCGACCCACAAGCTATCTGGAATCAAAGCTTAGCTAAAAGCCAATGGGAAGCAGCGGATGCAAAATTTCAAAACGACACTTGGATTAAGAAAAGTGATTTTCCCCAAAATTGGCACGTTAATTATAAAGAATTAAAATTTTTGGCAAAACTAACTCCTTTTAAACACACAGGCATTTTTCCTGAACAAAGCTTAAATTGGGATTTTATTGAAGAAAAAATCAATAATCAAAAATCAATAAACAATAGCAAGCCCTACATATTAAATCTTTTTGCCTATACAGGAATTGCAAGCCTGGTGGCAGCCGCAAATGGCGCAAAAGTAACTCACGTTGACGCTTCTAAGCCATCTATAGCCTGGGCAAAAGAAAATCAGACCTTATCAAATCTTTTAGATAAACCTATCAGATACATACTTGATGACGCTATTGAATTCTGCGCCAGGGAAATAAGGAGAGGCGATAAATATGACGGAATTATTATGGATCCCCCTGTTTACGGACATGGTCCAAATGGCGAGCTTTGGGATTTTAATAAAAGCTTTCCAATACTGCTCGATCACTGCTCAAAACTTTTATCAGATAAGCCATTATTTGTAATTGCAAATGCATACGCTGTTTCAGCTTCTGCAATTATGCTTAAGAATTTGTTCGAGGATTATTTTCCGAAAGGAAATCTTGAATATGGAGAACTGGCTTTAGAGCAGGAAAGCACACGGCTTCTTTCAACAGGAATTATCTCAAGGCTTTCCTTTATTTAACAAATATTCTACTTTTGATGTAAAATATCCTTTGCTGATGAAAAAATTAATATTTTTAATAACATTTATTATATTTTTATTGTTTTCTATTCAAAAATCTTACGCAATTTACGATCCCCGCTCTGTCGATAACAATAAATTCGGTATTCATATTTTGTTTCCCGAAGAAATTAGCGAAGCCGCTGCTCTTATTAATTCATCTGGCGGTGATTGGGGATATGTAACAATTCCAATCAGGGCATCCGACAGAGACCTTGATAAATGGCAGACTTTTATGAATAACGCTAAAAAATATCATGTTATTCCAATAATTCGACTTGCAACAGATGGTGATTACTTTGATAAAATTTCGTGGGCAAAACCATCTAATTATGATATTTTAGATTTTTCTAATTTTTTAAATTCTTTAAGCTGGCCTACTAAAAATAGGTACATTATAGTTTATAACGAAGTTAATAGAGGAGACGAATGGGGTGGGATACCAAACGCGGCTGAATACGCAGAAATTTTAAATTATGCAATTGATGAATTTAAAAATAAAAATCAAGATTTTTTTATAATTTCTGCAGGATTTGATAATGCTTCGATAAATGTTACCGATAGATATATTAATCAATACGACTATATGTATCAAATGGAAGATGCTGTACCTGGAATTTTTGCAAAGATTGACGGAATCGGAAGCCATTCGTACCCAAATCCCGCGTTTTCATCTCCCCCATCAAGTACCAAAAACGGAGTATTTAGTTTTTTTTATCAAAAAAATATCGCAGACAATTTATCGGGTAAAGATATACCTGTATTTATAACCGAAACAGGTTGGACATCGGACACAATTTCACAAGATCAGCAATCTATTTATTATCAAGACGCTTTCAGGAGTTATTGGAATGATCCAAGCGTAATAGCGGTTACGCCATTCATTTTTATAGCAGATAAAGGCCCGTTTGCTCAATTTTCATTTATAAAAAGCGGACAAAAAACTAAAATTTATAATACTTATAAAAGCATTTTAAAAGTCAGAGGACAACCCTTGCTTTCAAAAGACGTTTTTGACTTTTCAGGTTTGCAATTTGTTTACAAAACAAAAGAGTTCAAGAATAAAAATAACTTTAATTCAATACTTAACAATATTAATAAGTCTTCAAAAACATTTTTTAAATGGCTTCTTGGAGCTTGAATAGCTATGGTATAATTTACTATTGCCTCAAAAGGAAAATGTATGAATCAAGATTTAACCGATGAGATATTTCAAAGCCACACGCATGGCGTTTTGAAAATCGATGAAATTATAATAAAAATCAAAGAATTCTTAGAAGAAGATCCTGACAGCGAATATAGTCTTGTTATCGGATCGGACTCGCATGAAAAAATTGATTCTGATTCAAAAAACGGCGGGCATCAGATAAATTTAGTTACTGCAATTTTAATTCACAGAAAAGGTTTTGGCGGAAAATATTTCTGGAGAAGAAAAAATCAAAAAAATATTCATTCTTTAAGAGAAAAAATATATGCCGAGACTATTACTTCTTTAACTTTCGCATCAATATTTGTTCCTTTATTTAAAAAACACCTTAACGGCGCTTCTCCAAATTATAATTTGGAAATTCATGTTGACGTCGGCGAGCACGGAGATACAAGAAATATGATAAAAGAAGTTGTCGGAATGGTTACGGGAAACGGATTCGTTGCAAAAACTAAACCCGAAGCTTATGCAGCATCCTATGTTGCGGATAAACACACGTAATAAAATTCAAAAGTTAAAAGTCAAAATTCAAAAGTAATTTTAAATATATGAAAAATCAAAAACTTGAATGGGAGATTGCTCCTGATGTAAAAAAAGAAATAACAAAAATACTCAAAGTCTTGGATTTGCCTCACGTTGAGGCAAAAAGAATCTTTTGTTACAGAACTCAAGGTTCAAAATCAAGAGCTTATGCAAGAATCTGGTCAATGCCAAAAATTTTTCAACACGCCCTCGATTTGGAACCTGCTTATGTTATTGAGGTTTTAGCAAAATATTACGATAAATTAAACGACGATGAAAAATCCAAGGTTTTAATTCACGAATTATTGCATATTCCAAAAAATTTCTCAGGCGCGCTTGTTCCCCATGTTACAAAGAGCAGGCATTTGGGAAAAACCGCAACTGCGTTATTTAACGAATACAAAAAATTATCTATAAAATAAAATGATTTTAATAATTCACGGGAATGACATTGAAAAATCAAGAAATTATTTTTTTGAAGAAAAAAATAAATTAGATAACACTGTTTTAATAAATCCCGATTTAGTAACCGTTGACTTGCTTTTTCAAACGTCCGAAAATAAAAACTTTTTTGAAAAATCTACAACAGTCATTGTAGAAAACTTTTTTTCGAAAATTAAAGCAAATTCGTCTGATTTTAAAGAAATTGCGTCATATATTAATAAAAACAAAACCATTGATATTATTTTTTGGGAAAATGCAGAAGTTTCAAAGCCGGCGCTAACTGCTTTTAGTAATGCAACTGTTAAGAATTTTTCATTACCTCAAAACTTGTTTTTATTTTTAGATAATATTAAACCCCAAAACTCAAAATATTTAATAACTCTTTTCCATGAACTTTTAAAAACAATTGAAGTTGAAATTGTAATGTTTATGATAATAAGACAATTTAGACTCTTAATAAGTCAGCTGGATAGCAGCAATAATACAATAGACGAAGTAAAAAGAATGGCGCCGTGGCAGCTTTCCAAATTTAAAAAGCAGCTTTCATATTATGATAAAAATAAACTTTTGAACTCATATAATAAACTTTTTGAGATTGATTTAAAGCACAAAACCGGCAAGATTTCTTTTCCTCTAGAAAAATCAATTGACTTTTTCCTTGTTGATTTATAAGATAGACTAATGACAATTGATCCTTCGATTTTTAAATCTTACGACATCAGGGGCATCTACCCAACGCAGATCAACAAAGAAAATACATCCCAAATTATAAAGGCAATTTATAAGTTTTTTTACGAATCGATAAAAAAAGAACAACCGACAATTCTATTAGCATATGACATGAGACTATCAGGTCCACAACTTTTTGAAGTTGCAAAAAAAACACTTCTTGATATGGGAGCAAATGTTATTGATGCGGGTCAATTATCTACCCCATCGTTCTATTTTGCTGTTTTTCATTATGGCTATGACTGCGGAATTCAAATAACTGCTTCACACAATCCAAAAGAATGGAACGGAATGAAGTTTGTCAGAAGCACTCCTAAGGGTTTAGTTAAAATTGGTAAACCGACAGGAATGGATGATGTGCAAAAACTTGCAATGGAAGAAATTAATTTTATTTCAAAAACTCAAGGTAAAATTTCAAGAAAAGAAGGTATTTTAGAAGATGAAGTAACTGCAGCGCTTGAACTTCTTAATAATCCTGTTATCAAGAAGTTTAAGATTGTTGCAGATCCGGGTAATGCAATGGGCGCTCAGTACATAGACGCATTATTTAAAAAAGTTCCTGCGAATTTAAT
Source organism: Candidatus Levyibacteriota bacterium (assembly GCA_016217835.1). GTDB lineage: Bacteria > Patescibacteriota > Microgenomatia > Levybacterales > UBA12049 > JACRFQ01. The sequence continues at coordinate 35,313 of JACRFQ010000014.1, read as the reverse complement.
CAGAATGAATTTTGAATTGGACGGAAATTTTCCGGTCCACGAACCAAATCCTTTAAATTTTGAAACATTAAAAAGCTTACAACAAAGGGTTTTAGATGAAAAAGCAGATTTAGGAATTGCAACAGACGGTGACGGAGATAGATTATATTTTATAGACGAAAAGGGAGAAATTGTTAGAGCAACCGCGATAACTTCAATTGTTGCCCGGGAAATTTTGAAAAAACATCCAGAAGGATTAATTTATTTTGACATTAGAGATGTTTTGGGACCGCAAAAAATTGTTGAAGAATTCGGTGGAAAATCTGAAATTGTAAGAGTAGGACATGCTTACATAACTGAAGCTATGAATAAAACGGGTGGAATTTTTGCCGGCGAATCATCGGGGCATATGTTTTTTAAAGTAAATGGAAATGCTGAATCAAACCTACCTGTAATTCTTATTATCCTTAAGGTATTAAGTGATGAAAATAAAACACTTTCTGGGTTGGTTGAAGAAGTTAGGCGAAGCTATGAATCCGTGGAATATAATTTCAAAGTTTCAAATGCACCTGAAATTCTCTCAATACTAAAAGATAAATACAGAGATGGAGAGTTATGGGAACTTGACGGCGTTTCGATTGCTTATGGCTCATGGAGATTTAACGTAAGAACTTCAAACACAGAACCGCTTTTAAGACTAAATGTTGAAGGATATAATAAGGATGAGGTTGAACAAAAAACAAAAGAGCTTACGAGTTTAATAAATGCAACAAAAAAATAATGAGCGATTTAAAAAATATTGATAAAACAAAATTTAGTAACTCTTCTTTTGCAAAGAAAATTGATAAACCCTGGGGTTACGAAATTCATTGGGTGCCTGAAAATAAACCATATATGGGTAAAGTCCTACACATAAATGCAGGACAAAGACTCTCTTTGCAGGTTCACGATAGAAAAGAAGAAAGCTGGTACTTACTAAACGGCAGAGCAAAAGTAATCTGGGACAATGAATTAGGTGAACTTGTTGAAGCAGAACTTGAAAGTGGAAAAGGATATAGTTGTCAAATCGGACAAAGACATAGACTTGCAGGAATAACTGATTGTGAGGTTTTGGAGGTTTCTACGCCTGAAATTGGTACAACTTTTAGACTTGAAGATGATTATAAAAGACCCGATGAAACTGAAGAACAGAGAAAAAAAGAAAGAGGATTATTATGAAAAAAGATTTTTCCACTAAACATTATGCTTCAAGAACACATGAAAAAATGAAGGATGTTCTTATGGATCCCTTGGCTCACGGTCCTGATATTCATTATCATATGGTCAGAGGCGGAAGCGATCAACGCAATATTACAATCTGGGAACCGGGTCTTGTTGGAAAAGAATATATTAAAACATACGGCCACTATCATGTGGGTAAATTAAATGAAACTTATTGGCCAATTTTCGGAGAAGGAATTGTTCTTGTCCAAAAAAGAGCAACTGATCAAAACGGGAACCCAATTGATGATGAAATCGATGAGGTTTATGCAATCCATGTTTTCCCAGGAGATAATATTTACATCCCCCCCGAATGGGGACACTTGGTGGCAAATATTTCCAAAACCTATTTTGCTACCGTGGACGACTCCCCTGTTAACTTCGATGAAGCAAATCCTGTATCATTTCCCGGACACGCAGATTATGAAGCCGTAAGAAAAATGCAGGGTTTTTGTTATTATATTATTGAAGAACATGGTAAACCGGCGTTAGTTAAAAATATTAAATATAAAAAAATACCTGACATAAAAATTATAAATGCGAGTGAATACCCCTTACAAAAATAACCTCCTTGAATATTTTTAAAAATGCTATGATAATAATACTATGGCATATTCTGCTCATCATATTGCTTGGTTTTTAGAAATCAGAAAAGAAGATGTCGCTTTAGTCGGCGGCAAGGGCGCTAACTTAGGAGAAATGACTAGCGCGGGTTTTCCCGTCCCCCCGGGTTTTATAATAACCTCAAACGCTTACTACGATTTTATCAGAGAAAATAATTTAACCATTAAAATCAAACATCTTTTATCTACAACAAATTTTGAAGATTCGAAATCCTTAGAACAAGTTTCTTTACATATTAAAAAACTTATTAAAAACGGTACGCTTTCAAATCAATTAATTAAAGACATTGTATCTTCGTATAATAAATTAAGCGGTCCTTTTAGTCATGCTTTAGTGGCAGTACGGTCCAGCGCAACTGCAGAAGATTTGGCTAACGCTTCTTTTGCCGGTCAACAGGAAACTTTTTTAAATGTTAAGGGTGATGCTGTGCTTTTAGAAAAAATCAAAGAAGGCTGGGCTTCTTTATATGACGGCCGTGCAATTTATTACAGACATCAACAAAAATATGACGATATTAAAATTGGCATTGCTTTAGTTGTGCAAAAAATGGTTGAATCCGATAAATCCGGAATCATGTTTACAATTGATCCCGTTACAAATGATAAATCCAAAATTACAATAGAAGCTATATATGGACTCGGAGAATTAATTGTTCAGGGAGCAGTTACCCCGGATCATTACGAAGTAGATAAAAAGGAATTAAAAGTTTTATCCAAAAAAACTTCTATTCAAGACCGTAGCTTGATAAAAAAAGGGGTTAATAATAAAGGAATAAAACTTTCTAAAAAGCAGGGTTCAAAACAAAAATTATCAGAAAAAGAAATTTTAAGCTTAGCAAAACTGGGAAAAGAAATTGAAAAACATTATTATTTTCCCCAAGACCTTGAATGGGCAATAGAAAAAAATAATATTTACATTGTACAAACAAGGTCTGTTACAACTACAAAAAATGTCACTAAAGCAAATAATACCGTCCTTAAAGAATCCGACCTAATATTAAAAGGTGATCCTGCAAGCCCCGGGATTGCATCAGGCCCCGTAAGAGTAATCTTTTCACCAAAAGAAATCGATAAGGTTTTATCTGGTGATATTTTAGTAGCTCCTCAAACAAATCCCGACTTTGTACCCGCAATGAAAAAAGCAGTGGCAATAGTTACAGATAGCGGTGGTAGGACTTCACATGCAGCAATTGTTTCAAGGGAACTTGGAATTCCGGCTGTTGTAGGTACGGAGTTTGCAACTAAACAATTAAAAACTGGGAATATAATAACGGTTAACGGCACAAACGGTCAAATTTATAAAGGCGGATTTTTAACAAACAATAACGCTCATATAGAAGCTGTTTCAGATATTAAGACAGTCACCAAGCTTTATGTAAATTTAGCCGAACCGGATTTGGCTGATAAAATCTCGCAAAAAAATCCCGACGGAATCGGCTTATTAAGAGCAGAATTTATCATGGCAGATATCGGGGTTCATCCTAAAAAAATGATTCATGATGGTAAAAAACATATATATATTGATAAATTGGCAAATGATATTGCTAAATTTTGCAAAGCATTTGATCAAAAACCGGTGGTTTATAGAACTTCCGATTTTAAAACCAATGAGTACAGAAATTTGGTCGGCGGAAAAGATTACGAGCCACAGGAGTCAAACCCAATGCTTGGATTCCGGGGAGCTTTTAGATATATTCATGATCCGGAAGTGTTTAAACTGGAACTTGAAGCAATAAAAAATGTCAGAAACAAAATGGGATATAAAAATTTATGGATCATGATTCCGTTTGTAAGAACGGTTGAAGAACTGATAAAAGTAAAAAAACTTATTAATGATTCAAGGCTTTCACGTTCATCTACATTTAAGATTTGGATGATGGTTGAAATACCTTCGAATGTGATCTTGCTTGAAAAATTTATTGAAGTAGGAATTGACGGTATCTCGATTGGCTCTAATGACTTAACTATGCTTACAATGGGAACAGACAGGGATAACTCGGAAGTTGCCAGTGAGTTTAACGAAATGGACCAATCAACTCTTTGGGCTTTTGAACATATAATTAAAACAGCGCATAAATTTGGCATTACATCCTCGATGTGCGGACAAGCAGTGTCTACTTATCCCGAGCTTGTTAGAAAATTGGTTGAATGGGGAACTACCAGTGTATCTGTATCGCCTGATGCAATTGAGAGTACCAGAAAACTTCTTTCGCAAACTGAAAAAGAAATTTTAAATAAATAATATGGCAAAAATTAAACAAATCTTTGCAAGAGAAATATTAAACGCAAAGGGTCATCCAACAATTGAAACAACTGTTGTCTTAACGGACGGATCAACGGGCACAGCGTCTTGCCCATCAGGCACTTCAACGGGGAAATACGAAGCTGTAGAAATAAGAGATAACGAAGAAAAAAGATTTCAGGGATTTGGAGTAAACAACGCAATTTTAAACATAAATGAAATTATCTCTCCTGCACTTATGGGAATTGAAGCTTCAAAACAACAAGATATTGATAAAAAAATGATTGATTTAGACGGTACACATAATAAGGGCAGGCTTGGTGCAAATGCAACATTATCTGTTTCAATGGCGGTTGCCAAAGCTGCAGCCAAAAGCTCTGTTTTACCTTTGTTTTTATACTTAAGGGAATACATTAAAAAAGAAAACATGCCTTTAAAAATCCCCACCCCTGCTTTTAACATTATTAACGGTGGAAAACATGCCCGCGGAACAATTGATTTTCAGGAATTTTTACTAATCCCGGCTACATCAAAATCCTATGAAGAATCGCTTAATATCGGCACTTCTGTTTATTTTGCGCTTGAAAAGCATCTACAAATCAATAATTTATCGACCCTTATTGGAGATGAAGGCGGATTTTCACCCGCGGTTGCCTCTAATCAAGACGCCCTGACTCTTCTTAAACAAGCTACAGAATCAATAAATTTAAGAATCGGATTCGATGTCTTTTTGGGGTTAGATGCTGCGACAAATAGTTTATATATTGATCAAAGATATCACATAAAAGATAAGCAGGCTGGGCTTGGCAGCGACGATATTATTTCTTTTTATGAATTACTGGGTAAAGATTTCCATCTCCTTTACCTGGAAGACGGTCTTTCCGAAGATGATTGGGACGGCTGGACCAAGCTTTGCTCACAACTATCAGCGCAGATGCTTATCGTCGGAGACGATTTAACAGTTACAAATCCATATAGGCTTCAAACCGCTCTTGATAAAAAAACTATTACCGGAATTATTATTAAACCTAACCAAATCGGTACGGTTATTGAAGCATTAGCAGTTGTTGAAATGGCAAGACAGGCTGGTTTAAAAATTATTGTTTCCCACCGTTCTCAAGAAACAAATGACGATTTTATCGCAGATTTTGCCGTTGCAGCTTCGGCCGACTATGTAAAATTCGGAGCTCCTGTCAGAGGCGAAAGAGTTGCAAAATATAACAGGCTTTTGCAAATCGAAAAACAAATTAAATCACTTTAGATTGAAAAGTAAAACTATTTCTCCCTTGATGCCCTTTTTATAATGACTTATTTGATTACTTATTAAATCTTTTCTTATTTCTTCATGAATTTTTGTCAGTTCCCTTGCAACAACTATTTCTATATCGCCAAATTCTTCTTTTATTTCTTCCAGCGTTGCGATTATCCTATGAGGTGATTCAAAAATAATCACAGTTGAATTTATTAATTTTAAAGATTTTTTTATATTTTCAAGTGTTGTTTTTTTATGACCCTGTTTTTTGGGTAAAAAACCCATAAATAAAAATTTATCTGTTGGAAGTCCTGAAGAAACTAAAGCTGAAATCAAAGATGTTGGTCCCGGAATTGACATTACTTTAATCCCCTCTTTTATGCATTCTCTTACAAGCTTAAATCCTGGATCGGATATAGTAGGAGTACCTGCATCAGATACAATTGCTATATTGGAATCATTTTTAAGCGCCAAAATTACTTCAGAAATTACTTTTACTTCATTTCCTTCATATAAAGGGATTAATCTTGGTTTTTTGCCTTCATTTTCTAATCTCTTATTGATGAAATTTAATAAATTTGAAGTTGTTCTTACGTCTTCGCACAATAAAAAATCAACAAAACTCAATGTATCCATTGCTCTTAAAGTAATGTCTTGTAAATTACCGATCGGTGTTGCTACAATGTATAAATTACCCATATGCTCGAACAATTAACAGGCTTTATTATACATCTAATTCAATCCACAGGCTATCTTGGCATATTTTTATTGATGGTTTTAAACGCCGCTGCAATTCCTATTCCGTCTGAAGTAACGCTACCCTTCGCAGGATTTCTATCGAATCAGGGAAGCCTATCTTTATTATATGTAATTATTATTGGAATTTTAGGAGATTTGGTAGGATCCAGTATTGGTTATGCAATCGGATTTTTTTTGGAAGAAAATTTATTACTTTCTCTTATTAAAAAGTACGGAAAAATTATACTCTTAACCGAACATGATTATCTTAAGGCCACTAATTGGATGAAAAAATACGGCAGTCCTGTTGTTTTTATCGGCAAAATGACCCCCGGCATAAAATCTTTTATCGCAGTAGCCGCTGGAATTACAGAAATTAAATTTTATAAATTTATTATCAGCGCGCTTTTAGGTGGAATTATCTATGTTTCGGTTGTTTCCTATGTAGGTTTTTATCTTGGAAGCAAGTGGAGCGTACTCGGAGGATATTTTAGAAAATTTGAATTAGTTATTTTGGTTTTTGTGGTACTGGCTGGTCTTTGGTATATAAATCACAAATTAAAATTAATCAAATTTAAAAAATAGCTTTTGTTTCTTATTAGAATTTTCTAACGATCCCAACAGCTTTGCCCTGAATTGTTAAATGATTTGGATAAATTGGAGACATTTCTGAATTTGCAGGTTTTAAAACAATTCTATCGTTTTCTTTATAAAACTTTTTAAGGGTTGCTAAATTATCATCTACAATTGCAACCACTATATCTCCGTTTGCGGCTTCGGACATTTTTTCTATAACTACAAAATCCCCATCTAAAATACCATCCTCAATCATTGAATTTCCTTTAACTTGTAGTACATAAGCGGTATTTTTCCCCGACAAAAGAGATGCCGATACGAAAAAGGACGCATTTGGGTCTGTGTGAGGCTCTAAGGGGCTCCCTGCTGCGATAAATCCAAGCAGGGGTAATTCTATTGCGGGCTTACTTCCTGTAAGCGAAAGCGTGACTTTATCATCAACAATTTTTAATACCCTTGTATTGCCGTCGACTTTTTGAACATAACCCTTTTCAACCAGCGATTTAATTAGTGAATGAACAGTTGAATTGCTTCTGTGTCCGGTTCCGGCTGCAATTTCAGCCAATGTGGGTGAATAACCATATTGTTTTTGAAATTGCGCTAAAAATTCCAAAACTTCTCTTTCTTTTTTGTATAGTACTCCGGCCATATGTATATTTTATACGAAAATTAATAGAACTTTGTCAAGAAGTCAGACTGTATCAATTTATGTTAAAATTAAGCTCATGCAGTTTAAACTTGAATCAAAATTTAAACCTACGGGAGACCAACCGCAGGCTATAGAAAAGCTAGCCAAAGGACTTAAAAGTAATTTTAAAAATCAAGTACTTTTAGGCGTTACAGGCAGTGGTAAAACATTTACCATGGCAAATGTTATTCAAAAAATTCAAAAGCCAACACTTGTAATTTCACACAATAAAACACTCGCCGCTCAACTTTATCAGGAGTTTAGAGATTTTTTTCCAAATAATATAGTTTGTTATTTTGTTTCTTATTATGATTATTATCAGCCAGAAGCTTACATTCCGCAAAATGACACATATATTGAAAAAGAAGTTCAGATAAACGAGGAAATTGATAAATTAAGACTTTCAGCTACTGCTAACCTTTTAACGAGGAATGATGTAATCGTAGTTGCCTCGGTTTCTTGCATTTATAATTTGGGTTCGCCTTTAGAATACGGAAAATTTGTTTTGGAATTAAAACCAGACATTAAGCTTACACAAAAAGATATTATTTTACGACTCACAGATCTTCAGTACGAAAGAAATGATTATGAATTCAGCCGGGGCACTTTTAGGGTCAGAGGCGAAGACATTGATTTATTTCCGGCGTATTTAGATTATGGCATAAAAATTACTATCTCAAACGATAAAATAGAAAATTTAGTTGAATTTGACCCAATCACAGGAGACACAATTAAAATACTGGAGGGCTCTGTAATTTATCCTGCAAAACATTATATGACTAACCCACAAACCTACAAAGATATTTTTCCAAAAATTAAAAAAGACCTTGCAATCCGCGTTGATGAATTAAAAAGCCAGGGAAAAATGCTGGAAGCTCACAGACTCTTACAAAAAACAAACTATGATTTAGAAATGATAGACGAAGTTGGGTTTGTAAACGGCATTGAAAATTATTCAAGTTACTTTGACGGCAGAAAACCGGGAGAACCTCCATATACTCTTTTAAATTATTTTAAAGAATGCAACAATGATTTTTTAACAATTATTGATGAATCACACATTACAGTTCCCCAGATTAGAGGTATGTATCACGGTGACAGATCAAGAAAACAAACCCTAATCGATTACGGATTTAGACTTCCATCGGCACTGGATAACAGGCCCTTAAGATTTGAAGAATTTATGAAAAGAGTTGATAAGACAATTTATGTCAGCGCAACTCCTAATGATTATGAAATCAGTCTTGCCAAGGAAAATGATGCAGTTACCGAACAATTAATAAGACCTACGGGATTAATCGATCCTCAAATCAGCGTTAAGCCTACAAAAGGACAAATTGAGGATTTAATAAAAGAAATTGCTGCAAGAGTTAAAAAGAAGCAAAGAGTCCTTATAACCACACTTACAAAAAGAATGTCCGAAGACCTGTCTTCATATTTGGAAGAAAGGGATATTAAGGTTTCTTACCTTCACTCAGACATTGAAACTTTAAAAAGGCAGGATGTTTTAGATAAATTACGAAGCGGAGAGCACGATGTTTTAATCGGAATTAATTTATTAAGAGAAGGGTTAGATTTACCCGAAGTAGCCCTCGTTGTAATTTTAGACGCCGGTAAAGAAGGGTTTTTGAGAAACAAAACTTCACTAATTCAAACCATGGGAAGAGCTGCCAGAAATGTTGACTCGCAAGTTATTATGTATGCAGATTCGGTTACAGGATCTATGAAAGCAGCAATTGATGAGGTAAACAGAAGACGCGATATCCAAATTGCTTACAACAAAAAACATAATATTACTCCAAAAACAATTTTTAAAACAATCAGAGGAAAATTGATTGAACACGAACAAAAAGCGCAAGATTTAAATTATTTACTGACATTAACAAAAAAAGAAGTCATACTTCCCGATGATAAAGCAAAATTAATTAAAAAACTGACAAAAGAAATGAGGGAGGCTGCAAAAGATTTGGATTTTGAAACGGCAACTATACTGCGGGAGCAGATAAAACTTCTTAAAACCCACTAATATTTTCGACGTGTTTAAAATTTAATACTTCTTTATTTGAATTTAAATCTATTAGAATTGCGTCTATCCTTAAGGCATCCGGTAATTTTGGATGAAGCATTTTATAAAACTGCGCAGTTCTTACTAACTTTTTAATTTTTTGAGGTGAAATTGCATCTATTGCCCCGCCATATAAATTTGAAGTTCTTGTTTTAACTTCAACAAAAACTAAAATATTTTGATGTATCGATACAATATCTATTTCGCCGTAGCCTTTTCGGAAATTTCTTTCAATAATTTTGTAGCCGTTTTTAATGAGGTATCGACAAGCTTTTTCTTCTCCAAGCCTGGCAACCGGATTTGGAATAAACATAAAAATTAATTGTTATGTTTCTCGCGAAGATGATAAAGTTTTGCTTTATTTACTTTATTTTTAGAATGAGCTTTAACAACTGTTTTTTCTATATTTGGTGAATAAACCGGAAAAATCTTTTCAACAGCAACATCTCCGACTAATTTTCTAACAGTAAACATTTTATTTTCGCCTCGTCCGTTAATACCCAAAACAACACCTTCAAAAATCTGAATTCTTGTTTTTTCTCCTTCTTTAATTTTTTGGTAGACTTTTAAAATATCCCCTGGAACAAAATCAATACTTGCAATCATAAGTTAGTATTATAGCTTAAATTTTAAGATTACTCAATACTTTGATGCGCAAGCTTCAATGAATTCTAAAAATATGGGATGTGGCAATAATGGTCTGCTTTTATATTCAGGATGACCCTGGGTTCCCAAATAAAACGGATGTGTGATTTTTGGTAGCTCCATTATTTCAACTAAATTTTCTTTAACCGATCTAGCACTTATTGTAAATCCTGCTTTCTCAAAATCATTGGCATATTTATTATTAAATTCATATCTGTGTCTGTGTCTTTCACTGGTTAAACTATTTGACTTATTTTTAAAACCATTATATTTATTATAAATTTCGAAAGCCCTTGTCCCTTTTTTAACTAATGCATCCCATCCGCCAAGCCTCATTGTGCCGCCATAGGCTTTTTTTTCTAAAAGCTCTTTTTGAGTAGGAATAAAATAAATCACAGGATGTTTTGATTTTTTGTCATTTTCAACCGTATTTGCGTCTTTAAATCCTAAAACATCCCTGGCATAAGAAACCGCTGCCAACTGCATACCGTAACAAAGCCCCAAATAAGGAACTTTATTTTCTCTTGCATAAGAAGCAGCTTTAATCATGCCCTCTGCCCCTCTTTCTCCCCAGCCAATCGGAACAATAATTCCGTTTGGTTTTCCGATAATTTTTTCAGCGCCATCTTTTTCAATTCTTTCTGCATCAACCCACCTTGTTTTAACAACCACACTTTTTTTCCATGACGCATGATCAATTGCGTCAAAAAGCGCCGCATAAGAATCTTTTAATTGATATTCTCCTGTATCAAAATACTTACCTACAATTGCTATTTCAATTTCATTTTTGGTATTTTTTGTGCTCTCAACAAACTTTATCCATTCTTTTAAATTTGGAGTTACGACTTTAAGTCCTAATTTTTTCAAAATTTTCCTATCAAGTCCTTGCTTATGTAAAACCAGCGGAATTTCATAAACCGAAGGCAAATCCGGACTCGAGATAATGTCATCGTCATGCATATTACAAAAAAGCGCTAATCTGTCTTTTCTTCTTTGATCTAAGTATTTTTCGCCTCTGGTGATTATAAAATCAGGCTGAATACCCATTGAATTTAGAGTTCTTACGGACAGTTGTGTTGGCTTTGTTTTTGGCTCACCTAAATGACCGGGAGTCGGCACGTAACTTACGTGAATATGAATTACGTCTTCTGGCTTTTTTAGGGTCATCATGCGGGAAGCTTCATAGTAAAATATATTCTGATATTCTCCGGCAGTTCCTCCCAATTCAATGATTACAATATCTGCCTTTTTCTTTTTTGCTAAAATTTCTATTCTTCCGATAATTTCATCTGTAATATAAGGAATTGCCTCTACGTCTTCGCCGTTATATTCAAACCGTCTTTCCCTGTCTATGACTGTTTTATAAATTTTTCCGATTGTGACAAAATTATCTTCGCCCATGTCTTCGTTTAAAAACTTTTCGTATGTGCCGATATCCATGTCTGTTTCTGTTCCGTCTTCACACAAAAATGGATCACCGTGTTCTATGGGATTGATTGTTCCCGCGTCAATATTTAAATAGTTTTCAAACTTAATGGGAGCAATTTTATAACCTGCAGATTTTAAAAGTAGCGCGATAGAAGCAGCGGTGGTTCCTTTTCCGATTCCGGAAATTACACCGCCTGAAACAAAGATATATTTTGTAGTTTTTTTTCTGGTGGGCACGATTTATAGTATCAAAATTAAAAACAAAGGTCAAGTATAAATTTTGTGATATTTCTATATTCTTTTATATAAATCGTCATCTTGACAAAATGGGGATTTGGGTATAAATTTAACACCCTGAAGGAGATATATGACCAATACACTTCGTGAATACTGGGTTAAAGCCCAGTATTTTTATGAGCGGCAGACCGGATTCGAACCGGCGACCTTCTCCTTGGGAAGGAGACATTCTACCACTGAACTACTACCGCATAAAGCTTAAAGCTATTATACAGTAATAAATTTATTTATAAAATTATCTAGGAAGTAAAAACACGTTTCCGGAATGAATTACATTTGGATTTACAAGTTTATTTACTCTTGCAATTTCAACCCATTTGTATCCGTCTCCGTATGCTCTAACTGCAATATCCCAAAGATAATCTCCTTTTACAACCGAATAGGTATTGCCTGTAATTGTATTTTTTGATTGAGTATTTTTTACCTCAACTGTTTTTGCCAATACTTTAACATCAGGAACCGATAATTTTGTTCCAACATACAAAACGCTTGGATTTTCTAATTTATTAGCCTTTGCCAAATCAATCCAGTTGTAACCCGAACCATATATTTTTTCAGCAATTGACCATAGATCGTCGCCTGCTTTTACAGTATAAGATTGTGGCAATACTGTTTCGTTTGTTAAATTAGTATCTGATGATAAACCTGTTTGAGTATTTTTAGATTTGAAAAATGAAAATACCAATACCAATGCAACTAAAACGACTACTGCTCCCAAAAATAAACTTGTATAGGACTCACCCCATTTAATTTGAAATAAAAAACCGTCTTGTTTTTTAGGTGATGATTTAACAATTCTTACCGAAGGTTTTTTCAATTTTGTTTTTTTAGCCATAATAATCCTCCTTTCCGGACAGAAGATATATTTTAGGCAGAAGATTTTAGCTATGTGCGGGGTGAACGGGACTCGAACCCGCGACCTCTTCCGTGACAGGGAAGCGCTCTAACCAAACTGAGCTACCACCCCATAGCTTTCCTATCCTAACAAATAATTGAACCCTAGTCAATCATATTCTTGCGTAAAATAGCCCTAAAGTGCTATGCTCATTTTGCTATGAGTAATCAACAAATTGCAAAACTTTTAAAAAATGTTGCAGCCTCGTATATCATCAAAGATGAAAATAAATTCCGCTTTCAGATTATCGCCTATCAAAAAGCCGCCGACACAATTCTAAATCTTACTCAAGAACTAAAAGATTTCTATCTTGAAGATAAATTGAATGACCTCCCCGGTATTGGTAATACGCTTAAATCACACCTGGTTGAACTTTTTAAAAAGGGCAAGGTTTCACATTTTGAATGGGTTTTAAAAGATATTCCGGAATCCGTATTTGTGCTCATGGATATACCCTCATTTGGACCTAAAAAAAGTTATAAATTAGTAAAGGAATTTCATTTAAACGATCCAAAAACCGTAATTGAAAAACTAAAAAACCTGGCAGAATCGGGAAAGATTGCTAACATGGAGGGTTTTGGCAATAAGTCGCAATCAGATATATTAAGAAGCATTGAGGAATTTAAAGAAGGCAAGGGAAAAACAACCAGAATGCCTCTCCCATATGCTTTTGAAATAGCTGAAAAATTACTTATTTACTTAAGAAAATGCCCGGAAATTGAAAAAGTTGAAGCTCTAGGAAGCCTTAGACGGCGCGTTTCAACTGTTGGAGACATTGATATTGCAGTTGCCGGAAAAGACCACAAAAAAATTATAGACTATTTTATAAACTATCCTTCCAAGGAAAGAATTATTGAAAAAGGCGATATTTCAGCCTCGATTATGGTATCGGGAGGAAGACAAATCGATTTATTGATTCAACCATTAGAAAGCTTTGGATCGCTGCTTCAGCATTTTACAGGCAGCAAAAATCATAATATTGCCTTACGCGAACTTGCGTTAAAAAAGAGTTTATCTTTATCCGAATACGGTATCAAAAATATAAAATCAGGAAAAATTGAAAAATACAGTAACGAAGAGAAGTTTTATAATGCAATCGGATTACAATGGATTCCTCCTGAATTACGCGAAGACAAAGGAGAAATCGAGGCTTCCGAAAACAATACGCTTCCTAAGCTGATTGAATTAAGCGATCTTAGGGGAGATTTGCATATTCATTCAAATTATCCAATTGAACCAAGCCATGATTTAGGCATGGACACAATGGAAACCATGCTTAAAAAAGCAAAAGATTTAAACTATAATTACCTAGGATTTTCCGAACACAACCCCAGTGTCTCTAAACATACTAATCAAAAAATTTACGAAATTTTATCTAAACGCAATAATTACATAAATCAGCTTCAATCAAACATGAAAGATGTTCGAATAATTAAGTTACTCGAAACAGATATCTTACCCAACGGCAATCTTGCAATCGATAATAAAAGTTTAAATCTTTTAGATGGCGCTATTGTCTCTATCCATAGCGTTTTTTCAATGAGTAAGGACGAGATGACTAAAAGAGTAATTAACGGACTTTCGCATAAAAAAGCAAAGATACTCGCTCACCCGACAGGCAGAATGTTAAACGAGCGCCCTGGTTTTGAACTGGATTGGGATAAAATATTTGAATTCTGCAAAACAAATAATAAAGCTTTAGAAATTAACAGCTGGCCTGGACGATTAGATTTGCCCGACAATATAATTAAAATGGCTGTTGAATCAAATATAAAAATGGTGATAAATTCAGATAGTCACGATGTTGAACAGATGGGTTTACAAAAATACGGTATATTTATGGCAAGAAGAGGTTGGGCGACAAAAAATGACATCTTAAACACTTTATCGTATAATGAATTCTTGGAATGGTTAAATAAATAAATTAACGAAAGGAGGTGTCTTATGAATCTTCAATTACTAATATTTGCAGTAGCAATAATAATTTTTCTTTGGTATCTGTATAACAGCATCATTGTTGCAAAAATGCGCGTTTCCGAAAGTCTTTCACAAATTGACGTGCAACTAAAAAGGAGAGCTGATCTAATTCCAAATTTAATTGAAACCGTAAAAGGATACGCTAAACACGAAAAGGAACTTTTTGAAAAAGTAGCTAAAGAAAGAGCAAATCTTGTATCAGCAACGGGAGTAGAAGAAAAAGCAAAAGTAAATTCTGAACTTAGCAAAACGCTTAAATCAATATTTGCAATTGCCGAGGCCTATCCTGACTTAAAAGCGAGTCAAAACTTTATGGAACTTCAGGAAGAGTTATCCGATACGGAAAATAAAGTAGCTTACGCAAGGCAGTTCTACAACAGTATAGTCTTAGACTATAATACAAAACTTAAAGTATTCCCAAATGTTTTATTTGCAAAACTCTTAAATTTTAGGCAAGCTGAATTTTTCGGCGCAACAGAAGCAGAAAAAAAAGAAGTAAAAGTTAATTTTTAAATATGAATATCTATTCTGCAATTTCTGCAAATAAAAATAAAACATGGATAATCATGTTGTTATTTGTTTTAGTAATAACAACTATGGTTTATATATTCAGTAAGGCGCTCGGATTTAGTGGATACGGTTATGCAGGCATTGCTTTAATAATTGCAGGACTAACAAGTATCGGAAGCTACTATTATTCAGATAAGCTCGTTCTTGCAACAACGGGCGCTAAAGAAATAAAAAAATCTGATTATCCAAGGTACTTTAGGACTGTTGAAAACCTTTGTATTGCCGCTGGACTTCCCATACCCAAGGTTTACGTAATGGATGAAGCTTCTCCAAATGCTTTTGCAACCGGCAGAGATCCCAAGCATGCCGTGGTCTGCACCACCACAGGACTCTTAAATATGCTTAATGACGCGGAACTTGAAGGCGTAATAGGACACGAACTTTCGCATATTAGAAATTACGATATTAGGGTGATGGGAATTGTTGCAATCCTTGTCGGATTTGTTGCAATTCTTTCTGATCTTTTCATCAGGGCATCGTTTTATTCCGATTCCAGAGAAAACAAGGGAAACACAATTTTTTTAATTTTAGCGATTGTATTTGCTATACTTTCTCCAATTGCCGCGATCTTAATTCAAACCGCAATTTCTCGGAAAAGAGAGTACTTGGCAGACGCTTCGGGTGTGCTTTTAACAAGATATCCCGAGGGACTTGCTCGCGCTTTAGAAAAACTTGCAAAAGATAAAACTGCGCCCAAAAATGCAAGCAATGCCACAGCTCATTTGTTTATTGAAAATCCCTTTGATAATAGAAAAGTAAAAAACTTTTTTACAGGTCTATTTAACACTCATCCTCCATTAGAAGACAGAATACGGATCCTTCGCTCGATGTAAGATGAATTACATAATCCTTTTATTAGGAAAAATCTTTTCTTTTTTAAGTAAAAAATTAAACTTGGGCCACGGTTCTACCTGGCCAGGTCATATTGCATTAAAATTAAATAGAAACTTTGTAAAAGATTATTTTTTAAATAGCAAAACAAAAATCATCGTAATTTGCGGCACAAACGGAAAAACAACTACCTCAAAACTTATTGAAACAATTCTAAAAGAAAATAATAAAAAAGTATTTTTAAATTCATCAGGGGCAAATTTGCTAAACGGCATTGCGTCTTCTGTTATTTTATCAAGCGGTCTATTTAAAAAAACAAATTATGATTTTGCAATTTTTGAAGTTGATGAAAATTCAGTACCTGAAGTAAATAAAGCTTTAACTCCTGATTATCTTATTGCTTTAAATCTTTTTAGAGATCAATTGGATAGATATGGCGAAGTTGATGCAATAATTCAAAGATGGAAAGAGTCAATTAAAAATCTCTCTAAAGATACCATATTGATATTAAACGCAGACGATCCGCAAGTGGCATACCTTTCTAACAATGCCAAAAACAAATCTTTATATTTTGGTCTAAATGAAAAAAATAATAATAAAATTAGTCATGGAGCCGATTCAATTTATTGTCCTAAATGCCTTAATACTTTAACCTACGAAAGTGTATATTTTTCTCATTTGGGAAACTGGAAATGTCAAAATTGCGGACTTGAAAAACCCAAAACAAGCATTACTTCACTCCCCTATTATCCGTTGGCAGGGGAGTATAACAAATATAATTTTTTGGCAGGAGTTTTATTTGCAAAACAGGAAAATATAAAAGATGAGATTATTCAAAAAGCGCTAAATTCTTTTAAGCCTGCGTTCGGACGGCAGGAAGACTTAGAATTTAACGGCAAAAAAATAAAAATATTTTTATCAAAAAATCCAACCAGTTTTAATGAATCACTCGCCACGATAAAATCTTTAAAAGCTAAAAATATCCTGATTGTTTTAAACGACAGAATTCCTGATGGCCTTGATGTTTCTTGGATTTGGGACACGAATTTAGATTATCTTAAACAAATAAAAAATATTCATATTTCAGGCGAAAGAACTTATGACCTAGCAATAAGATTAAGGTATGAAAATCTACGATTCAAAGCCCATGAAGACTTAAACACTGCATTGAATTATGCAATTGATAATACAAAAGACAATGAAGTATTATTCATACTTCCTACTTATTCTGCCATGCTTGAAGTAAGAAAATTAATTATCGGCAAAAAAATATCATGACACAAAATCATAAATCATTAACCATCGGCTGGCTCTACCCTACTCTTATGAATGTTTATGGCGATATTGGTAACGTCAAAGTCTTACAAAAAATATGCGAATGGAGGGGTATTGAAACAAAAATTATAAATTTAAATGTAGGCTTTGACTACAAGCTACTTACTACGTGCAACCTGCTATTAATGGGAGGGGCACAGGACAGACAACAAGAAATTGTTGCGAAAGACTTATTTTCAAAAAAAGAAAATCTAAAACATTTAATAGAAAATGGAATACCTGGACTTTATGTCTGCGGCGCGTATCAATTTTTAGGTAATTATTATAAAAAGTCCGATGGACAAATTATTAAGGGACTTGGAATTTTTGATTTATATACTCAAAATTTAGAAAATACAAGACTTATCGGCAATATAATAGCAAGTTCTGAATTGTTTGATAAGCTTATTGGTTTTGAAAATCACGGGGGAAAAACATACCTTGGAAAAAATATTAAACCATTAGGAAAAGTTATTAAAGGGTTTGGTAATAACGGAAACGATCAGACAGAAGGTGCAATTTATAAAAACAGCATCGGAACTTATCTTCACGGACCAATTTTACCTAAAAACCCAAAGTTAGCAGATTTTTTAATTCAAAAAGCTTTGGAAAACAAATATAAAACAAAAATAGAACTTAAAAAAATTGATAATCAATATGAAAAAGAAGCAAGATTAATAATTGCTAAAAAGCTTAAAGTTACAATATAATAACCTTGATGAAAATTAACATTTCTCATATTGCAAAACTGGCTAACCTTACCTTGCTGCCGGATGAAAAATTGAAACTCGAAAAGCAACTTGAAGAAACACTTGATTACGTTGAACAACTTAATCAAGTAGACACAAAAAATATTGAACCCACAAGTCAGGTTACAGGCCTTGAAAATATTACAAGAGACGACATAGCAAAACCCTCGCTGTCGCAAAACGAAGCTTTATCAAATACAAAATCAAAACATAACGGATTTTTTAAAGTAAAAGCAATTTTTAAAGAAAATGAATAAACTTACCTTACAAAAAGCTAAAGAAAGTTTAAAGAATAAGGATTTCTCTGCTGTTGATTTAACAAAAGCTTGTCTTTTGCAAATGAAAAAAACTGAACCAAAACTCAATGCGTTTGTAACCGTAACTGAAAACCAAGCGCTGGAACAGGCAAGAAAGGCAGATGTAGAATTAGCTTCGCAAGGCGACGCCTTGGAAGCTAAACCATTATTAGGAATTCCTATTGCTATCAAAGATAATTTTTCAACTCTAGGAATCCGTACAACTGCGTCAAGCAAGGTTTTAGACGATTATATTCCGCCATATGATGCAACTGTAGTAAAAAAATTAAAAGACGCGGGTGCTGTAATTTTAGGCAAAACTAATATGGATGCCTGGGCTCATGGTTCTTCTACTGAAACTTCCGACTACGGAGCGACAAAGAACCCATGGGATACAAATCACTTACCAGGAGGCTCTTCGGGCGGCTCCGCCGCCTCTGTTGCCGCCAATCAGTGCATTGCTGCAATTGGTTCGGAAACTGCAGGCTCAATCAGACAACCGGCGTCATGGTGCGGAGTTACCGGCCTAAAACCAACTTACGGAAGAGTAAGTAGATACGGTGTTATTGCCATGGGTTCTTCACTTGATTCCCCCGGTCCGATTACCAAAACCGTTGAGGATAGCGCTTTAATTCTAGAAGTTTTAGCAGGCATTGACGAAAAAGACGCAACAACCTCGCCAAAAGAAGTTTTAGAGTATTCTAAACATTTAGATAAAGACGTTAAAGATTTAAAAATTGGTATTTCAAGCGATTATTTTATTAAAGGTATCGATAAAGAAGTTGAAGAATTAATAAAAACAGCCATTAAAAAATTCGAAAGTTTAGGCGCAAAAATTGAAAATATTAAACTTTTTGACCCAAAATATGCAATTGATGTTTATACAATTATTCAAAGGTCAGAGGTTTCTTCAAATTTAGCAAGATACGATGGAATCAGATACGGAAAAGACAGAGAGTCATTCGCAGAGGAAGCAAAAAGAAGAATTATGTTTGGCACATATGCCCTATCTTCGGGTTACTACGACCAATACTACAACAAAGCTCAACAAGTTAGAACCGTAATTATTAAAGATTTTGAAAAAGCATTTGAAAAAGTTGACATAATCATTGCTCCAACCAGCCCATCCCTGGCGCTTCCCGTCGGAGCGACAAAGGATACTTCAATGTTTGGGGAAATCGCCGATGTTTTAGTTGAACCTTCATCCATTGCAGGTTTAGCGGGTATAAATATTCCTGTTGGATTTTCTAAATCAGGACTGCCAATCGGCATGCAAATCATCGGACCGCAATTTAGTGAACAATTGGTTCTTGCAAGCGCGCATCAATACGAAATAAATACACAAAACGAAAATTGGAGAAAACTAACACCAGATTTATGATTTACGATATACGATTTATGATCATATTTAAAATTGAAATATTGAAAATTTAAAATTATGAGTAAATATACACCGGTTATTGGTTTAGAAGTACACGTAGAACTTAAAACAAACAGTAAAATGTTTTGCAGCTGTTCTGCTGATTATTTTGGTCAAAAGCCAAATACGCACACCTGCCCTGTTTGCCTGGGGCTTCCGGGAGCTTTGCCCGTACCCAACAAAAAAGCAATCGAATGGTGCGTAATGATTGGACTTGCCCTAAATTGTGATATTCCCCTATTTTCAAAATTTGACAGGAAAAACTATTTTTATCCCGATCTTTCCAAAGGCTATCAAATATCGCAATACGATAAGCCTTTTTGTCAAAAAGGCTTTATAGAGCTTTCAAACGGCAAAAAAATAGGCATTACCAGGGTTCACATGGAAGAAGATACCGGAAAGCTTATCCACGAAGGAAATTCAAGCCTAATTGACTTTAACCGTTCGGGAGTTCCTCTTGTAGAAATTGTTACAGAGCCGGATTTCCAAACCGCAGAGGAAGTAAAAGAATATTTACAAAAACTTCAACAAATTGTAAGGTATTTAGGCGTTTCTAACGCAGACATGGAAAAAGGAGAAATGAGACTTGAACCAAACATATCGCTACGCGAACTCAAAACTCAAAACTCAAAACTCAAAACCGAACTACCATCCTACAAGGTTGAAGTAAAAAATATCAATTCATTTGGTTTTGTCGGCAAAGCAATTGAATATGAAATAAAAAGGCAGCAAGAAATTTTAGAAAAAGGGCAAACCCCGATCCAGGAAACCAGAGGATTTGTTGAAAAAAATTCATCAACAGTAAGCCAGCGCGTTAAAGAAGAAGCGTCAGATTACAGATATTTCCCGGAACCCGACATTCCACCGATAAGATGGACTAATGAAGATTTAGCAACAATTGAATGCTTGATACCAGAACTACCTTTTTATAAACTGTTCAGATTTCAAAGCGGATATGGGCTCTCGGTATATGACAGCGAGATACTAACTAAAACACGAGATCTTGCAGACTATTTCGAAGAAGCAATGACAATCGGCAGAAAACACGAATTAACTGCAAAGCAAATTGCAAATTATATAATTAACAAAAAAATCGATATTAATATCATTTTGCCTGCAAAATTAATTGAAGAAATTATAAAAACAACTAAGAAAACAGACGTTAACGAAGAAAAATTAGCTAAAATAATTGAAAAAGTAATAAATGAAAATCAAAATGCGGTACAAGACTACAAAAAAGGCAAAGAAACAGTTATAATGTTTTTAGTAGGTCGAGTTATGCGTCAATTTAAAGAAAAGATAGACGCAGAAAGAATTAAGGCGGTTTTAACCGCGAAACTAAAATGATAGACGGCAAAGAAACACCCCAACCAACAACACAAACAAATACTCCTATTGAAAGAAGAGGAGTTGAAAGAAGAGAGCTTTCCACAGCTGAACAAATTCAAGCTACAAAAGACTGGTTAAGAACACAAAGAGAAAAAGTAGAAAAAAGAATTTTAACCCAGGATGAATACGATGACCTTATTGCCAGATCTATGGTAGCTAGAGAAAAACTTACAGAAAGAGCGAATGAAAAAAGAAGAAAAGACCCAATGACAGGACTCTGGAATAAAGGAGAATACACACATGATTACGCTGAACTATTAAACAGCGGTGCTCCATTTGGACTTTTAATATTTGATATCGATCATTTTAAGAATGTAAACGATACTCATGGACACGCAAACGGAGACAGGATATTGATAGAGGTATCAAAAAACATAAATTCGGGAGTCAGACAAACACGGCCTGAAGGATTAAATGACAAAGCATACCGATACGGTGGCGAAGAATTAGTTGTGCTCATGCCTGGTATGCACACTAAAGAAGCTCTTACGAGAGTTGCAGAGGAAATCAGAACATCAATAGGGGAATCACCCTTCTACGTTGAAACTGATGGTCAAGGATTACATATCCCAATAACCGTTAGTGTCGGAGGCGGTATTCATAAACCCTATGATGATGTAAATTTCTTTGAAAAAATAGATCAACAGGGTCTTTATGAAGCAAAACGCACAGGAAGAAATAAAACAGTAATAATCTAACCTTTTATTTATGGCGGATTTTGTACACCTTCATAATCACAGTGAATTTTCACTTCTAGACGGTCTTTCAAAAATTAAAGACATGGTTAGGCGCGCTAAAGAACTAAATATGCCTGCGCTTGCTATAACAGATCACGGCAATATGTATGGCACCATAAATTTCTACAAGGCTTGTGTTGAAGAAGGCATAAAACCAATAATCGGAGCAGAAATTTATATTACCAAACGCACCCGCCACGATAAGGAAGCAGGCATTGACTCTGATTATAACCATTTGATTCTTCTTGCCAAGAATACTCAAGGCTATAAAAATTTAATGAAAATCATTTCAATTGCAGGGCTTGAGGGCTACTATTACAAACCCAGAACCGATTTAGAGCTTTTAAGAGAATACCATGAAGGTTTAATTTGTTTAAGCGCTTGCTTAAACGGCTTTGTTTCCGAATCATTAATGAAAAACCAACAGGATACTGCAGAAAAAAGAGCTAAAGAACTCTCTGAAATATTTGGCAAAGATAATTTTTATTTAGAGCTTCAAAAACATATTAATATTCCGGAACAAGAAGTTTTAAATACAAAATTAATTGAGCTTTCCAAAAAACTAGGTCTCCCTTTGGTTGCCACAAACGATAATCATTATGTAGAAAGCGACGATGCAAGAGCGCAGGAAGCGCTTTTATGCATCCAGACCCAAACTACACTTGATCAAAAAGACCGTAAATTATCTATGATTTCATCTCCTGATTTTTATATCAAAAGCTCCGAGGAGATGACGGGTCTTTTTGTCCAAACACCTGAGGCCATAGAAAATACAGTGAAAATTGCTGATATGTGTAATCTTGAAATATCTCTTGGCAAATGGATTATGCCGATTTTTGAAGTTCCGGGCGGAATCACACCGGCTGAATATATAAAAATTAAAGTAGATGAAGGACTTATTAACCGTTATAAGACCATCACAGATGAAATCAAAGAAAGAACTGAATATGAGCTTTCTATTATTCTTAAAAAGGGTTACGAAACTTATATCCTAATCGTTGCCGACTTTGTTAATTGGGCTAAGGACCAGGGCATTACTGTTGGTCCGGGAAGAGGTTCTAATGCTGGCTCAATAGTTTCTTATGCTTTGGGGATTTCAGATATTGATCCTTTATTTTTTAAACTTCCTTTTGAAAGATTTTTAAATCCCATGCGTCCTTCCCCGCCTGATATTGATTTAGATTTTGCCGATAATAGACGCGATGAGGTTATTGAATATGTAACCCAAAAATACGGTAGAGATAAAGTCGCTCAAATTATTACTTTTGGAACTATGGAGGCAAGAGGTTCGGTTAGAGATATTGGCAGAGTGTTGGGGTATCCATATTCAATTCCTGACAGGATTTCAAAATTAATCCCCCTCGGCTGGCAGGGACATAGCATGACCTTAGATAAGGCCTTAGAGCAAAGTCCTGAATTGAAAATTGCCTACTCAACCGAAGAAGAAACCAGAAAAATTCTTGATTTAGCAAGAAAAGTAGAAGGCGTTGCAAGACACGCTTCTGTTCATGCCGCAGGTGTTGTTATTGCAGATAAAGATATTACGGAATATACACCGCTACAAAGAGAAGCAAACGGAGATAAAATTATCAGCCAATATGACATGTATAGCATCGGGGAAGACGGTGTAGGACTTTTAAAAATTGACTTTTTAGGCCTTAGGAACTTAACAATTATTCAGGAAGCGCTTAAGTTTATAGAAATAAACCAGGGAAAAATCGTAGATTTTTCAAAAATTTCATTTGAAGACGAAAAAACATACAAATTATTAGCGTCAGGTGAAACCACCGGAATTTTTCAGCTTGAATCACCCGGCATGCGAAGATACATCAAAGAGTTAAAGCCTACAACTATTTTTGATTTACAAGCCATGGTTGCCTTATATAGGCCTGGACCCATGGCAAATATTCCTGAATTTATCAAAAGAAAACATAATCCAAAACTTATTAAATACCCAGACATTAGATTAGAAGATGTTTTAAAAGAATCGTATGGAATTATTACCTTCCAGGATGATCTTTTATTAACCGCTATTAAAGTCGCAGGATACTCGTGGCTTGAAGCAGACAAGCTCCGAAAAGCAGTTGGTAAAAAAATACCTGCTGAAATGAAAAAAGAACACGATCATTTTGTGGAAGGCTGTGTTACCAACGGAATGACAAGAGACAAAGCACAGAACTTATGGATTTTATTTGAACCTTTTGCGGGCTATGGATTTGGCAAGGCTCATGCTGCGTGCTATGCAACAATTGCCTTTAGAACAGCCTACTTAAAAGCCCACTTCCCTGTTGAATTTATGACAGCGCTCTTAACTGCCGAATCCAGGGGCACAACGGGACCTATTAAAAATGAAAAAATTGCCCAAGCTGTCGCAGAATGCAAAAGATTAAATGTCCAAGTTTTGCCGCCTGATATTAATAAGTCCGGTGATGTATTTACAATTGAAGATAACACTAAAATCAGATTTGGATTATCTGCAATTAAAAATGTCGGCGATGCGGCAATAAAAAATATTCATGAAAACAGAGCAAGGGGTGATTTTGAATCATTTGAAAATTTCTGTAAACGCGTAGACCTTGGAACGATAAATAAAAAAACCATGGAAAGCTTAATAAAAGCAGGATCCATGGATACTTTTGGAAACAGAGCAAAACTCTTAATTGATTATCCTCAAATTATTGACAAAGCAAGTAAAAAGAAAAAGCAAGATATTCAAGGACAAACAAGTCTTTTTGGCGACGATACATTCGCCACCGCCCCGCTTTCAGATAATCCTGCAAGTAATTTTGCCGATTTTTCAGATAACGAAAAACTTGCTTTTGAAAAAGAATTTTTAGGTTTTTATTTAACAGCCCACCCCCAAATGGATAACTTAATAAAATTAAAAGATCAAATTTCTCATACCATTGAATCCTTAGAGGAGGAAACAGAACAAACCAATGTTGTAATTGGAGGGATCATTGAAAACATTAAACGCATTTTTACAAAAAAATCAGGAAAAGAAATGGCTTTTCTTTTAATCGCCAACGAGAACGGGATTACTCTTGAATGCGTTATATTTCCCAAAATTTTTGATCAGTATAAAGGTCTTTTAACAAAAGAAAGTGTTGTATTAATAACTGGCAAAATTGATACGAAAAATGATAAACCGGTTGTTATTGTTGAGAAGATTCAATCTTTTGGCAATTTTTCCGCTTGACTTGAGAGTGTTTTACCCTTAAAATTAATTATTGATGGTTTCATTTGCAGCAGAACCTATTGTTCGTTTGGGCTTTTTTAGTGTAACAAACGCGTTTTTGGACACACTTCTTGTTGATGCCTTTTTAATAGGATTAATTATCGCAGTTAATAAAAATATGTCAAAAATTCCAGGAATTTTACAAAATATTATCGAAATTATGACAGAGGGTTTTTATTCATTGGCGCAGTCGGTTGCAGGAGAAAGAGCAGCCAAAATATTTCCCTTTTTTACCTCATTTTTTATTTTCATATTGGTTGCTAATTGGACAGGACTAATTCCTGGTATTTCTGCTGTTGGATTTTATGAAGACCATAAACTTATCCCATTTTTTAGAGCAGCTACCAGTGATTTTAATGTAACACTTGCTCTGGCTTTGGTTTCAGCTTTTGCGACCCATATTATGAGTATTAACACCATCGGCATTAAGGGGTATCTATCAAGATAC
Organism: Candidatus Levyibacteriota bacterium; assembly: GCA_016217835.1. Taxonomy (GTDB): domain Bacteria; phylum Patescibacteriota; class Microgenomatia; order Levybacterales; family UBA12049; genus JACRFQ01. Next base: position 9,656 of record JACRFQ010000014.1, on the reverse strand, counting down.
TTTTCACTAAACCCGATATATTTATTTATCGGGTTTTTAGAAATAACTTCTGAAATCACAAAAGTAATTTCACTCTCTTTTCGTCTATTTGGCAATATATTTGCAGGAGAAATAGTTTTGGGTACCGTAGCAACTATCTTTGCATTCTTATTTCCACTTCCTTTTTTAATGCTTGAGGTTGTTGTCGGACTTGTGCAAGCACTGGTATTTTCAATGTTAACTATGGCATTCATGGCGATTTTAACCACACCGCATCATGAAGAAGCTAAGGAGGTGAGTACGCATGCAGTTTAGTATATCAGGGGGCTTAATTATCGCAATCGGAGGACAAATGGCAGCTTTGGCAATCGGTTTAATCGGCGCTAAGGCTATGGAAGCTATCGGAAGAAATCCTGAAGCATCCGGAAAAATTCTCCCGGCAATGCTTTTAGGAATGGCCTTTGCAGAAGCTATCGCAATTTATTCTTTGATTCTAGCTTTTATTAAATAAAAATATGGAAATATTGAAAAACTTTGGGTTTGATCCAGTCATGCTGGTTGCTCAAATTATAAACTTTTTAATCATATTCTATTTACTAAAAAGGTTTTTATATAAGCCTGTTTTTGAGATGCTTAAAAAACGCCAGGATACGATTTCTAACAGCTTAAAACAGGCTGAAGAAATAAAGATTACTTTAGAAAAAACAATTGAGGAAGAAAAGAAAATATTATTAAAAGCGCAAAATGAGGGTAAAAACATTATTGACGAAGCAAGGCTTCAGGCAATTGAGATTGCAAAAGAAATAGAAGAAAACGCTAAGAAACAGACAGAAAAAATGATCGTGGAAGCCAGACAACAAATTGAATATGAATCAAAAGAGGTTGAAAGCCAAATTTCAGAGAAAGTAAGTATATTAGCATCCGAGATGTTAACAAAATCGCTGGAAGGAATATTTAGCGCAAAAGAACAAAAGCAGATATTAAATAAGAGCTTCAAGCAAATCAAAAAAGTAAATTAATATGACAAAAAAACAAATTAAAAAATTAATAAGCGCAAGTTACATAAAAAATAATTTAGATTCGGCAAGAGTTAATAGGATTTCAAAACAATTAACAAGACAAGAGCTAAAGTTATTCATAAAACTTTTAAAAAATTATGATCAAAGCAAAACCGTTACGCTTTTGGTTTCAAGCATTTTAGCGTCAAATGAAATCGTAAAACAAATTAAAAAAATGTATTCGGATAAAAATGTTGTTATAAAAGAAGACAAGTCTTTAGTGGCCGGTATAAGACTTATCGACAATGATACAATCTATGATGTAAATATTAAAAATTCTTTAAACGAAATGGTTTCATTTATTAAAAACTAATATGCAAAATTCAGAAAATATAATTAAACAATTAGAAAAAAGACTGGCAAATTTTACAAGCGACGCATCTTTAAAAAACGTAGGTGTTGTCCAAAAAAACACAGACGGGGTCATTGTTGCTTCGGGTCTTTCTAAAGCAATGATGGGAGAATTAGTTGCTTTCGAAAACAACGCAAAAGGAGTAATCTTAAATCTTGATGAAGACAGTGTCTCGATTATTCTTTTAGATCAAGCCACTGACATTAAAGAAGGAGACAGCGTAAAAACAACCGGAGTACTTTTGAGCATTGAGGCTTCTGAAGAACTTTTGGGAAGAGTTGTTAACCCGCTAGGGCTACCTTTAGACGGAAAACCAAAAATCAAAAAAGGCAAAGCCATGCCTCTTGAAAGAATCGCCGCAGGAGTTGTTCAAAGAGAACCTGTTAGTACACCTTTAAAAACAGGTATTAAAGCCATTGATGCCATGATACCAATCGGCAGAGGACAAAGAGAACTTATTATCGGAGATAGAGGAATTGGTAAAACCGCTGTTGCAATTGACACAATTATTAATCAAAAACAAGTCGCAAAACAGAAAGGACAAAAAGGAGTAATCTGTGTTTATGTCGCAATCGGACAAAAACAATCAACAGTTGCTCAAGTTATTGAAAAACTTAAAGAAACCGGAGCTTTGGAATACACAATCGTAGTTGTTGCTTCTGCTTCACACCCTGCTTCACTTCAATACCTTGCTCCATACGCAGGTGTTTCAATTGCTGAATATTTTATGGAAAAAGGACAAGATGTTTTAGTCGTATACGACGATTTAACAAAGCACGCCTGGGCATACAGACAAATTTCTCTTATTTTAAGACGTCCCGCAGGAAGAGAAGCATACCCTGGAGACATTTTTTATCTTCACTCAAAGCTTTTGGAAAGAGCTGTAAAAATGAACAAAGAAAATGGCGGCGGATCAATAACAGCACTGCCGATTATTGAAACACAGGCAAATGACTTATCCGCTTATATCCCAACTAATGTAATCTCGATTACTGACGGACAAATCTTTTTCCAGACCGATCTTTTTTATAGCGGCAACAGACCTGCGATTGATGCAAGTAATTCTGTTTCAAGAGTCGGCGGAGCTGCTCAAACCCCGGCAATCAAATCAATTGCGGGAAAAATGAGACTTGAATTGGCTCAATTTAGCAATTTAGCCGCTTTTGCTCAATTCGGCAGCGAATTAGATGAGGCAACGGCTAATCAATTAGAGAGAGGCAAAAGAACAATCGAAATCCTAAAGCAATCACAGTACTCCCCCCTTTCGGAAGCTCTTGAATACTTAAGTATCTGGCTTGTTACAAGTGGCTCTTTGGATAATATTGCTGTTGAAAAAGTTTTGGAATTTGAAGGCAAGTATCATGATTTTATGAACCGGAAGTATCCAAAAATCATAGATGAATTAAGTGAGGGCAAAAAAGCATCCGAAGAATTAATCAAAAAAATGGAAAAAACTGTTACAGAATTTAAAAAAACATTTTCATAATATGGCAACCTTATTAACTTTAAAAAGAAGAATAAAAACGGCTAAAAATGTTTCAAAAACGACTAAGGCAATGCAAATGATTTCTGCTTCTAAACTTAAAAAGGCTCAGGATGCAGCTACATCATCAAAGCCATACGTTGAGAAATTAGATGTTTTATCAAAGAATTTGGCTCAAAAAATAGACAGTGATAATTTACATGATTACATGAAAACACCAAATGTAAATTCGAAATTAGTAATTGTTATCTCGCCCGACAAGGGACTGTCAGGCGGATTAGTTACAAACCTAATCAAAGAAGTTATACATCAAGGTTCACAAGCAAAAACTTACTACATAACAATCGGCAAAAAAGCAGAAATTGCAGTTTCTCTGTTAAATAAAGAAATTGTTGCTTCCTTTCCTTTTGGTTCTACTATCCCTGGGTTTGAAACAGTCTATCCTATCGCAAAAATCATTAATGAATACTTCTTGGATAAAAAAGTCTCTGAAGTTAACATTATATCCACAAAATTTGCAAACGTATTTACTCAAATTCCGCACGCAACAAAACTTTTACCAGTAAAACTAGACACAGAAACTAAGGATAATAATGCGGTTACTCTTTTTGAGCCAAGCGTTGGAGACTTATTACCGGACCTTTTACAACATTACTTAGAAATGGTAATATACCAAAGCTTTCTTGAAAGTTACGCTTCGGAACAGGCCGCAAGAATGATTGCGATGAAAAACGCAACAGATAATGCGTTAGGTATCATCTCCGAACTTCAACTTGAGTACAATAAAACAAGACAAGAAAAAATTACTAATGAACTTTTAGATATTGGAGGGGGTTCACAAATAGCATATGAGCAATAAATCAGTTGGTAAAATAGTCAGAATCCAGGGACCTGTTGTAGACGTTAGATTTGAAAACGGTACGCCACTTGTGCACGAAGCGCTTTTAATAGAATTAGGCAGCAAGGAGACATTAACACTGGAAACCGCTCTTCTTATTGGCGATAACGAAGTAAAAACTCTCGCTATGGGCGCAACAGACGGTTTATCAAGAGGCATGGAAGTAAATAGAACATTTAGCGCCATTAAAACACCTGTTGGCAATAGAACTTTGGGGAGAATATTTAATGTCTTGGGAGAGCCAATTGACGGAGAAGAATTTGATAGAAACCATAAGGATGTAATCTTAGAACCAATTCACAAAGGTGCTCCCCTACTTAGCGAGCAGGAAACAAAACCACATATCCTTGAAACAGGTATTAAAGTTATTGATTTAATAGCTCCTTTTACAAAAGGTGGAAAAATTGCCGTATTTGGAGGCGCCGGGGTTGGAAAAACCGTTATTGTAAAAGAATTAATCAGAAATATCGCCATGGAACACAAGGGTCACTCTGTTTTTGCAGGTGTTGGAGAAAGAACCAGAGAAGGAAACGACTTATGGCTTGAAATGAAAGAAGCCAATGTTTTGGATAAAACCGTCATGGTATTTGGACAGATGAACGAACCGCCCGCAAACAGAGCCAGAGTTGCCCTAACAGCTCTTACTATGGCTGAATACTTCAGAGACAAGCAGCATGAAGACGTACTTTTGTTTATCGATAACATTTTTAGATTTGCCCAGGCAGGTTCAGAAGTCTCAGCCCTTCTTGGCAGAATGCCTTCGGCTGTTGGATATCAACCTACACTATCTTCGGAAATGGGAGAATTACAGGAAAGAATTACATCCACAAAGAACGGTTCTATCACCTCTGTACAGGCCGTATATGTCCCTGCAGACGACTATACAGACCCGGCACCTGTAACTGTATTCTCACATTTAGACGCCACAATTACGCTAGAGCGTTCAATCGCAGAACAGGGAATTTACCCGGCAGTCGATCCATTAAGCTCTAATTCAAGAATACTGGATCCAAATATAGTCGGAAAAGACCATTATGAAGTTGCCAGGGGTGTTCAAAAAGTCTTACAGCGCTATAAAGACCTTCAGGATATTATTGCAATATTGGGGATTGATGAATTATCCGAAGAAGATAAGCAAATCGTTGCAAGAGCCAGAAAAATACAACGATTTTTAAGCCAGCCGATGTTTGTCGCCGAAGTATTTACAGGAACACCCGGAAAATATGTAAGAATTGAGGACACTGTTAAAGGATTTAAAGAGATTTTGGAAGGAAAACACGATAAGCTTCCGGAACAGGCATTTTACATGACAGGCACAATTGAAGAAGTTAGTAAAAATGCAAAATAATGAAACTTATCTTAGAAGTAATAACTCCTATTAAAGTAATCTTAAAAGAAGAAGTAGATGAAATTACCATTCCTACAGTTAACGGAGAAATTTCAATACTCCCTGGTCATATAGATTTATTTACAAAAATAACACGTGGCGAAATGATTATCCGAAGAAACAATAAAATTGAACCCTTTGCGATTATGGGAGGTTTCCTGGAAGTTACAAAGAATCACGTCAACATCTTAGCTGATTATGCAGCGCATGTTAATGATATAGAAATAGCAAGGGTCGAACAAGCTAAGGAACGCGCTGAAAAAGCAATGAAAGAAAAAGATAAAGAATTAGGATACGAACAGCTTCAGGATGATATTCGAAGAGCCGCTTTGCAATTAAAAATTGCAAAGAAACATAAAAGCCATTCAAGAACTTCATAACTTGCCTTAATTAATAAAATTCCTTAGAATATAACATGATACTGCCGTCTTAGCTCAGTGGTAGAGCAGCTGTTTCGTAAACAGCAGGTCCTCGGTTCAATCCCGAGAGACGGCTCAAGAGCGCAAAACTTATGAGAAAATCACGGTTAAGCAAATACTCGGAGAAAAAAACAAGAAAAACAATTATTTTAAATATTGTTGGGATAATAATTGTCTTATATCTTTTATTTAAATTTGGCATAGGACTTTTAATAAATTTCAGTCTTTTCTTATCAGGTTCTAAAGATCAGCAAGGCATAATCGGTCAAAATATTTTAAATTATATTGCCCCGCCAACGCTTAATCCCCTACCAACTGCCACAAACAGCGCTCAAATTAAAATTTCCGGTAAATCCGTAAAAGATGCCAAAATTGAGCTTTTTATAAATGATGACAAAATAGATGAAACTGATGTCGATGACAAAGGAGAATTTTCTTTCGAAAATACTCTTAAAAATGGTAATAGTCAAATAAAAGCAAGAGTAGTTATTAAAAATAAAAAAAGTGACTTCTCTAATACGCTAAATATTATTTACACAAACTCAGCACCCAGTCTTGAAATAAGTTCTCCCCAAGATGGAGCGCAATTTAAAAAAGACCAAAATACCGCAAATGTTACGGGTAAAACAGACCCGGCAGTCAATGTTACGGTAAATGGATTTTGGGCTGTAATAAGCGATAATAATAATTTTTCCTATAATCTTCCTTTACAAAACGGAGATAACGAAATAAAAGTTGTGGCAATAGACCAGGCCGGAAACAAAACAGAAAAAACAATAAAAGTTAATTATTCTCAATAAGCCCCGCTAATATAAAAACCCATTCTAAAATAAAAACGTAAAAAAGACTGTTAATAAAAATACTACCTGCCGTTAATCCTAATAATGATGAAAACAAAACAATTGCGTATTTATTTTTAATTAAATTATTTCCGGAAAGAAGAAAAATTTTATAAAGCAAATATAAGTAGGTTATAAAACCAACAATACCAGTTGTTGCTAAAACAAAAATAAAACTATTATCTGTCCCTGCTCCTGAATGTGTTGTTTTCCAAATAATATTATTTAATCCTAAATATTTATTTTGAGCATATCTGTAAGCATTAAAACCAACTCCAAAAACAGGGTTTTTTTCGAAAATAAATATTCCCTGCTTCATGGAAACAATTCTTGCTTCACTTGACACCGTCCTTAATAAGTTTGTCCCTTCTGTCTGAAATGATTTTGGTGATACAAAAACCATTAATATTAAAAATAAAACCAAAATAACTATAAATCTCTTTTTTTTAATTAAAATAAGGTATGTAATCGCGCTTACAAAAAGCATAATTAAAGCGCTTCTTGAGTATGTAAGATAAACTGCTATTAATGTAAGAACAGATAAAAAACTAACACTAATTAAACTATATATTTTTCTTTTTATAAAATAATCCTTAACAAAGGTTAAGGTATAAATAAAATATAATACAAAAAAAGCTCCTGCGAAATTGGGATCTAAAAAGCTTGAAAACATTCTGTATAAATGCTCATCCCAGCCAAGATAAAAAAGATTTCCGAGGTTTGGATAGAAAAAATATTGAATATACCCTATTAATACTGTAATAAATCCTGAAAAAAGAAGAAGAAAAGATACATTATTTTTAGTATTTAAATCAAATTCCTTTACTATAAAATATAAAGATGCGTAAAAAACAAAGCGGGAAAGGTATAAAAATGAAACAAAAAATGTTTCAGCTGTCAGATTATAAAAATTCAGTATTAAGGTAATTAAGCAGATAGAAACGAAAATTAAAATCGGCTTTTGCAAAAAATATTTCTTTCGTTTTTTATATCTTATTTTAATAAATATCCAAGCTGAAACTAATAAAAGTAAAAGAACGTCGTTTATGGAAACAGAAACGCCATTATCAAGCTGAACTTTCCCAATTTCCGCAATTGGAAATGAAATTAAAAATAAAAAAAATAAAAGTTTTAATAAACCCATTTTTTTCCCTCCTTTGAATATAATCTTACCTTTGTTTTACTATTATAATAAATTTCCTTCCAATCCAAAAACCTTTCCGGAAGAGTACTATTTTGCACGGCTATATAATTAAATTCATCGCCTTTTTTAACCCAAGAAGAATCTATATAGGGAAAATCTACATAATATAAATTATGAAATCCATATAATAATACTTTGTCTGAAACTTTAATATTTTTTTCAAAGTATCCGTCTGTATCGTAAAAGTCTCCAAACGAGAAATTCAAATTTTTACTTAAGAATTCATTTTTAGATTCCGTACCCAATACAACAGGGATATATTTTATGTTTGCCAAGAACCTATACCCAATTGAGGAAATAGATACAAGAATAATTAGTGCGAATAAATAATTCTTAAGATGTTTGTCTTTAAAATTATTAATAGATATTGCAACCAAAATTGAAAATACAGGTAAATATGGAAGGATAAATCTGCTGCCTCCAAATGATGAAGTTAACAACCAAAAAATCAGAGAAAATAAGGAGTAATAAACTAATATTTTATTCTTCATATCAAACCTTTTATAAAAAATAATTATGGTTGGCAAAAAAATTAAATATAAAGGGTTTATAGGATCCGAGGAAAATAAAAATAGCTTAATTAAACTTATCGGATTGATATCCGGAGTAATATGAAAATTATTTTCAAAAATTGGATAAATAGGATTACCTATATTTACATATGAAAACATAAAGTATGGTAAAGAAATTAAAATAGAAAAAAATACAAAAGAAGAAATATTTTTTATGGTTTCCTTAATATTCAATTTTGAATAAGTATTAATTATAAAAATTAATAATGAATATAAAACTACTGAGTTTAATGCAGAAATTTTTGTTGAAAGAGAAAATCCTATTAAGATTGCTGCATATAATAAATTTCTAAATTTCCTTTTGTCAAACCATAAGACAAATTGATATAAAGCAAAAATTTCAAAAAATGTCCTTCCTAAATCCACATACGAAGTTATAGATTGCCAACCAACAACTAAATTTGAATAAAAAATTAAACATGTTAATAAAGAAAATTCTTGATTTAAAAATTTCCGGGAGAGTTTATATAAAGCGGCAACTGATAATAATCCAAAACCAAAATGAATTATTTTTGCCGCAATTTCATTAGAAAAACTTAAGGCAGATATATAAAACATTTCTATGTTTTTGGGTAAATCTGAATAATAAAGCAGATTTCCTGGAATATGAAAAATCTTATGGTTTTCAAGAAATATTTTAGGAATTGTTAAATGGTACCAAAGCGCGTCAAATGATAGTTCAGGACCAAACGCACCAATTAAATTTACTATAGCTTGAAAAAGAATGAGTGATAATAAAAATTTAGAAAGCTTATTTAATTTTATTTTTAATAAACTTACATTAAAAATTTTAAATTTTAAAATAATACCAAATACAGCAAATAAATAAATAAGCGATGAATAAATTATTATATTTTTGTAAAGAAGGCCTAAAATTCCTAGTAAAAAAATTAAATAACTATATAATCCTATTATTAAAGCTGTTACAAGCATATGCCTCCCCTGCATAAAAGGTATTTAAAATAAATAACTAAAATTAACAATGACCAAATTACAAAAATTAAATACTTTATTTTTGTTTCCATAATAACCAAAGCTTACCCCTTACTAAAAAAGAATGAAAACTCATAAATATTGCAAATATAAATCCTTCAATTCCATCTAAAAACCCTAGCCTTATAAAATAATTTAAAATAAATTTTGCCTTAGGATAAACAATAATATCCTTAAGAGAACCCCTTACTCCTGCTTCGTATAACTCTTTTGCCCTTATGGAAGTATAAAAATTAATTTCTTTTAAAAATTCATCTATTGTTTGATGCGGATAATGAATTAAGCTATTTTCTAACTCAGATATTTTACCGTCAATTTGCCACTGTTCATGAACCTTCCCATACCATACTCCTGCTTTTTTTCTGGCAAGTCTTAAAAGTTTAATATTGCCGGTTTCTCCATGTTTTAACATTTTTCCCCAAATTACATCCAATCTTTTTATATAAAATCCATTGTATTTAGGATTACTTTT
>JACRFQ010000012.1 GCA_016217835.1 Candidatus Levyibacteriota bacterium | reverse complement strand
CACCGCTATAATGATATAATGGGTCCTGACCAACATGCTCAGCAAGAAAGATCCGCCTTGGATTTGATCCGATTCTTAGAAAGATTAGGATAATTTAATTTTTTGGTATTGACAAAAATTATTTTGAATAATATATTGAATAGATATTCTTTCGGGGTTTTGTGCGTAAATCACAATCGGTGGTAAACTCCACGAGTATGAGAAATCATACACGAGTCTGTGTAACTCAGACAGCGACCGTAGAGTCGGGATGAAAGGAAGAATATATATACCCTGTGATAGGTTTGATTATCTATCAACGGGTGATATATTGTGTACCCCGGAAGGGGTATTTTTTATGAAAAAAATTAAAGCTACAGGACCTTTATTTGTAATTATTGCAGCACTGCTTTGGAGCTTTGATGGAATTTTACGTATTAGTTTATATAGTCTTCCCCCGGGTATTGTTGTTTTCTATGAGCACTTAGTAGGTTTTATTATACTCCTCCTGATTTCGTTTAAATGGTTTAAAGACTTAAAATACATGAATAAAAAAGAATGGCTTGCTATTATAATTGTTTCTCTTTTTTCAGGAGCATTGGGAACTATTTTCTATACAGCAGCTCTTCAACAAATAAATTATTCTCAGTATTCAGTAATCGTTTTATTGCAACAACAACTACAACCAATCTGGGCAATAGCAACCGCAGCAATACTTTTAAAAGAAAAGTTAACTAAGAATTTTCTTGTATGGGCTGCACTTGCTCTTTTAGCTGCTTATTTTATAACGTTTAAAAACTTAAAAGTAAATCTTGTAACCGGTTCAGGAACTATGTTTGCAGGACTTTTAGCTCTAGGTGCGGGATTTATGTGGGGTTCATCAACTGCTATCAGTAAATTTGCTTTAAATAAAATCAGCTTTTTAACAGGAACTGCATTGCGGTTTTTCTTTGCTCCTATTTTTGCATTTATTTTTATTGTGGGACAAAATCAAACAAGTAGCCTATTGAGTCTCAATGTGCAACAGTGGATTACATTATTGATTATTACTTTTTCAACCGGTATGGTTGCAATAATGTTTTACTATTATGGTCTAAAAAAAACACCCGCTCGCATAACAACTTTATATGAACTCGTTTGGCCTGCGTCAGCGATTTTTATTGATTACTTTTTTTTCCATAAAACATTAAGTGTAACACAGATTTTCGGTGTTATATTATTGCTTTTGGCAATTTATAAAATAACAAAACCCTTAAAGAATAAATTAGGTGTTCTTATATAGAAAGTTTCTGCATGGTCCAATTGAGCTGACAGTTTTATTTTCTTTTTATTGCTTGATTTGAAATTTTGTGTTACTTTTAATAAAGAAGATCTTTTGTATAGTTTATGCCTAAGCAAGCTGCTCTGAGGCAAGGTATTGTTAGTGATAAAGTAGGTTCCACTGCCCGTGGATTAGGTATTTTTGCTCATAAAGAAAAAGTTTACCTCTATTTTCAATCAAAAGAAAACTTTGCAAATGATTTTAGTATTTCTACCAGCGAAGATGGGTTTTCTTTTTCTCTTGCTAAAAAAAATGTTTCCATAATTAAACAAAAAAACGTAAAAGAGACTATTCATGAATGCAGTAGGTTTAACATATCTGAATTTGGAAACGAATTGTTGCTTACGTATTTAAAAAGATCAGGCAAGAATTTGAAAATGGAAAAAGCATGGTCGGATAAACCTGATTCAGAGTGGATTTACGAAGGAGACATGCTTAAACTTAATGAATACGGTTTGATCGTTCCGGATTTTACCCACGATAAAAAATTCGTTATGTACTCCGCAGATGGAAAGATCAATGTATATTTTTCCAAAAATCTTGTCCAATGGGATATAGAAAAAGCCGTTTTAACAAAAAGGGGAGATTTATTTGATTCTTCGGACCTTGAAGTAGCATACATTTTAAAAGAAGATAAGAATATTTTAGTTTTATATTATTCTAAGATTAATGGTTTATATTCAATCGGAGTTGCTCTTTTTGATTCCAAGGATCCTTGTAAGCTTTTATGGCGTTCCTGCGAACCAGTTTGGACTGCCCCTGAAAAATGGAAGGGGAAAATTTATCCGCTTGGAATAGTGTTACATGAAGGAAGAATAATTTCATATTGGCAAACGGAAACGGAGGGTATTTATGCGGCTGTGGCAGCTCTTTTTAAAATTTCAGACGGACATAAATCTAAAGATATTTCTCTTAAGCTACAACGTGCAAGCCATAATCCGATAATAGAACCAAACCCCAAAAATCATTGGGAGGCTTTTAACACATTTAACCCTGCAGCTATATATGATAACGGTAAGGTGCATATCTTATATAGGGCTCAGGGTTATGATTATATTTCTGCGATAGGTTATGCTACGAGTTTGGACGGAGTGCATATTGATGAGCGTTTTAATCAGCCTATTTTTTCCCCTTCTCAGGATTTAGATTATGTTAATGATGCAAGATCAAGGGAAGTTTCTTATCAGTATGTGTCAGGAGGAGGATACGGAGGATTCGAGGATCCAAGAATTACCAGAATCAAAGATAAATATTATTTAACTTATGTTGCTTTTGACGGAGTAAGTCCTCCAAGAATTGCTTTGACCTCAATTTCGGTTGACAATTTTTTAAATAAAAGATTTTTGTGGGAAAAACCGGTTTTAATCTCTCCACCCGGAGTGGTTGACAAAAGCGCAGTTATATTTTCTGAAAAAATTAATGGCAAATATGTCATTATGCATAGAATTTATCCGGATATTCTTATAGATTTTGTTGATAATCTGGAGTTTGACGGAAAAACCTGGCTCGAAGGACAATATAAAATATCTCCGCGGCCCGAATCTTGGGATAGTAGAAAAATAGGCGCCGGCGCGCCGCCGATTAAAACAAAACACGGATGGCTTTTAATCTATCAGTCGGTTGGTGAACAAGACGCGGGAAAATATAAAATAGGCGCTATGCTTTTAGATCTAAAAGATCCGACAAAAGTAATACATAGGAGTCAGTCTCCCATATTGGAGCCGGATGCAAAATACGAAAATGAGGGATTTAAGGCAGGAGTAATTTATCCGTGCGGAGCAGTGATAATAAAAGATGCGTTATATGTATACTATGGGGGAGCGGATTCTTATGTTTGCGTTGCAACGGCCAATTTAGAGGAGTTTCTTGAGGAATTAATCCATTCTAAAATTGCCAAACTTACAGAGCCTGTTTTCAAACAAATATTTTAAATGATTACAATTACAAGAAGTGAAAAAAACCCTATTTTAAAACCAAACCCCCAAAATTTATGGGAACTTAAAGCGGCTTTTAATCCTAGCATTGTCAAGGATGGGAAAGATTATCACATGGTTTACAGAGCCCTATCAGAAAATCAGAATATCGAGGAAAAAAATATTTCACTTTCTACAATAGGTTATGCAAAAAGCAAAGACGGGGTAAATTTTTCCGAACGGGAACAGCTTATTAAGCCTCAAGAGGATTGGGAAAAATTCGGGTGCGAAGATCCAAGAATTACAAAAATTGATGATGAATATTTTGTTTTCTATACCGCCCTTTCGGATTTCCCTTTTTTGGCATCATCGATAAAAATTGGTCTTGCGCTTTTTAAAGATTTTAAAACTTCTCCGCAAAAACATTTAATTACTCCTTTTAATGCAAAAGCAATGGTTCTTTTTCCTGAAAAAATTAACGGAAAATATGTAGCTCTTTTAACCGTTAACACAGATATTCCTCCTTCGAGTGTCGCTATAGCTTGGTTTGATAAAAAAGAAGATATCTGGTCCAAGGATTACTGGAGAAAATGGTATTTAAATCTTTCAAAAAATACACTTCCCTTAAGGCGTATAAATTCGGATCAATTAGAAATTGGCGCTGCGCCTATTTTCACTCCTTATGGTTGGCTTTTAATATATTCACATATCCAACATTATTATGATGAAAAATACAGGCTTTTTGGGGTAGAAGCTGTTTTGCTTGATCATTACGATCCGCAAAAAATTCTTTCAAGAACAGATAAACCAATTATTGTAGCAAGTAAAGATTATGAAATGATTGGAAATGTTAATAATGTAATTTTCCCTTCAAGCGCCTTGCTTCAAGACGATACCGTAAGCCTTTATTACGGAGCTTCAGATACAACATCCTGTTTGGCAACCTTTGCCTTAAAAGATCTTTTGGAAAATATGAATTCTCATTTTCCTATTGCTCTTAAGGTCGAAAAACCGTTGTCAGAACCCCTGATGATTTCAACCTCAAACCCTTGGGAATCAAAGGCCGTATTTAATCCGGCTGCGTTTTATGACGGAGAAAATGTCCATTTGTTATATAGGGCGATGGATGAAAATAATACTTCTGTTTTAGGATATGCCAAAAGCCCAGACGGGTTATCTATAAATAAAAGATTAGATAAGCCAATTTATGTTCCAAGAGCAGATTTTGAAGATAAAAAAAATCCGGGAGGAAATTCGGGCTGTGAAGACCCAAGAATTACGGTTATTGGAGAAAGAATGTATGTTTGTTATACAGCTTTTGACGGAGTAAATCCCCCAAGAATTGTTCTCACATCAATTGGTATTAATGATTTTTTAAAAGAAAACTTTAATTGGGAAAAACCGGTTTTAATTTCGCCCCCAGGGATTGACGATAAAGATGCCGCAATTTTTCCTGAAAAAATTAACGGAAAATATGTAATTATTCATAGAATTCAAAATTCTATAGTTTTAGATTACGTAGATAGTCTTGATTTCGACGGCAATACTTGGTTAAGAAGTATTGATTTTATTACCCCCAGGGAAGACTCATGGGATAGTGAAAAAATAGGTCTTTGCACACCTCCTTTAAAAACCAACCAGGGTTGGTTAGTTTTATATCACGGCGTGAGCAGAATAAGCCATGAATATAGGGTTGGAGCAATGCTTTTGGATCTTAATAATCCAAGCAATGTTCTTTCAAGAACTTTGTGGCCGATACTCGAACCCGAGACAAGGTTTGAGAGAGAGGGGATAGTTAAGAATGTAGTTTTTCCTTGCGGCGCGGTTTTAATAGGAGACATGATATATATTTATTATGGGGGAGCAGATAAGGTTGTCTGTGTTGCTACTATTTCTTTTTCTACTCTTTATAAATATTTAACAAGCTTTGGTACTTATTAAATTGAATCTTGCTTTTTGCCTCAAAACCGAGACACTGTTATGGTGATATAATGAGCCTTGATTACATAGCTTAGTAATATGAAAGAAGAAAAGAAAAAAGTTGGAGCAGGATTAGGGGTCATCTTGGTCCATGACGGAAAAATTTTATTAGGTAAACGCCATCCTGATCCTGATAAAGCTGACTCTGCTTTTAGAAGCGCCGGGGAATGGTGCTTGCCGGGAGGTAAACTGGACTTTGGAGAAACATTTGAAGAGGGCGCGATTAGAGAAGTCAAAGAGGAAACAGGAATTATTATTAAAACTCCAAAAGTTATTTCAGTCCACAATTTTAAAAATCAGCATGCGCATTTTATGACCATAGGTCTTGTTGCAACAAGTTGGAAAGGGGAGGCCAAGGTTATGGAGCCAGATGAAATTACACAGTGGAAATGGTTTAGTTTAGAAAAACTGCCTTATCCAAGGTATTTCCCAAGCTTTGGAGTTATTAAAAATTATCTTAAGAATAAGTTTTATATAAAAGAATCTTAATTATCCTATAGTGTTATTGACTTATTGTTTATCAACTGTTATAATGTTTATTAGTAAAGGCAGATTGAAATAATACATCTGCTTATCAATTTTTGATTAGTATAAGATAAGTAACCACACAAATTTTTAAAAGTATCTTCCTCTAATCCGTATCTTATTAAGCAGCTTTATTGTTTCAATCAATTTTT
>JACRFQ010000011.1 GCA_016217835.1 Candidatus Levyibacteriota bacterium | reverse complement strand
GTTCCGGTGTTAATTGGTGGAATCAGTTGGCAGGAGCGCTTTCTCCTGTTAGTATTAACGATGATTTCCTAATCGGCGGAACAGCTACATCTGCTGCTAAATTCTCGTATACAGGGATTCAATCGGGAAATACAATTGCTTCTGCTTCGGGTAATTTGATTGTAATGCCAAACAACGGTTGGGGAGGACAGGTTGGAATTGGAACAACTACACCTAATCAGGCCTTAGACGTGAGAAGCAGTAGTATCTTTGGAAATCAGCAGGCATTTGATATTACAGGGGTACCCAATAGAAGTAAAATTATATATTCAAATGAAGTAACTACAACTACTGCAAATGACTTTTTTTTAGCTGCAGGAAGTTTAGAGGTAAATCCTGCTGGAGCAACTTCAAGGTCGTATTTAGGAGCTCTGTATAACGTAGTTTCTACAAGCACAAACGCCCAAAACTTTACAGGACAAATGGTTGGTGTTCAGGGACAGGTAAGTCATAGGGGGACAGGAACTCTAACAACGGCAAAAGGTACTACAGGATATACTAGTAATAACAATATAGGAACTATTACTAATGCATTTGCGGGAAAATTTGGAAATGATAATGCCAGTATTGGAACAATTACAAACGGTTATGGAGTTTATATCGCATCTGCAACAAATGGCGGCGGGGGTACATATTCAAATAATTATGGTCTTTATGTAGAAGACCAATCTCTGGTTGGTTCTACAAGCAATTATAATCTTTATTCTGCAGGCGGAGGTTCACATAATTATTTGGCGGGAAACTTGGGAATTGGAACAACAGCGGTTGGAAACGGACAATTGGTTGTAAACCAAACCAATTTTGCAGGTTCATCAGGTGATATTTTTGCAGCTTCTGCATCGGGTACGACAAAGTTTGTGATAGCAAATTCAGGTACAGTAACAATCGGAAATTCAACAGACGGTTTGGTATTTAGCCCGACAGGAGGAGGTCCGACTTATAGCGGTACGGCAAGGCCGACAAAAAAAATTACTTTGTCGCCTGAATATGCCGGGGCAGTTTTAACAGCATCCGGTTCTGCTGCAGCTAACGGAAGTATGACATCCGATGCCTCGCCATCTGCAAACTTTAGGACATACTATGAGTGGAGCTCAACCCAGGTTTCACTTAACGACTACGTAGTGGCAGTTAGGGTCACTTTGCCTGCGGACTTTGGCGCCTGGAACGGCTCAACCAGTATGCAAATTAGCTACAACACAGAGTCTAGTGTTGCCTCAACGAATAAGTTGGATGTATTTATATACAATCCTTCAACTTCAACAAGCGTGCCTGTTGTTTATAGACAGGCAAACGTTTCAACTTCATGGACAACTCTTAATATTGCAAATACAGACCTTGAGGATTCACCGGCCTGGAACACAGCTGGTCAAACAGCGACAATTTATCTAAAGATGTACGCATCAGGAACCGTTAATAAGACAAGGGTAGGAGACATAACGCTTAATTATTTATCTAAATTCTAATGGCAAAAATAAGTTTATTAAGTTTAAGATTATTTTTATTGACATAAGTAAAAATGAATGATATTCTAGTTCAAATGAAAAAAATTAATGTTACTTTAATAATTTTTTTATTATTTTTTTTCTTTGCATCTTTCTCAGAAGCAAGTGGTTCTTGGAGTGTTACATCAATTAATGGAGCCGAGGTTGATGGATATGGCGGTGCTTGCGATGGGGCAACTCTCAGGGATACATTTGGTTTTACACTTGCAGGAGCTTTAGGATCAAACTGTAATCCGATTACCCTAAATAGTATTGTTCCAAATGGTACTTTTTACATAGACGTTGTTAGTAACTCCAATCATTTTTATTCTAATTTTTTTACAGTTTCAAATGGTACGCTTACTAATAATAATGCGAGTCCTGTAATAAAAACCCCAATACTACCTCAAGAGTACAACTTCACGGTCTACGATTATCAAAATGGCAATACTTTAATAACTGCTCCTGCTATTCTTTGCAATCCCCTTGGTTGGGATGTTTATAATATAAATAATCAATTTGTTACTCATGTAAGTGCGTGTGGTGGTGGGGGGGAAATACTAGTTCTAGCAAATTCTTTACCCGATGGGAGTTTCTACGTTAATGGGTACCGGCCTTACATAGATAATAATACACTATTTTATGAAGAGTCTTATTCAAACGTTTTTCAAATATTGAATGGGAAATTTTATAATCCTGCAAGCCCATATCCACCTTCTATTTCGATCATTAACGCTCCCACTGTGCCAGTGGCTATAAACACAGTAATTACATCATCTGCGAATTTTACGGACCTAAATTACACAGATACTCACACGGCAATGTGGGATTGGGGAGATGGGAATACAAGCTCTGGTACTGTTACTGAATCGAATGGATCAGGTTCAGTTGCTGGAAGTCATATATATTTAACCTCAGGTGTTTATACAATTCAATTAACTGTTATTGATAACAATGGTTATTCGGGCACAAATCAATTTCAATATGTAGTTATTTACGACCCTACAGCTCAAGGAGGATTTTTAACAGGTTCGGGAAGTTATGATACTCAAGCCGGATGGTATTTATTGGATCCTCAAGCATCGGGAAAAGTAAAATTTGGAGTTCAGGCAAAATATACCACAGGAAATACTCCAATAGGAAAAACGAAGTTTAATCTTAAAGAAGGTAATCTAGACTTTGTGTCCACTTCTTATCAATGGCTGGTAGTATCAGGAGCAAAAGCAACCCTTAAGGGCAACGGAACTATTAATGGTAGCGGCAACTACACTTTTCTGATGATAGTAACTGACGGAAACCAAACAGGAGGACAAAACTTAATAAGAATTCAAATAAAAGATAGTTCAAATAATGTAGTGTATGATACTCAATTAAATGCAGCAGATATCGTGGATCCAACCACAATCGTTAATACTGGTAGTATACAAATACATAATTAAAATATTTTAATTTAATAATTATAAAAAAAATAAAATTAGGCAGGAAAATAATATAAAATGAATACATGCCCATCGAACTATCGTTTCCTGTTTTTAATACTTAACTTTATTATAATTATTGCTACTTATTCCAACAGGCTTAATATATTTCAGATTTCCAGACCTACAAATCCAAGAGTTAGAAATCCTGCAAGACATGTTTCCTTTGCTTATAATTATACACAAGTTGGAGATATAGAGATAGATTATAAAGCGAAATTCTAATACGCGAAGCATTTTAAGATTAAATATGAAATTTAAAATATTAAAAATATCTTTCGACCCTGAGCTTAAGACCGAAGGGCAGATTAAATATGAAAAATGATAGGAAAAGAAAAAAGGAATAATATTTAATTTTTTGTATGTGTATTTTATCTTTAAAATTTTATTTTTGATATGAAGATTAGGTTTAGAAAGCTTTTATTAATATTAATTCTTATAACTCAGCTAAGTTCTGGATTCACTTCCTCTGCTTTCGCCCAAGTTGCTACTCCTTCCGCGACTCTTGCGCCTTCGGCAACGCCAACGCCTGCCCAATATCCAACGCAGCAAGTTATACAACAGCTGCCGGATTTAAGTTCTACTTCTTCGGGACAATTTTTGGAAGACGGAATTAACAATCCTTATCCTTCGTTTTCCAACCCGCAAGGCCAATTTTCCGCAACCACAAAAGTATTTCCCATAATACGAACTCTTTCCAAAAGAAGTTTTAGGGCAAACGAAAGGGTAGGGGTAAGCATAGATAATGCCGATAATTCACCGGTTGACGTAATAATAGTTGATAAAAACGGTCAGGAAGCGGACTTTGATTTTTTTACCATAGATAATGGTTCCAGAAAAACAGTTACTGTTAAGCCAAAAAGAGGGTTTAAGCCCGGAAAATACACAATTACTGTTACAACCGGCGGACAAACGTACACGCAGGATTTTACCTGGGGGGTTTTGGCAATCAACACCAATAAATCGATTTACTTGTCCTCCGAAGCGCGAGCGAAGGAGGGCTTGCCTCCTGAAACGGCAAATATCGCAATGGCAGTACTTGATGAAACAGGAATGATGGTTTGTGACGCGGACGTTGAATTAAGAATTAAGAATCAGGAATTAGGAATAGACGATACCCTCTCAACGGGAAACGGAAGAATTGTGGTCAATCCGGATTGTTCGGTTAAAGATTATACTTTAAAACCTGATTATGAAGCAAGTTATCAAGTTCAAAATGCGGGTTTTTACGATTTGACTCTTACCGCCCAAACCAATAATGGTATTTATTCAATAACCGATTCGTTTGAAGTAAGGGAATCGGTTCCATTTGACGTAGAAAGAATAACTGCCACCCGCATTTTTCCGGTAAATACCTATCCGGTAACGATTAATATTACGGCAAACCAGGATTTTCAAGGCGTTATTACGGAAGCTGTTCCGGGAGATTTTGCAGTTGAACAATCGCCCCAAAGCGATATCCCTTTTACACAAACACAGAACATTTCCCAAACCGCGATAGGCCAATTAATAGGAGCATCCTCATCGGCTAAATTAGGATTACCTTTTTCGGGAGATTATCCGATAAGTTTAGAATTTGGAGAAAAATTGAAAAACGAATATGAAAAGAATTTGTACCAGCAATTTAATCTTGCCGGACACGACGGAGTTGATTTTGATATGCCGGTTGGAACGCCAATTTTGGCAGCTGACGATGGCACTGTTGTTATGGCCGGCGGAGAAATTTACGGGACTACTGTTGTAATTCAGCACTCTTGGGGAAGAAGTTACTACGGGCATTTAAGTAAGACAAATGTAATAATGGGTCAAAAGGTATCAAAAGGGGAGGAAATAGCACTTTCCGGAAACACGGGTTTTACCACCGGCCCGCATTTGCACTTTGGCATAAAGCCTAATAGCACCAATATCGATAACGGATATTATGGAAAGATTGATCCTCTTCCGTTTTTGGGAATAGAAAGTAAGCTTGATAGTTCAAAGCTTACAAAAGTAATAAGTTGGAGCGCAAATTTGAAAAAGGGTGACAAGTTAAAACTTGAATATATTTATAAAGCTCCCAATATTAGTCCGCAGTTTTATAAATTGGGTTTTTTGAGATTTTTTGAAAATTCAAGTAATATTTTTGAAGAAACTAGGCAATGGCAGATAGCAGTTGACGCTCCGAATAATCAGTTTGTAAAAGTTGGAAGTTTTACTAAAAAAACATCTACGGGAAGTCAAAGTGTAACAGGAATAGGTTTTAAGCCAAAAGCAATTATTTTCTATTGGACAAACCAAACCGCAAATGGAACAGTAAGTGAGGGAAGTAATGTTGCTGGAAGTCAGGGAATGGGGTTTGCAACCGGATCGGCAAACGAAGCCGCGCTCTCTGGCTGGGATGAAGGACAAACAGCCGCAACTACGCTCGATAACGGACGAGCAACATATAATAATGCTTCTATTGTTATACAGGGAAATTTAGGAGCATTAACCTTAGGGGTTGCTGATTTTACCTCATTTGATCCTGACGGATTTACTCTTAACTGGAGCGTTGCAGACGCAAACGCTTATATAATTTATTATTACGCTTTAAGTGAAACTATTGTTTCAAATGCAACTGTAAATAGTTTTTCGTTTACAACCGGAACAGGGAATTTATCGGTTACAAACGCCGGGTTTCAGCCTGATTTTGTATTATTTATGACAGGAGGAACTACAACTCATGGATCAAATACTGCAAATGGTATGATATTTACAATTGGAGCAGCAAGTAGCTCTACTTCTGAATGGACAACAGCTGCATATTCAACAGAAGCTGTTTCCGCAGCTGATTTATCTGATGACTGTGCTTGGCAAAGGACAGATGCTAGTATTGCGCTTATTGGAACAACTGTAGCTTGCGGAACAACCACAGAAGATGCTTTGGCCGATTTTACCCAGTTTACTTCAACAGGATTTGATATAAATAAAAGTAACGCTCCAGCTGGCGCTTTTGATGTTTTCTATTTGGCTCTCAAGGGGAATGCTACTTCTTTTTCAGTCGGAAGTTTTAATAAACCTACGGCAACGGGTAATAATTCCGTGTCAATAAGTAATTTCCAGCCCGCAGGATTAATGCTTGCAAGCAGGTCGATGGTTTCTAGCACAACTGTTGATTCAGGTTCGGCTACGGCTGGAATTTTCTCTATGGGAGCTACGTCAGGTTTGAGCCAGGAGGGCGCTATATCTAGAGCAGGGATAGATAATGTAGACGCTTCTACTCCTGATTTTCGTACTTCAAGCACCAAGGCAATATCTGCTGTAAAAGGGGATGGTACTCTTACAGGTGAAGCAAATCTTGCCAGCTTTGACAGTAGTGGCTTTACCCTTAAATGGACTACGGCCGATGCTACCGCAGACCAATACCTTTATTGGTCAATAGGTGAAATTTTAACTCCTCCAGATTTAATGAGGCATGGTAAGTGGTTTCATAACGGGGTAGAACAGCCGTTTGCTTTTTAAATAAGCAAATATGCAAATGATAAATAAGCAAATGAAAAAAGATTTATTCTTCGAGCGAGCGTAGCGAGTCGAGAAGCTTCATATGAGAAAGTGGAAGTGGTATGTTTACATTTTAGAATGTTTAGACGGAACTTATTATACAGGTATGACATGGAAACCAGAAATCCGATATGAGCAGCATCTATCTAAGTTTGGAGGAAAATATACTTCAAAGCACGGTATCAAAAGGCTTGCTTATCTTGAAGAGCACGAAGATTTAGAAACAGCAAGAAAGAGAGAAATTCAGATCAAAGATTGGAATCAAGAAAAGAAAAAGAAGCTTATAAATGGCGAGTGGAAGAAAGAATGGTAGCTTCTAATTCTTTTAGCTCTCGATGCGCTTCGCCGCGTCAAACGCGGCTTCGCTTACTCGAACAATAACTTGCTTTAATTTTTTAATATATTGACAGTTTAGGAACAGCCGGTGTTATACTAATACTCTTATGAAAAAAGTTTCATCATCAGACCAACCGGCAACAAAAGCAGATATTCAACGGATCGAAACTTCACTGAAGAAATTTGCAACCAAAGAAGATTTAAAGAAATTTGCAACTAAAACCGAACTTAGGAGAGTTGAAAAGTCTTTGAGGGGAGAAATATTAAGAGTTGAAGAGAAAGTCGAGAATCTAGAAGAGGGGCAAAAAAGAATTGAAACAACAGTTAACAAAACAGCAAATGTTTTAGATGCGTTTTTAGGAAGATTAGACAATCTTGAAATTGATAATAAAGTTGGCGCGAATCAAACAAGAGATCTTCGGGTACGAGTTGATAATCATGAGGAAAGAATATCAAGACTTGAATAGATTTATTCCTCCATTCTCGTATCGTTAATCATCAATCATCAGTCATTAATCATCATTTTGTGCTACTATTTTAATAGAAATGAAAATTCTGCCCATGAAGAAGAGATTTTTACCCTGCACCACAATGTCCCGTTCGTTAGAGCGAGGGTTAATAAAAAAAGCGCAAAGCGAAATTTCCCATGCCCCGACCGTAAGGTCGTGGGTGCAGGGTTTACTGCTCGCAATTTTTTTGGCTGCCGCCGGCTTTTATGCTGTTTTCGAGCCAGCCTCTGCCGCTGTTACTGCTTGCAGCGCTTCTGTTTCCCCAAGCTCGGTTGTTAGAAACAATGTAGTAGGCCTGACATTTTCCATCAGCAACACAGATAGCGTTGCATATAATTGGATTAAGGTAACGCGTCCTTCGGCTAACTTTACTATAAATTCAGGAACTTCAGGTGGGTGGAGTATATCTGCTAATTCAACTGACGTTACTTTCTCGGGCTCAACTGTTCCTGCGGGAGGCTCGATTAGTCCTACGGTAAATGTAACTTCAGCTGATACTACAGCAGACTCGGCTTCCTGGACAGTACAAGTTTCAGATGATGGGGGAGTGTCAAGCTTTACTTGTGTGGGAAGTCTTGGGGTTTCCATAACTAACGACCCAAATAGTTCTGTTCAACAATCAGAAATAACAATTTCAGACATAACATCATCTTCAGTAAAAATTAGTTGGACGACAACCAGGGCTGCATCATCAGAACTTAAATATGGAGTAACAGATTCTTATGGTTCAACAAAATCAAGTTCAGACCTCGCGAGTTCTCATTCGTACACTATTGATGGGCTTACTGCGAATACAACTTATTCCTTCAATGCTAAAAACACCGACAGTGGTAATAATACCGCCGAGGCTGCTGGAACTTTTACAACCGCAGCGCCCGGCTTAACCGGAAAGACTGTTACTGTAACAAAAACTGTCTCTCCTACTCCAACCCCCACTCCAATTCCCGACACAACGCCGCCTGCTGTAAAAGTAAATACCGATTTTTCCGCTCCTTTTGAAACAGCGCCAAATATTACGGGAAGCGCTTACGATGCGTCGGGAGTAAGTAAAATTGAATATTCCCTGGATAACGGGAAAAGCTGGATACGTATACATTTCGATAATGTCGGAGATATTAATATACGTTTTGATATAAAACCCGAAAGCCTGGAGGAGGATAATTATAAGGTAAAATTTAGAGCTTATGACACAAAATCCAACATCGGTTATTCAAAAACCTTTGATCTTGTTATAGACCGTTTGCCTCCTAAAGTGGGCGGAGCAATGTTTTCTGTAGGCCCGCAAATAATTTTCCCTGAAAAAAGCGGAGTTTTAAGTATTTTGCAAAATATTGAACATTCAATAGTTTTTTCGGCAATAGGCGGACCTATAAAAATAGAGCTTTTTTTAAACGGCAAAAAATTTGGCGTTTCAAAAGACAAGCAGTCGGGTCTTTGGATAGGCAAAGTAAAATTCGAAAAGGCGGGAAAGTATTCTCTAATTGTTAAAGCGGAAGACGGAGCGGGCAAAAAAAGCGAAAAAAAGATAGCAGATGTAAATGTTGTCGCCCCTGGTAAAATTTTGGATAGCAAAACAGGAAAAGAATTGGAAAATGCAAAAATAACAGTTTATCTCTTGCATCCAAAATCAAATAGATGGGTTATTTGGGACGGAAAACAGTATTCGCAAAATAATCCTACAATTTCCGATAAAAACGGACAATCCGGCTTATATCTTCCGGCGGGAAAATATTATATCAGCATTTCAAAAGCAGGTTATGTTACTTCCGTAAGCGAGTTTTTTTCTCTTGAAAATCCGGCCATATTAAGTGCCGCAATTTTACTTACTCCCAAACAAAAAATAAATATAGGACCAGTTTCCCTGTATCTGCCGGATTTATTTTTTAGGAATAATTACTTTCCTCTTAAAATAATCAATGCTGTAAGCGGACAAAACAATAATTCTCTTATAGGCAAAGAAGCGCCGGACTTTTCTTTAAAAACAGTTTCGGACAAAAATTTTAACCTTATAGCCAAAAGAGGAGCGCCATTAATACTTACTTTTGTATCTTCGTGGTCGCCTTCGTCTTTGGAGCAGATTCTTGTTGATGAAAAAACGAAAAATTCCGGTTTAGAACAGATTTATCTTGTAGATATTCAGGAGTCAATGTCTAAGATATCCATTTTCCAAAAAAGAGGGGAGTATTCTTTGGATTTTATAGTAGATTCAGACGGTGTTTTGGTTGAACCGTATAACGTTAATTTTTTGCCCATGCATTTTGTTCTGGACAGGAAAGGGGTGGTTAGAAATGTAATAAGCGGGGTGTTAAATAAACAGGAGCTTGAAAACTACCTTAAGGATGTAGCACAATATTAAAAGAAGGTGTTAAATGATTGAAGTACAATTAATTTTACAGATTGCGCATTTTGCCATAAGTCTTTTCGGAGGACTGATTTTTTTGGCCTGCGCCTGGCTTTATTTTGATTCATGGAGCAATAATAAATCGCCCAAAGGCCTTGTTCCTGTTATTGGTTTTGTTGCTTTGGGTTTTGCTTTTGCTCTGTCTTCCGCAGGGGTTAAAAATATTTCAACAAGTATTTCCGGCTATTCCAATTTATTAGAGTCTGTTTCTTCTTTTGTTAAGACTTTTGGCTTTTTAATGCTTTCTTTAGGGCTTTTGCTTGAGCCTTTAGGGAAAAAACCAACATATCCTTCGTCCGCGTCCTCGTCAAACGCGGCTGACGCAAACGCGGCTAGCGCAGGTTATTTTTCTATTCAAATTAAGCCGTTATTATTCTTTTTTCCGCCGCTTTTGTCTTTTATAACGGGCATTCTTTATTTAAGAAAAGGTTATTTGGGTCTTGAGAATCATTTAAAACCGGTTGGTTTTTCTTTTATACTTATTGCTTTGTCGGAAACTTTAAATTTTGTTTCAAATACGTTTACCTTGAAAAATATCGCTTCCTACAATCTTTTATCCGGCTTTGGGCCTTTATGGATGATAGAAAATATTATTTTTCTTTTGGCAATCATACTCTTGGCAAAATCGGTTTTTGGATACCTTTTAAAAAGAGTGCAGACACAGCTTGTAATAATAATTTCTTCTGTTTCGCTTGTTATATTCCTGTTTACAACAGTGGTTTTTAGCCTGATACTTTTAAGGAATATCCAAAAAGATACATATTCCCAGTTAAAAAGCGATGCGGGCATATTAAGCTACAGTTTGAAAAATAAACAGCAGGAAGCATTGTCTGACGCTAAATTTATAGCAGGCAGCCAGGAGCTAAAAAAAGCAATCATGGATAATGACAGGAAAAAGATAAAAGACCAGATTACGTCTTTAATACTAAGTAAAAAAGCGTCAAGTCTTTTGGTAGTCTCCGGCGATGGAGTGGTTTTGGCAAGGGGAGAAGAGCCCGATAGGACAGGGGACTCTTTGGGAAGCGATGCGGTTTTTAAAAGGACTTTGGAAAAAGGCGAGGTTGCGTCTTTTAAAACCGGCGGCTCTTCGCTTATCCCCGTTGTTTCGGTAGTCGGCGCGTCTGTTGTATCCGATAACGGAAAAAACTTAGGAGTTGTAATGGTTTCCTATGACATAGACAGCGCGTTTGCCGACGGAGTTAAAGAATCTACAAATTTAGACGTTTCCATATATTCCGGAAATATCAGGTCTGCGACCACTTTTGTCTCGCCCGACGGAAAATCAAGATGGGTTGGCATAAAAGAGGATAACCAAAAAATAACAGACGCGGTTCTTAAAGAAGGCCAATACTTTGCAGGTGAAGTAAACATTTTAAACAGCTTCTATCTTTCGGTTTTTGCCCCTGTAAAAGATATGGATAATAACCCGACAGGCATGATTTACGTAGGCAGGGACTATCTGGACGTTTTAAGCGTTGTATCTGCGTCGATTGAGATAACTCTTCTTTTTATTGCTATCTCAATGCTTTTATGGCTTATTCCATCATTTGTAATCTCTCGATACATTGCCAACCAGTTTAAATAGTCTTAATAATTCAGAGTTCTGGCTTTACGATACTGTATCGGAGGAATAGAAAATAATTATGTTAAGAAAAGATATTCTTATTACAGGAAATTTTTACCACATTTTTAACAGGGGAGTAAATAAAAATGATATCTTTTTTTCGGAAAAAAATTACAAAAGATTTATAACAACAGCCATTCATTATAAAAATTTTTTACATAAATTTACCGCTTCCAGCGTTTCCGATACTGTATCGGTGAGGCTAAATAAGATGGAAAAACCAAAAGTTCAGATTCTTGCTTATTGTCTAATGCCAAATCACTTTCATTTTTTAATAAAACAATTGGAAGATGGGGGAATCACTTGGTTTATGCAGCATTTAATTAATAGTTATGTTCATTATTTAAACGTTAAGTACAAAAGAGTAGGGCCATTATTTCAGGGACCTTTCAAAAATATTTTAATTGATTCCGATGAGCAGCTTTTACATTTATCAAGATACATTCATTTGAACCCTCTTGTGTCCGACCTGACAACTGATCTTAAAAAATATACTTGGTCTTCTTACCCGAGTTATGTATCTGGTTATAATGATGATTTATCAGAGACTAAGTTCGTTTTGGAAAATTTTAAATCAAGAAGAGATTATGAAAATTTTGTTTTAGATCAGGCGGATTATGCAAAATCGCTGGAATATATAAAGCATTATTTGCTAGATTAAGTTTACGATACTGTATCGGGGGAGTAGAATAACTATGATTGGATTAAACCTTAGGTTAAAAGTATTAATTGCGCTAATAATATTTGTTGTTATGTTTCTGGGAGCTGCTATTTTTATTTCACAAAAAATATTCCTGACCAGTTTTTCCGAATTAGAAAACAGGGAAGCGGTAAAAAGCATAGAAAGGTCAAAAGTTGTTTTTGACAGGCAAATTTTTAATATAGACAGCAGGCTAACCGACTGGTCGGTTTGGGATGACACTTATAATTTTGTTAAGAATAAAAACCAGGATTATATAGATTCTAATCTTACCGATGAATCTTTACGTAATTTGGGAATAAATGCTATGTTTTTTATTGCGTCAAGCGGCGCGGTAGTTTATGAAAAACAGATAAATATTCAAACAAAAGAAAACACGTCTAATTTAAAAGACCTGGAGAACATACTGTTAAAATCAAAAAACATAATTTCTTTTGCAAGCTTAAAAGACAAGCATTCAGGCGTAATAAAAGACCCATCCGGTCCTGTATTGTTTGCTTCAAGGCCGATTTTAAAAAGTGACGCAACAGGCCCTATTGCGGGAACGCTAATTTTTATAAGATATTATGACAAAGAATTAAAA
The DNA here is from genome assembly GCA_016217835.1 of Candidatus Levyibacteriota bacterium. Lineage (GTDB taxonomy): Bacteria > Patescibacteriota > Microgenomatia > Levybacterales > UBA12049 > JACRFQ01. Next base: position 306 of record JACRFQ010000011.1, on the reverse strand, counting down.
GATTATTTTGAAAAAATAAATAATAATAACGAAATAGATATACTTAATTATGATTCACCTCCCAAAGAGTATGTCCAAGCAAAAGCGCAATTAGATTCAGGCAAAAAATATTATGCGTTTCCTTTGTCTTCGGATAAGATTGGGGGCTTTACCTTTATTTATGACTACAATGATAAACCTTCCTATATTCTTGAAAATGAACTTCCAAGAGTAATATTTAATCTGGGTCAGGCTTCGGTAGTAAAGTTTTTGTATTTCATTGTGATTTTGTCTGTATCAGGCATAGCTTTAGTATTATTGTTAATC
>JACRFQ010000047.1 GCA_016217835.1 Candidatus Levyibacteriota bacterium | reverse complement strand
TTTAGGTCAATTAGAAATTAGAATAATTAGAAATTTGTAGTATTTACTGAGTGAGGGATTCGAGTTTGTCGCCTGTTTTTTTGCTGCCGATGACAATAATATAAGTTCCGACAACAAAAAAGAAAAGTTTTACAAGGATAATAACTGTAATAAATTGTTCGATTGGCGCAAAGTTTGCACTTTGAAGATAAGTTTCAACTGCATCAACTAAAATTCCAAGAGCAATAAAGAAAACTCCGATAGAAATTGATTTAAATCCGCTTGCCAAAATGCCTGTGCCGAATTTTTTGGTAACTTTAGACATGATTACAGCTGCAACTAGAGCTGCAAAGGCAGAAATGAATGCTCCCGCTTCAATAACAATTGTCAAAAGTTTCGTTGAATCAAGCATTTGTTGTTCCTCCATTATTAGCCATAGGTGTTATTTGCGCCGGTGTAGGAGTAGTAAGTGGGGTTGTGTCTTCTACGCCTTGTCCGTCAGGATAAGCAGATAAAAGCGGTTCCATGGTTTTTTTAACAATAAGACCGGAAAGTTGTACAAACTGATCAATTAATCCTTGAATTAAGGTCTGAGGTTGACCTACCATATTTACAACCGTGCCGTCGTCGCCAACGGTTAAACCCTTAACGTTTCTTGCTTTTGCCAGAGTAATTGAAGGTCCTAAAATAACCATTTGTTTTTGTATTACCTGTGTTAATAATTTTTTATAGTCTTCCTGTGATTGCGGTTGCATATTATTGCATTTTTAATGCTTCTTTTACTTTTACGATTACGTCTTTTGGTTCAACCTGGTATTTAAAAAGATAATCAACTGCGCCTGCGTTGATTGCACCTTTTACCAATTCTTCCTGGGAAAAATTAGAAAGTAAAATTACAGGGATTGCTTTTGTTGCGTCGTCTGTTTTAAGAGATTTTAAAATATCATTGCCTGACATATCGGGAAGAACCTGATCTAAAAGAATTATGTCCGGATTTTCTGTTTTTACTTTTGCAAGTCCGTCTTGCCCTGTTAAGGCATAAGAGGTTTCAAAGCCGTCTTTGCTAAGCGCAGCGGAAAAAATATTTACTAAATCTTCGTCGTCGTCGATAAGAAAAACCTTCATATATCTAAAGCTAGCAGTAATTTTAGAAAAATGCAAGAGGGGGATTATTTCTTGTTATTTTTTATCTTATTAAGGTTTTGATTTAGGCTATTGTGATGCCTGAATTGGAATCTGTCAGGGTATCTTAACCCTTGAATAATGCCACCGATAGCAATGCCTTTTATGAATGTTAGATACTGAAAGCCTTCATAATTAATTAAGGTTAAAGCTGTTACTAGCGTTAAGATAACCCAATGATGAATATGGTAAATTTTGCTTCTCGAGTGAATCCTGATGTTTGGCATCAGTTCAATTCTCCAGATTTTAAAATGAGGTACTCTATGTTTTTTCTTTTCCGGATGGGTAAGGTATAAAAATAATACGTATCCAAGCCAGACAGAGAATAAAAATGTAAAAAATCCGTTCATTTTTCAGGTGTTTTAGCACCTGAGTTTATATGCTACAGTAAATTTATTGCCAATGCAAGTGCACCTAACTTGTTCATTTGAATGTGATAAAATGATTTTAAGTATGGAAAATCCAAAAGAAAAAATTTATTCAATATTGCAATCTGTGGCCTCGGATTTAGGAGTAGGAGATGTTGAATTTAAAGTTGAACAGCCAAAAGACGAGTCACACGGAGACTTTGCCTCGAATATTGCTCTTGCAATATTCTCGGATGTCAAAAATCAAAAATCAAAAATCAAAAATCCGATGGAGTTGGCTGAAGAAATCGTTTCCATACTAAATACTAAATACAAGATATTAGATTCAGATTTCGATAAGGTCGAAATCGCTAAGCCCGGATTTATAAATTTCTATTTATCAAACAAATATCTTCAAAATCAGGTTCAAAATATTATTCTTCAAGGAGAGACCTTTGGGAGTTCAAGTATCGGTAAAAATAAAACAGCGAGTGTAGAGTTTGTCAGCGCTAATCCAACAGGGCCATTGCATATCGGAAATGCAAGAGGCGGACCCTTGGGAGACACTATTGCAAATGTTTTAACAAAAGTGGGCTATCAAGTTGTTCGTGAATATTTGCATAACGACGTCGGCGGGCAGGTCGAGCGTTTGGGTGAGGCGATTTACTTTACAATTCATCCCGATCAAAAGCCAAAAGACTACGAAGTCCAATATCAGGGCGACTATATTAAAGAATTATCCCAAAGCGTTAAAGAATCTTTGGAGGAAAAGGATTTGTCGCAGGAGGAATTTATAGAAAAAGCAGGTAAAATTGCTGTCAAATTAATGTTAGACGAGATCTTAAAAGACTGTGAATTAATGGGAATTAAGTTTGATAAAGTCAGTAAGGAATCGGAATTGCGGCATAAAGTGCCCGATGCATTATCGAAATTGCAAAAATTCCTCAAAGAAAACGATGGGGCTTTATGGTTTGCGCCCAATGACGAGTTTTTAAAGGATAGAGAAACAGTAGTTAGAAAATCAGACGGAAATTATACTTATTTTGCTTCGGATATTGCATATCATAATCAGAAATTTGAAGACAAAAATGATTTGGTAGTTGATATTCTGGGCGCAAATCATTCGGGACACGTGCCAAGACTTCAGGCGGTAGTTAAATCTTTGGGTTTTAATACAGATAATTTTAAAGTGATTTTATATCAGTGGATAAGGCTAAAAAGGGGAGATGAAATTGTAAAAATGAGTAAAAGGGCCGGAACTTTTGTTACGGCAAAAGAAGTTTTAGACGAAGTCGGCAAAGATGCGTTTAGGTTTTTTCTTTTAACACCAAGAACGCAAACACATATGGATTTTGATTTGGAGCTTGCCAAGAAAAAATCAGCAGAAAACCCGGTTTTTTACGTTCAATATGCGCATACGCGAATATCTTCGATATTCTCGAAAATTAAGAATGAAGAATTAGAAATGAAGAATTCAGATTTATCGCTTCTTAAAGCGAAAGAGGAGGTTGCGCTGATACGAAAACTTTTAGTTTTTCCGTACTTGGTAGAGGAAGTTGCTAATAATTTTGAAGTAAATGGTTTAACAACTTACGCTTTAGAGCTTGCAACTACGTTTCACAAATTTTACGAGGCTAATCAGGTTATAACAAAAGATGAAAAATTAACTCAAGCCCGCCTGGCGTTACTTAAAGCCACGCAAATCACTCTTAAAAACACATTAGATCTACTCGGTGTCAGCGCTCCGGAGAAGATGTAGGATAAACAATTTTCAATTTTTAATTCTCAATTTTCAATCAATTTAGCAATTTAGCAATGCAACAATTATTAGATTTTATTACTTCTATTTTTAGAAATCTCCTGTTATAATACCTCAATGATTAAGCACACTAAAAAAATCCTCAAAAATGGTCTCCGTATAATTACAATCCCAATGCCGTCGTTTGAATCAGCCACAGTTATGGTCATGGTTGGGGCGGGCTCAAGGTATGAAACAGCCAAAAATAATGGAATCTCTCATTTTTTGGAGCACATGGCTTTTAAGGGCACAACAAAAAGACCAAATGCTCAAGCTATAGCTTCGTTAATTGACGGAATCGGGGGGGAATTCAACGCTTTTACAAGCAAAGAAGTAACCGGATATTATGTAAAATCAGCTGCAAACCACATTGATTTGTGCCTGGATATACTATCAGACATGCTTCAGAACTCAAAGCTTGAAAAGCAAGAAATAGAAAGGGAAAAGGGTGTAATTTTAGAAGAAATTAATCTATACGAAGACACGCCTTCCCGAAAAATCGGCGATGTTTTTGAAGGTCTTTTATACGGAGATACACCAATGGGTTGGGATATTGCAGGCAGAAAAGAAGTAATAAAAGCGATTACGCGCGAAAATTTTGTGGACTACATGGGTAGCCTTTATAGCGCCGATAATATTACGGTTGTTATTGCAGGCGGGATTGAAACAGATAAGGCAGAAGAATTAGTTGAAAAGTATTTAGGAAACATGAAGTCATTTGATACATTAAGATATGAAAAACTAGATCAAACCCAGGTCAAACCAGCACTTTATATACGAGAAAAAAAAACAGAGCAGGTACACGCAGCCATTGGATTTAGAACAGTTGCGATTAATCATCCTGATAAGCATCCGTTATCAGTTTTGGCGGCAATTTTAGGCGGAGGTATGAGTTCAAGGCTATTTTCCGAAGTCAGGGAAAAACGGGGTTTGGCATATTACATCAGAACAAGCTCGGATCATTATTTAGACGCGGGCAATCTTGTTTCTACAGCCGGACTTGATCCAAAGCGTTTGGAAGAAGGAATTGCGGTAATCGTAGAGGAATATTCAAAATTTGCCAATGGCAAAGCTAATTTAACTCAAAAAGAGCTTTCCAAAGCAAAAGAATATTTAAAAGGGCATTTGGTTTTAGAGCTTGAAGACAGCCGTTCTGTAGCTGCTTTTTATGCCCAGGCAGAGCTTTTGGAAAAACAAATCGAAACTTCAGACGAATTAATAGAAAAAATAAACAAGGTAAGCCT
>JACRFQ010000046.1 GCA_016217835.1 Candidatus Levyibacteriota bacterium | reverse complement strand
GTGAGCCGCCTGAGAGTCGAACTCAGAACCTATTCCTTAAGAGGGAATTGCTCTGCCAGTTGAGCTAGCGGCCCGCCCGTGTAAAATTTTATCAAGTATATTATAATAAGTAAAGGCAAGTAAAGCTAGCGCCTGTAGCTCAACGGACCCGCCAGAGGCGGGCAGGTGTCGCACTTAATTCATGAAAATGCCTTCGTAGCTCAACGGATAGAGCAACGGTCTTCGGAACCGTTGATGGGGGTTCGATTCCTCTCGAAGGCGCATCGGACGAATGGGAGCGGACTGAAAGGAGCTCGCTTGCTTGACAAGCGCAAGGGAGGTTCGATTCCCTTCAGGCGCGCTCATCAAGTCAGACTCGGCTTTGCGTAGCTATTTTTAGCTTCCGATTTTAAGTAAAAATATCCTTACATAAATGAAATTTAGGACTCTTGATAAAATAATGAAATAATGCTTCCCATGAGTAAAGCTGCAAGCGTAAACGTGAAAATTCTGCTTAAGTTAAGCAAAATATTTAAAGCTGATCTTTAAAATTAACTCCTATACTTACATTTAATTCGCTACTGTGCTATGTAGCACTGTAGTAAACTCAAACTGAAACATTTCCAGAACCTCTACCTTTTTAATTCTTCTCAAGCTTGACGGATCAATATCCTGATCGGCAGCTTTATCTACTCTTTTATCTCGCCCTACTCATTAATTTAGATTGTACTGCTTTTTTGGATAAGTATTTTAATATGAGTTTTCACTAAAGAAATTTTTGTAAATTAAAAGAGGTTCTGTGGATTTTAGAAAGACCGTATTTTTTAAGCGCTTCCCTATGATATTTTGTTCCGTAACCTTTATTTTGTAAAAAATTATATTGTGGATATTTGTTGTGTAACTTTCTCATTAAATTATCCCTGTAAACCTTGGCAATTATAGAAGCAGCAGCAATAGAAACTGAAGTTGAGTCTCCGTGAATTATGCCTTTTTGCAAATTATCATCAAAACTTTTAAGTTTATACCCGTCTACTAAAACAAAATCATATTTTTTATCAAGTTTTTCAATACAATCTACAAGCGCTTTTTCAGTTGCTTTACCAACGCCATCTGTGTTAATAAATTCAACATCAATTTCTGTAATTGAATAATGCAGTGCGTTTTTAATAATGTATTTACTAAGTTCTTCTCTTTTTTGAGGAGTTAAAAGCTTAGAATCTTTAATGCCGTTGATTTTAAAATCTTTGGGTAAAATAACAGCTGCTGCAACCAACGGTCCTGCAAATGCTCCCCTGCCTACTTCATCTACGCCTGCGATATAAGTTAAACCCTTATTCCAAAGCAACTGTTCTTCTTTAAATGAGGGAACTGTTTTCGGCTTCATCGTTTATATCTCCCGACCCTAAAATATTTGGTTCTTTTAATGGTTTAAGCGATGGGATATGAGCTTGTAGCTCTCCATACAGCCTGCTATTATTTCTGTCGAGCTTTTCTATATAAGCCCCTTGTCTTTTCCATCGTTTTTCAGCGCTTCTTTTGTCTGCTTCTAATTCGATTTTTAAAGCATTAATAATTTCATCTCTTGCTTCAAACATTTGTCTAAAAGAATCACTGGTAATTACATCGTATAATTCCTTTAATTGCTCATCTGAATGAGAAGCCGAGGATCTAATGATTGCCATATTTAATAAACCAAATCTAACAACAGAGGCAAGTTTTATAGCATATTCATATGATGTTACCCATGTGTTTTCAATTCTTTCGTATATTTTAGTTTGAGGTGGCATGACTTCAGTTACCAATATGCAATCGCTGGCGTTAATACTCCTCATGTCTTCCTTTAATTTTACAAGCCAATCTTTTTGCCAGGCTTTTGTTCTTTTGGCCTCCCAAAGTATTAAGCCGGCGCTATTTCCATGTTTATTTCTTACTTCCTGAATAATATCTCCGCCCCGTACTCCCGTTGGAACGGGTTTGAACAAATCATTGGGAAAGGCTTCTTTTAATCTTTCTTCAAGATCTTTTTCTAAAATATCGCCCTGAAGCTGTTGAGAGCCTTGTTTGCCTTTTCTTTGGGCTTCTTCTAATGCTTTTTGCATGTCGGAAATCTTTTTTTCAAATTCTAATTTTTCAAGTCGTGCCTTTTCTGAAGCTTCTTTTATGGCTAATTCTTTTATTTTTTCTTCATTTTCTTTTGATTTCTTAGCCGATTCAAGAAGTTTCTCCTCAAGTTCTTCTTTTTCCTTTTTTGTTTTTGAAAGTTCTTTTAAAGATTCATCTTTAAATCTCTTTTCCGCTTCTGATATAGCCTGAAGTTTTGCTTTTTGAATTTCATCTTTTGCTTTTAGTTTTTCTTCTGCTCTTATTTTTTCACCAAATTCGTGTTGCAGCGCTTCGGAGATTTGAATAGTTTTACCGCAGTGGGGGCATTTGATATCATTCATAGTCTTAGATATAATACGACGCTACAAAGCGCATTGCAAGAATTAAATAAATAACATAAAATTTATCTATGAAGTCTTTTTTTAGAAATATATTATTTAATTCTTTTTCTATTTATTTAATTTCTCAAGTGCTTCCCGGAGTTAAGGTAAGCGGTGGTTTTTTTACGTATGTAATTGGAGGACTCGCATTAACACTTCTTTTAACACTCTTAAAACCTGTATTAAATATATTAACGCTTCCGCTAAACATTGTTACCTTGGGTATGTTTTCTTTTTTAACAAACGTAATTATTTTTTATCTTTTAACAATATTGGTCATAGGAATATCCATAACATCTTTTACCTTTCCAGGATTAGAATATGCCGGTTTTATTATTCCCAAAATTTATTTTAATACACTTTTTGCTTTTGTCCTGGTATCGTTCTTACAGTCACTTATTGTTTCATTTTTGTCATGGCTTATGCAAAAATAAACTTGCAAAAGTAGATACAAAAAATATATAATCTCACTTAATGTTAATTTTAAATATAATTGAAATTATAGTATCAGTCTTGCTTATAGCCCTGGTTCTTTTACAAATGCAAGGAAGCGGATTGTCATCTGCTTTCGGCGGATCAGGAGAAGTTTATAGAAGTAAAAGAAGTGTTGAGAAATTATTAATGTGGGCAACGGTTGTTGTTACGGTAATATTTGCAGTAATTTCCCTTCTTCTATTACTTCCTCTAAAATAATATGATTTTTTTAAAGCGTAAAAGACTGGTGGTATGGCTTTTTAAAGCATATCTTAACAAATGGAGAAAGACAATTTTTCTATCATTTATATTTGGTTTAATTGTTTTTTTTATCTTAAGATATGGGGTTAATTATTTTATTCCGCTTGTCCCATTTACCCATAAAGAATCAATAGGAATGGTGGGAGCATATACGTCGGACAATTTACCATCAGAGATTTTGCATAAAATTTCTTCAGGATTAACAGATATTGATAAAAATAATAATGTTTTACCCGGGATTGCTAAGTCATGGGAAATTAAAGACGATGGAAAAAAATACATATTTTACTTGAAAAAAAATATACATTTTAGTGATGGAAAAGAATTTACATCAAATCAAATAGAATATAATTTCTTAGATGTTAATGTTGAAAAACCAAATCAATATACAATTATCTTTAATTTAAAAAATAAATACTCCCCATTTCTAGTAACCGTATCAAAACCTATATTTAAAAAAAATTTTATCGGTGTTGGAGATTACCGGGTTGTTTCTATTAATTTAAACGGGAACTTTGTTCAATCTATTGATCTTGTTTCTGTAAAATCAAACAATAAAGAATTATCTTATCAATTTTATCCGACAGAAGAAGCTCTAAAGACAGCATTTGTTTTGGGAGAAGTTTCCAGGATAATAGGTGTTAAGAATACAAAATTTGAAGATACGGATTTAATTAAATTTGCAAATGCCAATGTTGTTAAAAAAATTGATTATACACAACAGGTAACGCTTTTTTATAACACGCAGGATAAATATTTATCGGACAAGAAAATAAGAGACGCCCTTTCATATACCATACCCGATAGCTTTAATGAAGGTCAAAGGAACCATAGTTCGTTCAATCCCAATTCATGGGTTTTGGAAAATGGCTTAGTTACACGCGAGCAGAATTTAAATCATGCGAAATTATTATTTAAGGATTCTCAAATTTCAACGCAAAGCGGGAGTCTTACTATTGAAATCAAAACATTACCACAGTACAAAGATTTAGCAAAAGAGATTCAAAAATATTGGCAGGTTATTAATGTAAAATCAAAAATTGTAGTCGTTGACGCACTGCCTGATAATTTTCAAGTTTTTCTAGGAGAATTTAATTTACCAAAAGATCCTGATCAATATGCGTTATGGCATTCTTCTCAAAACAGTAACATCACAAATTATAAAAACTTAAGAATAGATAAACTTTTGGAGGATGGAAGACAGACAATAGACATTAATGAACGGAAAAAAATATATTCTGATTTTCAAAAATATTTACTTGATGACCCACCGGCAACATTCTTATATTTCCCTTATGTATACGAAATTACAAGAAAATAGATCCAGCACTTTTTAAGTAAAGTGTAGATTATTGACATTTATCTATTAGAAAGGTGCGGGATAAATTTTGATCTTAGTTTCTTGTGATATGTAATTGCAAACCTATGAGCTTCGTCTCTTATCCGCATTATTAAATGTAGCGCTTTTGAGTCATTAGGCAATCTGATTTCATTCATGTTATCAGTTATTATTATTTCTTCTCTTTTCGCAAGACCAATTAATGGAACCTCAATATTTAAAGCTATCATTATTTGCTTTACAGATGAAACTTGTCCTTTTCCTCCGTCAATTATTATAAGTGAAGGCATCATCCATTCTTTTCTTTTAAATCTTCTTTCCAACACTTCTTGCATCATGGCAAAATCATTCGGTTTACTGTTATAAAATTTTTTAATCCGGAATCTTTTATAAGCAAAAGAATCTTTTTCACCGTTTGTAAATACAACCATTGATCCTGTCGCATCAATCCCTGAAGTATTTGAAATATCAAAACACTCAATTCTATTTAAATTTTTGACTAACACATTATTATCTTGCAATATTTTCTTAAGACTGTTTAATTCATCATTGATGATGTCGAATTTTAAATTGGGATTTTGCTCATATTCAAATGGCTTGCGTTTGACTGTTGTAATATTTTTAATTGAGTCAATTTTAGTTTGTAAATGTTTTGCATTCTCAAAATCCTCCTTTTTACTATAACTATCTCTTTCTTTTTCTAATTTTTTAATGATTTCTTTTGTTTTTCCATTCAAAAAACTAACGATATATTTAATTGATTTTTTATATTCTTTATCATTCGTAACTAAAGGACATGGGCATAATCCTAAATGATTATAAAAACATATTCTATTTAAATGATTAGTTGTACTCTGGTAAGGAAAAATTTTTCTGATCGTTTTTAGCACTATTTTTAACATTGTAGGATTAGTGTAGGGACCAAAATATAAAGATCCATCTTTTTCTTGTTTTCTTACAATTAAAACCTTTGGGTATTTATCTTTCATTGTAATTTTAATTCTTGGAAATGATTTATCGTCTTGAAGTTTTAAATTATATTTGGGTTTATATTTTTTAATTAATTTTTCTTCAAGCAGGAACGCTTCGATTTCTGAAGTGACTCCGATTGTTTCTATTGAATGAATTTGTGAAACCAGTAACCTGGTTTTTTCACCTAAATCTTTGTTTTTAAAATAAGAAGATACCCTATTCTTTAAATTGTTGGCTTTGCCCACGTAAAGCACTTTCCCTTTTTTGTTTGAAAAGAGATAGACGCCTGTATATGTAGGCAATGAGTAATATAATGACACTAAAACTTGCAATTGCTAATCCTCCTAAAATAAATATTTTATGTGCATAAAACGGTAGTATTTTAATGTGTTTTAAAACATTACTATTTCCAGCTGTAATTTTAATTGTATCTTTAGCATTTGTCAAAATTGGTGTTTTATCAAAGTTAAGCGAAATAATTTGAAACCCATAAGGCGGAATATCTTTAATGAATACGGATTGAGATTTTGGAGATAAAAAGCTTGTAGATACTTTTATTTCCTGCTTATTAACCAATGAGTTGCCTATATTTAAGGCCTTGATACTTCCGTTAATAGAAAGTCCTGACAATATTAAATCCGGAAATAATATTTCAGATGTAATATTTGCGGTTTTTTCCTTAAATGCTGAGTCTATCGAGACACCGACGTCTTTTTTATTTTCGTCTGTAGAAAGCTTATATCCCCCTGCAGGAACAGGATAAGTACTGCTTAATCCTTTTATTACAAAGGCGATGTGATCAAAATCCAGCGTATTAAAATAATCAACACCACCGGTGGTGTTTGCCCAAGTTGGATCTATCATTATCCAGGTTTTTTTGTCATAGTCATAATATTCCGGCCATGCATGCAAAATGTCTTTTACAAAAGAAAGTGGCCTTTGGGAACTATTACTGGTATAAGCATATCCGTTGATTTCCCTGGCAGGAATTCCTACTGCTCTTGCAATAGCGATAAATAAATCGGTAAATTCCAAACATACTGCGGAATCAGGATTTTTTAAGGCATTTGCTGCTCCCAGTCTTGGGCTATTTGATTGTACTCTGGAAAAATCATACCCCAAAGTTTTATATACATATTGATAAATTGCATAAGGTGTTTTTAAATCTTTTGCTAATTCTTTTATTTTAGAATTTTCTAAATCCCAATATTGATTTTGTTTTAAATACTCTTTAGCCATTATAGGATCTAGATATTCCTCTTTTGGATTTAAATAAACTTTCGCTTTACCTAATACTTTTATGTCCATTGATTTATTTGGACTTAAAATATACCTCGCCAACCAATTACCATCTTTATCTATTGATACATTTGTAGGACGCGGATTAATATTATCGATTAAGATTTTTTGATAGTTTGTGTCCGGTGGAAGAGCTATTTCTGTTGAAACAGGATAAAGATTTTTGTTTTCTAAATGATAAATTAAATCAAAACTATAGATTTGAAAATTACCAAATGAAATTGAAATGCCTGAGTCTCCCAAATCATTTTTTGTAAAAACAATTTTATTATTAGAAACTTTAGC
>JACRFQ010000001.1 GCA_016217835.1 Candidatus Levyibacteriota bacterium | reverse complement strand
GAATAAGATTATGAGTTTTGTTTTAAAGGATAAAAAAGATGAGCCGCCGCAAAAGCCCGATAATGTTATTGCAGTGCAAATTGATGCGTATGGCGGGGGTTTGCCTATTTCGGGGCGGCCAACCAGAAGCGAGTATTTTATCAAAGGTACAGAGCCGACTAGTCCGTCCCCTATCTACGCAAAAGTAAGGATTTCTAAGCATCAAAGCGGTAAGCTTGCAAATCAAGCAGAGATAGATAAGGGAGATTACGATGTTAAAGATTACATTGTTTTAAAGGAAAATGATCCAATTTCAACGGACGGAAAAAATAGATGGCAGGAGGGTATTGACGCCTGGCTTAGAAAAACTTATGCGGCAGATAAGCCTGAATATTATCCCCCTACCGAAACATCTGATTACAAATATAGTGATTCCGGTAGCCAAACTCCGACCCTAACACCTACTCTAACTCCAGTCTTAATTCCAACAGGAGTTTTACCGACAGTGATTGTGCCGTAGTTTATTTAATTTGAGCTTTGAAGTTTTTTTCCAAAGAGGAGATTATTTGAGTTCTAATTTTACTAACATCATCTTTTGTTAAGTTTTTTTCTTCATCCTGATAGACAATTCTAAAAGTTCTTGATGCAAGATAGGTGTCGTTTAAAGATACGTCTGTAATTAAATTGCTTTGTGATTTAATTGCTTCAATCAAAGCTTCTGTATTTACTTCATTACCTACGATTACAGACAAATCTTCAATAATAGGAGGATATTTTGCAAAGGATTTATATTCTTTTTTAGCCGTTGCATGATTTAAGATAATTTCAAAATTTAATTCAAAATCTATTAAATCCGTATCTAAAACTTCAATTTCTCCAAGGTAAGTGTTTTCTATAAAAAGAGATGCTCCTATTGCGTTTTTCTTTGATGTTTTAAAAATTAAGTTTTTAATTCCTATATCAAATAGGAGTTGCTCAATTATTCCCTTTGCTTCATAAAAATTTGCGTGCCTTTTTTTAATAATCCCGGATAAAGTTAAAATTTCATCAGGCAGATTATTATTTTTTTTGTTATAAATATTAGCTAGTTCAAAAATTTTAATCTCTTCCTGTGTTTTGTTGTCGGAAACCACTTGCAAAAGACTTGGAATTAGGGAATTTCTCATATAGACAAAGTCTGTTGTTAGAGGATTACTTATTTCAACCGCTTCGCTTACAGGACCTTCGTACATGTCTTCGGAGACAAATGAATAGGTGTAGCATTCGGTAAATCCGTAATATTTAAAAGCTTGTTTAAGTTTCTTTTCCCAATAAAAATTATTAATAAATGAATGCGGGTTATTAGTAAGTGAAGGAAGAACGCTTGGGATGTTTTCGTATCCGTAAATTCTTGCAATTTCTTCTATGATGTCTTCTTGGATTTCTATATCTTTTAATCTTTCGCTTGGAACTATAACCTCAATAGAATCTTTCTTCAAGTTTGTTTTAAAATTTAAACTCTCTAAAATTTCTATTATTTTTTGTGTATCAATATTAATGCCTGTTATTTTATTAATTTTTTCAAGAGAAACTTGGATTGTTTTAGATAAGGGTTTATTGGGATAAATATCTAAAATTTCAGAAACTTGTTTGCCATGCGCAATTTTTTCAAAAAGACTTATACCATAAAGCATTGCATCCATAGAAAGATTTGGATCAATATCTTTTTCGTTAAGAACTGCTGCTTCGGTTCTAATCCCCAAATCCATAGAAGCGCGCCTTATGTGTATTGGTTCATTATTGTCAATAAAATATATAATACGTTTTGTATTGCTCGTAACAACACTGTTTTCAAGTCCCATTACTCCTAATAAATCTACAATTTCATCTTTATCATTGGCTGCGATTATTTCACTGCCTAAAAGCGTATAAGTTTTTCCGTCAAGGGTTGTTATTTTTTCTCCCCCTTTTGCCTCTCTAATTAAAAGTTTTTTAGTATTAAGCCTGTCAAAATCAAAAACGTGAGTTGGATGACCAATGGTTCTCATTACATAGTTTGTTACGTCAATAATATTATTAAGGCTTCTGATTCCGCTTGATTCCAGAGTCTCTTTTATTTCTTTTGGAGACTGCGCAATTTCTACTTCCATTACAACGGCTAAAATTCTATTGACAAGTTTTGGATTATTAATAATTTCAATAGGAAATTTTTCTTTTATTTGATTGTTTCTTAATGCAGGAGGAATATATTTTGCTTCGATTCCAAATTGAGGAAGAACTGCTGCCGCTTCCTTTGCGATACCCAACACTGAAAATAAATCCGGTCTATTTGTAGTAATTTCTATTTCATAGCAAAAATCATTAGCTAATTTCTCAATTCTTTCTACGGAAACGCTGGTTAATGAAAGTTTTTCGGAAATTTCAAAAGGCGTTGCTTTTGTTTTTAAATATTGCCTTAACTGACTGTCTAATATTTTAATATTCATCCCGTTAAAAAGCCCCTCCTTCAAGAGCGCTGATTATAATTATAAGTTTATGAAATAATAATATTTTTTTAACTGGATTCATATTTAAAATTGACTCAAGAATTCTAATTTATTTGAATACAAAAGTCTTAAGTCGTCAATTTCTAAACCTGCTTTCATCATTAAAACTCTTTCCACTCCCCAACCGAATGCAAAACCTGTATAAATTTTAGGATCCAATCCCCCCGCTTTTAAAACATTCGGGTGAACCATACCCGCGCCACCCATTTCAAGCCAGCCGGCTTTACATAGCCTGCAGCCTTTGCCTAAGCATACTCCGCAGGTAACGTCTACTTCAAATGAAGGTTCGGTAAATTGAAAATGATAAGGTCTGATTCTTGATTTTCTTTTATCTCCAAAATAGGATTTAACAAAATAATCCAAAGTTCCCTTTAAATGAGTTATTGAAATATTTTTATCAACAACTAATCCTTCAAACTGATGAAACATTGGCGTATGTGAAACATCGGATTGTCTTCGGTAGCACTTGGCGATATTTAGCATTCTTATTGGAAGTTTGCCTTTTTCGATTTCTCTTACTTGGCCTGTTGAGGTATGGGGAGAGAGTAAAATTTTTCCCATTTTTTTATCTTCTTCCCCTTTAATAAAAAATGTTTCCCAATCGTCCCTTGCCGGATGGTCTTTTGGAAAATTCAACGCGCTGAATGCGTAATAATCCCAATCGATTTCCGGATATTTTTCTTTGCTAAAACCAATGCTTTCAAAAATTGTAGAAATTTCTTCAAGAGCTTGTGTTACTAAATGTAAATGCCCTAGGGTTGGTTTAACTCCGGGGTTTGTTACGTCAATTTTTTTAAGGATATTTTCGTTCTTTTTCTTGGATAAGAGTTTTTCCTGCTGTAAAAGCGCTTCTTCTATGGTTTTTTTAACTTCGTTTGCTAAAATTCCAACGGCCGGTCTTTTTTCAAGCGGAATTTTTGTAATTTCTTTAATTGCTAAAGTTAATTTACCGGATCTTCCCAAAAACTGTAATTTAGTATCTTCAAGACTTTGCAAATCTTCAGCCTCTAAAATAAACGAGAGCGCTGTGTTTTTAATGCCAATCAATTCTTCTTCCATAGCATAAGGATATCAAATTTTAGCTTGCTTTTCATCAGAGAAAAGTTAAACGAAGATTTTAATAATCTTATATGTTAAAAAACCGCTTGGAGTTCTGATATCTATTTTTTCTCCGACTTTTCTGCCCATTAAATTATGGCCGATTGGAGATTTTAATGAAATTTTATTCTCCCGCGGGTTAGCTTCGTATTCTCCGACTATCATGAATTGTTTTTGCTTGCTTTCGGTTTCAACCATAACAGTATGTCCAAGGGCAACATAGTCATTATTTTGAGGTGTATATATTTTGCCGTATTTTACTAAGTTTTTTAAATATCTTATTTGCCTGTCGATATCATTTAAGGCTTGTTTTGCAGCTTTATATAGTCCGTTTTCCGATAAATCCCCCATGTCTCTGCCGCGGGTTAATTGTTTAACAGCTTCGGGTCTTTTTGCTATTTCTTCCTCAAGTTGAGCTTTTAAATTTTGGTAGCCTTTGTTGGTAAAGGGAATTATTTGCATGAGGTATTTTAACAGAATAGAAAGATTTTAGTTTGATTTGGAGTGTTTTACGACTTCGCTAAATGTTTTTGGGTCATTTAGGACCAAATCTGATAGAATTTTTCTGTCTATTTCAATTTTAGCTTTTTTAAGCCCGTTCATGAGCTTGCTGTAAGAAGTGCCTTCTTTTTTAGCCGCTTCGGAGATTCTTATAATCCAGAGTGATCTAATATCTCTTTTCTTAAGTTTTCTTCCATGATATGCATAAGCACCCGCGTGTAACGCGGCTTCTTTTGCAGTTTTAATTAGTCTATGCTTAGTGCCCCTGTAACCTTTTGTAAGCTTTGCTAATTTATTATGTTTTCTTCTCGATACGATTCCTCGTTTAACTCTTGCCATAATTATTTATTAATTTTATTTTTTTTAAAATTCCATCTTGAAACAAATTTATCTATTTTTAACTTTCTGACAATCTCTTTTCTGAAATTTCCGTATGCTCCTGTAGCTTTTCTTTCCGAGCTTGATTGCCTAAAGTTAAGATTTCTTTGTTTCATTAGTCTTTACCCAGCATTTTTTTAACCTTTTTCCCAAATCTGCCTTTTAGAACACCTGTTTCTTTTTGTCTTCTAAGTCTTGATTTTGATTTATTAAGTTTTTTATGACTCCCGTATTGGTGTTTAAATAAAACTTTACCGGTTTTGGTAACCTCAAATCTTTTACTGACTGATTTTTTAATTTTTTTCTTCATTTTGAACATCTTCTGTTTTAATGTTTCCCAAGCTTCGTTTTTCAGGAGAAATTATTGTCATTAATTTCTTGCCTTCTAAGCGTCTTTCTCTTTCTATTTTAGAAATGCTGGCTAAATCAGCTAAAATTTTATCTAAAATTTTATGTCCAAATTCAGGATGAGTTACTTGTCTTCCCGAAAATGTAATAACTAATTTTACTTTATTTCCGTCTTCCAAAAAGTCTTTTGCGCGTCTTGTCATTACCGAAAGATCGTTGTCGCTCATAAAAGGTCCAAGTCTTACTTCTTTGGTTTCTGAAGTTTTTGCCTTTTTCTTTTCTTCGCGACTCTTTTTCGCTTCCTGATAGAGGAATTTTTTAAAGTCTATTATTTTTGCAACCGGAGGTTTTGCTCCCGCCGCTATTTCTACTAAGTCCAAACCCAAATCTTTTGCTTTTTGTAAAGCTTCGAACTTTGAAATAACTCCTATTTGCTTTCCCTCACTATCTAATACTCTAAGTGTGTGAGCAAATATGCGCTCGTTGACTCTATAAATCTTCCTGTTATCTACTCTTTGTTTATATCTTTTTATCAATTTCTTGTTTTAGCTTTTCGATAAGGTCAGGGATTTTTATTTTCCCTAAATCCTTACCGTCTCTTAAACGCAATGAAATGGATTCATTTTCCATTTCAAGCTTTCCTATTATACCCAAGAAAGGTACTTTTTGCAAAGTGGCATTTCTTATTTTTGCTCCAAGGCTTTCGTTTCTTAGATCCGCCTCTGCTCTAATACCTAAATCATTTAGTTTTTTGACTAATTCGAGCGTATATTTTTCCTGCTCTTCATTAATAGTAAGCAGCATAATTTGTACTGGCGCTAACCATAAAGGAAAAGCGCCTTGAAAATGCTCAACTAAAATGCCGATAAATCTTTCTAAAGATCCGGTAATTGCTCGATGTATTATTACCGGACGCTTTGCTTTGCCGTCGTTGTCGATATATTCAAGTTGCATTTTTTCAGGGATTTGAAAATCAAGTTGAATTGTTGCAAGCTGCCAATCTCTATCTTGAGAATCTTTTATTTGAATATCAATTTTAGGTCCGTAAAACGCGCCGTCTTTTTCTTTGATGCCGTATTTAACTCTTGTGCTTTTTAAAGCTTCTTCTAAATCTTTTTCCGCTTCCTGCCAAAGTTTAACATCTCCCATTGCTTTATCAGGGCGTGTTGATAAGAAAAATTCCGATTTAAAACCAAATAATTTATAAAAATTTTCAACAAATAAAAGAAGTGTTTTTATTTCATCCTGGATTTGATCCGGTTTAACAAAATGATGTGCGTCGTCGATACTAAATTGTCTTACTCTAAAAAGTCCACCCAAAACTCCTGAAAGTTCATTCCTATGAAGTACTCCAAAATCCGCAAGTCTAATTGGTAAGTCATGATAACTTCTGACTTTTGTCGAGTAAATAAGGCAGGCTTCGGGGCAATTCATGGGTTTTAGTGCATAATTTTGATCTTCAACTTCAAGTTTGAACATATTCTCTTTGTAAAAATCCCAATGTCCTGATTTTTTAAATAAATCATTTTTAACCATAACCGGTGTGAAAATTTCCTGATAGCCGTTAGATAATAATTCTTTTCTTAAATACTCTTGAATCGTTCTATAAATAAGATAACCGTTGTGGTGCCAAAACACTGCGCCGGGCGCAACGTCATGAAATGAATATAAATCTAGTTCTTGCCCTAATTGCCGATGGTCTTTTAAATTTTTATCCATGAGGCTATTCTATCAAGTCTTATAATTTTTGTATATATCTTTTGGTGGATTATCATTTAATAAGTAAATTTGGATTGTTTTGAAGCACATAGGTAATAACACCTGTAATAAAATTACCAACAAAGGGTACTAAATTTATCTTGCTAAGAATAAAAGCAATGATTGCAAAAAATACGGAAACGCCAAATGTTGCCCCAAGCCCCCAGGCAACTCCGCCTAAAAAATTATTGAAAAATATTTCTTTTTTTGTCTTGTGAATTTGTTCGTGTTTTTCCATATCAATTTTAGTTTAGCTCCTATGGGTAGCTTATGTCAAATAAAATGTTTTAATGTATCATGCACTAGTGTATGATACAGAGGTTGGGAGTTGCTTCTTGTTTTTAGTATTTTGTATTTCAATAGAGGAATTATAGTCCGAGTTGTGGCGCTATTTGCTGCATGGCAGTAAGTGTTAGATTTATGAATTCATTAAGAGGAATAGATAATTCTTTTTCGCAGAATTTTATTTGGTTTCTGTCGGAGCCTTTTGCAAATGATGGTTCATTGAATCTTTTCATAACAAAATCAGGGGTTAATTGAGCAAGCTTTTTACCAGGGCTAATAAGTGCCGCTGCAATTATAAGTCCTGTTAATTCATCGCAGCAAAAAATACTCCAGTCAAGTCTTGATTTGGGCGCGACATCATTGAATTTCCAGTTGTGTGATTTGATTGCGTACATTAACTTGGGATCAATTTTGTCTTTAAGTTTTTCTTCAAGAATTATCGTATGCTTCTCGGGTGTATCTTTAGAAAGTTCGTAGTCAGCATCATGCAAGAGTCCGACAATCCCCCAGTTTTGTTCTTCGTTTGGATTTTGCATATTGTGAGGAGTTAGTTTTTTATACAAAGCTTTCATCGTAGCTTCACAAGCTAAATGATGCTTAATGAGGTTCTCATTTTTAATAAGGCTTTTGAGGATTTCTAAAGCTTGCTCTCTATTCATAAATCTTTAATCATTTATCATTAATTTGTGGGCCCGAGAGGTATCGAACCTCTGACCTCTTCAATGTCAATGAAGCGCTCTACCACTGAGCTACGAGCCCTTAAACGAGTCTTCCCTCAAAGAACTCGTTTAATTTTAACAGAATAAATTCATTTTAACAATTTACTTTACTGAATATTCAGTATTATCCTGCATTAGATTTCCTTCATTTACATCAAAAGATTGAGAATGTTCAGAAGGTCGCGGGACTGAATCAAAATATTGAGAATATCCACTTGGTAATGGTATGTGATTAACCAAAGCTAAATATCCCACTGCTGATTTAGGGTCATCAAAGTCTACGCCATTTGCTATACGTCCCACATCTACGCCTTGATGATTTTCACATTTTGTCATAATTATCACCTCCTTCAGGCATATCCTCCCAATCTTTCTTTTCGCCTTAGTAGATTTCTACTGCGGCTTAAAGAGCGATTACCGGAGGATTGTGTGCTATCTTTAATTGTTAAAAGTACATAAAAAAACCGCCGTTTCTGGCGGGTGTCTTAAATCTTATTTACAAGACAAATTCCCGCCGGTTAGGCGTTAATAAGGAATTTGACAATAAATAAAGATTTCATATTATTATTGAATTGTACAAAAGCATGCAAACTATGTCAAGAGGATTTATAAAAGATTATCCAACCTGTGTTGCTGATGTGCGTTCGCCCGAAAGCATAAAGCTTGTTCCCTGATTTTTAACAAGTGTCCAATAATCTTTTTTACTTTTTTTACCTGAAATAACGCCCATCCAAACAGTTGAATCTTCAATGCGCATCCTGGCATTCTGAATCGTTACAAGCATCCATTCAAAAAAGTTTAAGTGATATTTACCCGGTTTTACGGGAAGTGTTGCAACCGTAATGTCTTTAAATTCAAGCTCAAGTTCCTTGGAAGATTCCGAAAGTTTTTTAAGCTCAATTACTATTTCTTGTATTTTTGCTTCTAAATGAGCTTCGTCCTTGCGGCTGATGGTTGTTTCCGTATGAATTATTTCTCTAAAATAATCAATTCCCAGTTCAATATCTCGCTTTTTCTCTTTCTTGGGAAAATTTACTTCTTCTCCCTCATTTAGGTCGCCGGATGCTTTTACGTCATTATTGTCTTCTTTTACTCCAAGCATCTGTCTCATGGCTATTCTCCAATCCTCAGAGAGCTCTTGTCTTGCTGCATCCTTTAATTGTGAAACAACATCTCTCCCTGTTTCATAGGGGTTTTTAATGGTTTCTTTTCTTATTTTTTGTGTTAGCTTATTTGACATAATACTACCCTATATATCATAAGGATCTTAGGAAATCAAGCGTTTTTTGCTGTCTTATAATGTTTGCAAGCAAATATCTATTTGAAGAAAGATTTTGTCTTTCTGCCTCGGTTTTAGCTTGAGCAATAGCTTCATCTATTTCTTTTTCTTCGACTTTAATACCTTCAGTTTGAGCTATTTCTTGTAAGATAAATTCAAGTTTTATATCGTTTTCTGCTTTAATGCGGTATTCACTTCTTAGGCTATCGACATTTCTGCCTGTTGAAGCTAAATATTGATCAAGTGTTAAGCCTAATTTTTTTACTTCATCTAAGGTTTGAGATAAAAGTCTCTCAACTTCGGAGTCAATAATAACATTTGGAATTTTTACAGTTGCTTGGCCTAACAATTCTTTAGCAATATCCTCAAAGCTAACCGGAGTCTGTTCTTTACCGGGAACGACAATTTTTGATTTTGCGGTGATTTTTTGAACAGTTTCTTTATAGTTTCCAAGGCTAACTTTTGGTGCTTCGCAGGTAAAAGCTTTAAATACCCAATCTTTTGAGTCTTCAAGCTTTTCAACGTGAATTTTAGGGTTAATAATAGGCTTAATTTTATACTCTTTTATGGCGTCTGAGTAGCCTTGTGGAAGCAGTTTTCTTAGAGTATCTTCTCTTAAGTGATCCCTATCCAAAGATTGTTCAACCATTTCCTTAGGGGCCATACCTTTTCTAAAGCCAGGAAGCGTTGCTTCTTTTACGTGTTCTGCTACAACTTGTGCTCTCGTTTTTTCAACTAAATCAACAGGTATTGTAATTGTTAATTCAATTGTTCCATCTTCGTGTTTTGCTAGTATTGATTTCATATTTTTTGTGCCCA
Source organism: Candidatus Levyibacteriota bacterium (assembly GCA_016217835.1). Classification (GTDB taxonomy): domain Bacteria; phylum Patescibacteriota; class Microgenomatia; order Levybacterales; family UBA12049; genus JACRFQ01. The sequence continues at coordinate 12,765 of JACRFQ010000001.1, read as the reverse complement.
GGGGGAGATTTGAACTCCCAAACCCTTACGGGCAATAGGTCCTAAACCTATCGCGTCTGCCAATTTCGCCACCTGGGCTCTTAACTGACAGCTTTGATTATACAATACCTGCCTGCCGGTAGGCAAGGTTTACAGTGAAAGCGAAAGGGTATTTTGTGGGCTTGCCAAAACAAATTTTTGTATCATGTTAAGATGAATATTGACGCTATTTGCCCAATGAGGTGAAGATGCATATATTGCACCAATCTGATAAACATTTTGTCCTCCCCATTTATTTATATATTGTTCTCTAAGACCCTGAGAAACAGTTTCAATGCCTTGCTTCCATGATTTAAATCTTATAACATTGTCTCCATATACTCCCCAACCCCAGCCGTTGTATGAGTATGGCGGAATCTGTTTTCCGTAAGTAGATTCAACACCCGATATGGCCAAAACAAGCCTCCAATCAAGATTATATTTATCTGCATAATATACGAAATCTTTGGCATTTTCGGTCATCGGAGAACCATAAGATTTAAGATACTTCTCAACTATTTTTACACGGTAATCGTCTTCTACCTTATTGAATTCGGTAGGTTTGATTGTTGCAGATGATGCTGAAGCCTGTTCCCTTGCATATATTCTTTGAGGAACGAGTATTGTTATCGTTACCAAAAAGGCGAACAAAATTATATTCTTCATATGTTGGGTAAAATTTACCCAAAAAAAATCCTAACGTATGTATTTGGAAAGACATACCTTAGGATCTGGGAATTACTATATCAGATAACTATAGGTTTGTCAAGAGGTAAACTATAGGTTAATATTAAGCTGATCCATGAAGTGGTTTACTCCATTAGCCCAGCTTCCATTGCTGCCTGGGGTATATTTAGTCATTATTTGCTCAGGAGTTTCTAGCCCTTTTGATTTATATTGCATTGCCAGTGTTTTGCTAACAATATTTATTGCTTGATTATAATTTTCAAACCTTGTCACTTTCTTTCCGTAAATTCCAAATCCCCAACAGTTATATGAGTCTTTTATAATTTTTTTGCAAAGATTTGATTCCTGCATGGCGATAGCAGGAATCAATCTGTAATCTATTTCATATTTATCTGCTGCTTCAATGACGTCATCTGCGTAAGGAGTTAAGGTTGATTTATATTTTTTAAAAAAATCTCTTACAATTTTAATTCTCATATCTTCGCTTGATATGTTCATTTTAAGAGTGCCTGAAGCTTTTGGAAGAGCCGCAAACGCGATTTTAGGTGTTTGTTTGGATAAAGAAAGAACGTTTCCCTTATGTGAGTAAGACAGTAAGAATAAGCTTAGTATTAAAACCAGTGGGGTTAAAGTAAAAAATGCGGTAGGCAGAATAACCTTTTTCATTAATACTCAAAGATTGACATATTTGGGGTTTATTGTCAACTCCGATTGAACCGGAGTTAGATTCTTGAGGCTGAATTTAGCTTGATAGTTTATATTTCCCAATAAGTTTTGTTTGTTCCAAAATATGTCCTTTCATAGCATTAAGCACTTCCTGTTTCTTGGTGCCCTTTTCAAGATTTAATGAAATATCAAGTGAATAAAGCTTAAATATATAACGGTGTTCTCCCCTATTGGGGCAAGGGCCGCCATAATGAGGTTCGGAAAAATCATTTAAGCCCTCGGTTGAGTTCAATGGTATTGAGTTTTCATCTATAGATGATGTTTTTGGTTCTATATTAAAAAGAATCCAATGGGTAAAATTTTTTGAAGGAGAATCCGGATCTTCTACGATTAAAACAAGGCTTTTTGCAAAGATTGATACAGTAGATATGTTAAGCGGAGGATTAATATTTACGCCTTCGCAGGTGTATTTTGCAGGAATCGAGTTTTCATTTGAAAATACAGGACTTGTTAATATCATAGTGCCCTCATTTTGTATAAAAATACTTTTGTCATATCCTTTTTGTGTAATGTATTCAAAATAATAACCATATGCAAAAAATCCTAAAATTACTAATAAAGTAAAGCCTAATAAAAATTTACCCATTTGAGCGGGAGACGGGAATCGAACCCGCTACATTCTCCTTGGCAAGGAGACATTCTACCGATGAACTACTCCCGCGAATTAGCTTTTAGTCTCTAGTCTCTAGCCAGCGACCAGTAGCTAGCGACTCACTGGGTGCCGAGAGTGTGAGTCGAACACACATAGCCTGTTCTTCAGACAGGTGCCTTGACCACCTTGGCTATCTCGGCTCGCTTTGATATTTTATCAAATCTATGTACGATTCGCCATTAGCTAATGACTAACAGCTAGTTTTAGTGGGCATTGAGGGACTTGAACCCCCGACATCTTCGATGTAAACGAAGCGCTCTACCACTGAGCTAAATGCCCATAAATTTATCAGTGCGGAAGACTCATCTTATTTTGAACCGCTTATTGTTCATTTTAGCAAACTAACCAGAGTGTATCAAGCTTTGGAAGAATAAGAATACTTTTTAACTTTCTTGAGCAATTTTCCAGATACCCTTTTCTCTAAATGCAGGAATTGTTTGACGTTTAGCTGCATTTAATAATATTGGCGCAGGTTTTTCTAATATTTTTGCATAATCCGTGAGATTAATTATTGTTTTATTCTTAAGATAAGCAAGGCGTTTATTAAGAGATTCTGTAAGAGCAAGTGAGATAACTTTTTCCATAAGATTACTGTTTTCCGTATCTCTATAATCTTTAAATCCGTCATAGTAGTTTTGTTTTCCAGTATTTCTAATGATTATGTTGGGAAATCCTAAGCGTTGGAGTTGAAAATTAATAATAACTCTCCCTATTCTTCCATTTCCGTCAACGAACGGATGTATATTCTCAAAATCAAGGTGAAACTTAGCAATTCTATCAATAAAATATTTATCATGGTTACTTGTATATTCACTAATAATTTCTCCAATTAATTTTTCTATAGTTTCCGGTGATGGCGCAATATGTGCGTCAACTCTTACATATTCGTTTTTAGCTCTAAATCTTCCAGCAAAATTATCGTTAATATTGCCGATTAGCATTTGATGTAAAAGAAGTATAGTTTCTTTTGTGATTTCGTTTTCTTGAGATTTGCTACGAATATATTCAATAACTCTTGCAAGATTTTTAGCTTCGAAAACCTCTCTTAGAGAAACATCTTTTGATACTTCCATTTCCAGTAATATTTTTTCTGTTTCTTTAAGAGTTAAAGTTGAATTTTCTATCGCATTTGAGTTATATACCATTTCTGGTATTTCAGCCTCTTCAATTATCTGAAGAAGTGATTCTTTTCCAATTTTGAGATTATCGTATTCCTGCTTTAATTTTTTAATTGTATTTTTAATCGGATTAGTAGTAGCCATGTACAGATATATTAACAGATTCACGTTATTTTGTCAATATAGCGTGAATCAATGACGTAAAACGGCTATTATTCACGTTTTTTGAAGCATCAGAATCTAATTATGGGTATGGGCTCGACTCCCCTGATCTTCTGATATATTTAGTCTCAATGAAATATACGAAAAAAGCGAAGCTTGAACCCTATTTTTAGATTGATATAATAGCCTAAACATTCAATTTTGAAGAGTACTATCTCCTATTGTGCACTACCGTTTGGCTGTTTCAAGCCAAATTATAGACGAAATCGTGGATACTATCAAGGAATGGGGATTAGTATTTACTGAATTTAGGCTTTTAAACTTTTCCTCTGCGACCAGTTAGTTTTGATGTAGCTTTATGAATTGTTCTTTCAAGTCCTACTCTGTCCATATACCAACTTCTAATAGCCATATTGACAATATTTGGGATAAGCCCTTTGGCTGTTCTGTGCCCAAAATCCTCTACTGGAAATTTGTCTCGAATGTAGACCCATTCTGGGTCAATACCTGCGTTTGAATTAGATTTTTCTGCTTCTGACATAAAATTATTATACCAGGTTTTTGATAAATGTCAACTATGGGACGTTGTGCGGATGAGAGTGCCCGAGCCCTTTTTGAAGCTAAATTGAAATTTGTTTCTTCAATTGTAATTTTCCTTTTGTTGTTTTTAAAAACTTTTCTCTTTTCAGAGCATTCCGACAGGACTGATATTCATTAATTGTTTTACTATAATGTGCGCGCACTGATGTAATGCCCCTTAACGAAATGAAATGAGTTAAGGTAAATGAATATCAGTGCGGATGAGAGGAGTTGAACCTCCACGCCCTTGCGAGCACTACCACCTCAAGGTAGCGTGTATACCGTTTCACCACATCCGCTTGTGAAACTTATTTTATCACAATTTTGTGTGTCAGAGGAGGGATTTGAACCCTCACGCCATTGCTAGCACTAGCTTCTGAAGCTAGCCTGTCTGCCGATTTCAGCACTCTGACATTAAAGTTTCGCCCGCCTGCATTGCTTTCAGCAAAGCTGATAGCGGGCAGGCCACCCGGGCAACAAATTAATTATAACATTTTAATTCTAAAGCTTGACAAAAACAATTTATATTAATTATTATTAATGTATGGAACCAAATATACAAACACCTGTTTCTAATCCGCAAGTTGTAAATCCTATGCCTCAAGCTCAACAAATTATGCAGGATCTTCAGCCCCAACCACAGATGCAAATGCAATCACAGCCGGACCATGGTGGAGGTAAAAAAATTATAAAACTTTTTTTGATTATATTTATTTTGGCAATACTGGGTCTTGGGGGATTTGTTGGTTATTCATATTTTAATTCGCAAAAAACATACAATGCAGGTATTTATAATTACCCAACGTCTGTGCCGGCAACTCCTACTCCAACAGATGTTTTAAACCCAAGTGACACAAGTAATAATTCAATTGATAGTAACAATCAAATTGTTGACCAAAATCTAAATAGTCTTGATTCAAGCTTAAATAGTGTCAGCGATAGTCTTAATGATAAGCAGACTAATTTACAATAACATGAAAACAACATCATTAATCTTAGTTTTATTAATATTCTTAGCATCAGTTATGCCTTCTTTTGCACAAGCTCTTCTTCCAACATCAAGAACGGGAAGTTTAGACGCTTCAAGGAGCGCTTTAAAAGTTCAAACCGAAGCAACAAGGCTTGAAAACTTAAAGCAGCGCGCAAACACAGAAATTACAAGAAGAATAAATTTTTTAACAGAGCTTTTGGCAAAATTAGACGAAATTAAACAATTATCAGATACAGATAAAACCAGTTTAAAAAGCCAAATTCAAACTCAAATAGACAGCCTTAATGCCCTAAAGATAAAAATTGATGCGGATTCAGATCTAATTACTTTAAGAGAAGACGTTAAGTCAATACTTAACGGTTATTATATTTTTGCTTACTTTAGGGTGAAAGTAAGCCTTTATGTGGCAGCGGCAAGATTAACCACAACATCGGATATTTTGAATACTGTTTATACAAAACTTCAAACTCGGGTAGGTGAGGAAGAAACAAAGGGTACAGATGTTACAGCTTTAAAGGCATTGCTTTCAGATATGCTTGCAAAGATTACAGATGCAAAAACTCAACACGACGCGGCAATTACTGCATTAAACACTCTTGATGCCCAGAGTTTTTCTAAAAATAAGTCGCCGTTTCTTGATATTAGATCTAAATTAAAATTAGGCGCAGAAGATTTAAGAGCGGCTTATAAAGATGCAATTCAAATAAGGCAGGCTCTCGGAGACGTAAAAGGTAATCTTAAAAAAGGAACGTTTGAAACAAAAGACAGCACTCATAGTGGCGCAACTGAATAATAACTCCTCTTTTAATGAATACAGTTTTTAGGCAGGTAAAAAATACACTAATATTAAATAGGTATTTTATATTACTTATAATATTTTATTTCGTAATCCGCATTGCAAATCTTATAAGTTTTCCAATTTTTAACGATGAAGCAATTTATCTTGATTGGGGTTGGCGGGAAACTCATGTTCCGGGATATTTATATTATTCGTTGTATGATGCAAAACAGCCCTTGTTGATGTGGGTTTTTGGTGTAATGGAGCAATTACTTCCCGACCCTCTTTTTGCAGGAAGAATAATTTCTGTTTTTGCAGGATTTTTAACACTTTTTGGAATTTATAAAATTGCTAGTAAATTATTTAATACAAAGGTGGCATTATTATCAGCGTTAACTTATACGTTTGTTCCCCTGTTTTCTTTTTATGACAGGCTGGCTTTAATGGAAAGTTCTATTTCTGCAATTGGCATATGGGCAGGCTATTTTCTTTTAAATCTTTTCGACAGAAAATATTATAAATATGCAATATTTTTAGGAATTATATTTGGAATAGGGTTTTTTATAAAATCATCAGCATTAGTATTTTTAATTTCTTTTTTAGTTTCTTTAATTTATTTAATAAAATTAGCGTCTAAAAAAGTAAAAGTTTTAGAAATTACGATTCTTACATTAATTGTATTTTTATGTTCAATTGTGCTTTTAATTATTAATCCGCAGTTTTGGGAAACACTTCATACTAATTCCAGGTTTACTTTAACTTTTAGTGAATTTCTGTCATTCCCTGCCAATATTTGGATATCTTCATTTATTACTCATTTTAAAATCTCATTTTTTTATCTAACTCCCCTTTTATTCATTACCTCACTGATAGGTTCTTTTCTAATTTTTAAAAAAACATCAAAACATAAGCTATTTTTATTATACTTTTTCATATCCTTTTTAATAGCAAATTTTTCGGTAAGAGGAGGATTTGATAGATATATTGTTTCATTCATGCCATTCTTGGTAATTTGCTCTTCTTTTATTTTAATGGAAATTTTTAATAAAAATAAAGCAAATGGATATTTTATGATTATTATATTCACGCTAATTCCATTTATTTTGACAATGTATCAATTAATCAATTTTCCGGGATACATTTTAACAATGGGAAAAATGTCTGGATACACTCATCCATCTTACTTAAGTGGTTTTACATCCGGATATGGCATAAATGAGGCAATAGAATATTTTAAAAATTTATCAAAAAAAGAAAAATTCGTAATAGGAGTAGCAGAAAATACGGGTAATCCTGAAAGCGCATTTCAAATTTATTTTAATAAGAATAAAAATGCAAAAACAGTTTATATGGATGAAAAGCTTTTGGGAGTAGATTTATCCAAATATGATTGTTTGTCAACGGATGTAAAAGTATATTTTGTTTCAAGAGATAATCAACAGGCAGGTTTGGAAAAGTTTTTGGAAAAAGTTACGGAATTTAAAAATCCTTACGGTATTAATTCAATAGGAGTTTATCAGCTCAAAAAGAATTGTAAAGGTAAATCTTTAGATATTTCCATAACAAAAACCTAAATTTTTATTAATATCCTAAATTTCGTAACTCCTGTATGCTAGTTGAAGAATTTTGTCCCAAAGAAATTCCCATTAAACTATTGATGAGTTGAATACTAATAACAACGGAAATTATAGTAAGTAAAAGCGCAATGATTCCTACTGTTTTAGATTTTGGATCGGACTGTTTTATATATCTAAAAGCAGGCATAAGTCCCAGTGGAGGAAGAAAAAAGCTCAATAAATATATTCCAATTTGTTTTCCAATACTTATTGAAAGAGGTGGTTCGTGTAGTTTTTTGCCGCAGTTCGGACAAAAATAATAACTACTTAAAATGATAAAATTGCAATATTTACATTGTGATTTTTCCATAACTATAATTAGCATCTCATAACAAGATACTATTATCAATATTTGCTCATTTGATATACTGTTAAATACTTAAAATGTACGAAATTCAACGGTTTGAAAAATTAGAAAGAAAAAAACCATCAAAAATACAAAATATTTTCCGTGGGCTATTGTTATTAGTTCTTGTGATTTTTACCATAAATATTCTTATAAGTAGTTATTTGGGTAAATCTTCTAAAAACAGTAATTTGTTCTTAAGTCCCCTATCGACAGTAAAAAAAGTTATAGAAAAAACATCATCACTTATACGGTCTCAGGAGAATAGTAAGCCTCTTGAACAAATTGTGAAAAATATATTGAAAGATAATAGTGAATATTCCGTATACATCAAAAATTTAAAAACAGGCGAAAGATATTATTTAAACGAAGATAAGCAATATGAAACAGCAAGTCTATATAAACTTTGGGTAATGGCAGCAGCCTATGGGCAAATAGAAGACGGAGTTTTAAAAAAAGAAGATGTTTTAAAAGCGGATGTTTCCGATTTGAATGATAAATTTAATATTGCAACTGAATCGGCGGAATTAACTGATGGCAGTGTGTCCTGGTCTGTTGAAGAGGCGATAAAAAACATGATTACGATTTCGGATAACTACTCCGCCTTGCTTCTTTCAAATAAAATTAAATTAAAAAATGTATCGCAATTTTTAAAAGATAATGGATTATTGGAGTCAAAAGTCGGAACCCTTGATGATAATCCTGTATCGAGCGCAAAAGATATTGGTTTGTTTTTTGAAAAACTTTATAACGGAGAGCTTGGAAATGAGAACGATACAAACGAAATGTTGGATCTTCTTAAAAATCAACAAATTAATACAAAACTCCCCAAATACCTACCTCAGGACGCAGTGATTGGACATAAAACCGGAGAGCTTGATAAGTTTTCCCATGATGTGGGAATTGTGTTTTTGAAAAAAAATGACTATGTAATTGTAATAATGTCAAAAACAGATGTTCCCATAGATGCCAATGAAGCTATAGCAAATGTTTCAAAAGATGTTTACGAATACTTCTCGAAGTAGCACGGGTTATATTCAATATGTAGGAATTCCTTATATTCGTGGCGATAGCTGGATTAATTCTTGAACAGGAACTAGTCCGTCTTTTTGTCTTGCCTTATCGCAATCACTTGATCCTGTCTCAAATCTTCTACAATGCGTTGGTCTTTCTTGATATACAAGGCATTCTCCATCTTGTCCAAGATTCGCGCAAGGACCGGCAATAGCTGCAGCGTAATAACTACTTTCTGCAGACTCCGCATAATAAACACCGTTTTGCATAAATTTTAAATCTTTCCTAGAAGGCAAATCTAATACGGAATCAAATTTTACAACATGGGTATTTTCGGGCGTTAATGTTTTTAACTGTTTTTTACTAAGATAAATGAAAAACATGTTTCTACAACAAGATGACCGCTCACATAGTTGCAAGTAAGGGTTAATACCGTTATTGCGGGGTACTCCCATTTCTATATCACTCATGCCGGTTATTATAGGAAACGTAATATTAATGTGCAATATGGAATTGGTTTGCTGAGCACACTGGTCTGAATCCGTTTAGTAGTTATAGCCAAATCCCAGTTTTAGGAAATTGTTGTTGAGGCATTTTGAAAAATAGTACTGTAAAGCAGTGCATTTTCTGCGGCTCTTTTTCCATCTTCTTTTTTAAGATTTTCCATATTATTTAAGAATTTAACCAAATAAGGCTTTAAATTTTCTCTGTCTACCTCACTTCTTCTTTTTAAAGCTTCCTCAAAAAATCTTTCTGCCATAGGGGTTGAACCCCTAAAGTATCCAAGAGCCACTCTTTTTAAATCCAAAGCTAGAGCTCCCAGAACTTGTTTATTCTTTTTCTCAATTTCTTCTTTTGTAAATGGTTCGGATTTTGTAATTATCATTTAAACCATTATAGCTCGAATAATAAAATTTTGGAAGTTATATCGCTGGACTCTAGCTTTAGGGTTATAGTCCGTATCTGCTGCCGAGCTTGGATTCAAACCATAGCTATATTATCCAGGATGCTCACGTTATTAAAATATCTATCTGTCAATAGACAATTTAAGTCTTTTTTGAAGCCATTAAATATATATATAATATCTAAAAATATAAGGATGTATAATTCAGCTCATGGAAAGAGAAGTCAATATTCTTGGTAGAAAACTTAGAATAAATATAGAGTTTAGTAAAAACACAAAAAGACTGGTTGATACTAAACCGGAGAAGATTTCTTTAGAATCTGGACAACCTCCCGAGATAAAAAATTATGGAGATGGTCGAGGTTCAGGACTTTATGGACCATTCTGGGAGGATTTTTTTAATCGATCATAAAGGTAATCTTTATAAGTAAAATATGAAAAAACTAACAGCATTGTGCCAGCTAAATCCTCTATTAAGAAAACCAGAGGATAATTTTAATAAGGTTGAGCAAGTGATTAAGGAACATTCATCTCAAAAAATTTTACTTTTTATTTTTCCCGAGGACTTTCTGTATGGGATACTCAGAGGAAGAGAGGAAATAAAAGATGCAGGAAAAAAGTTCAATTTTTGGATAAAAAGATTCTCAGTCCTTGCCGTGAAATATAACATTGATATAATACCTGGCTCTTTTCCTCTTTTCGCAAAAGGTAAATTATTTAATACAACAGTTTATATTAACAAGAAAGGACAACTTCTCAACCAGTACTCAAAAACCAATCTATGGCTTTCAGAAAGAGAAGAATATTCTCCTTCTTTAGTCCCACCAAAAGTTTTCAACAGCATTCTTGGAAAAACTATTCAAATTATATGCTGGGATTTGATGGATCACAAGTTATTTGAAGAAGCAGTAAGACAGGGGGCAGAGTGGGTCATCAATGTATCCCTTTGGTCTTTAGATCAATCAAGGGATTTGTCTAGAAAAAGAGGTAAAACTAAAAATAAATATAGCTTTTCTTTAAAAAAATCTGAAAGACTTAATTCCATAATTGAAACGAGAACCACGGAATATAACATAGGAATTATTTTTTGTAACATTGGTGGGAATCATTCTTATATAGCATTGGGTGAAGTGGAACAACTCGCACGATCTGCGGGGAGTACACAAGCTATAGCGCCTTTAGATGGAGTCAGAATAAATGTAAAAAATAGAAAAGAACAGGTGTTAATCTGTAATATCCCAGACATTAAAGACTACATATCTGATCATGAAATTTTCTACGGAAGAAGAAAAGACGTTAAAAACAATTATCCTCATTCTACGATTATCTAACTTAGGGTTCGAATCTGCACTTCAGGATACGTTGGACAATCTAGAACCCTAGCTTCATTAACCGAACTTTAAGCGAATTTAAACGGTCCGAAGTTTCGTCTAAAAAATGAGGGGTTTGGCAAACCCTGATAAGCTAAATAAAAATCACGGTCGGATAGGGGTGCGCGTGCTTGCTGGCGAGGTTACCCGTAGGTGGAATCAGATTTTGTTTAGCTTTTTAGCTACGTTCAAAAAACTAAAGAATATAGGATTATTTATGTGATAAATTCCATGAAGATTTATTGTGAATTAATAAACTTGGTTATGAGAACCAATATCATATAACCAGATATTGTTGTCAACAATTATATAGACTACTCTAATATCTCCAGTGACTGAAAATGAACGGAAATTTTTCTTTTTACCAATTAATTTGTGATCTCTTAAACTTGAATCATTTGGATTTATGATGAGCTTAGCTAATTGTTTTTTAAATTGTAATTCAAGCTTAGGATATCGAGCAACTCTTTTATTGTAGCTTTTTCGAAACTCTCTATGATACTGAATTTTCATGTAATTTATTAATTAAATTACCTGCTGAATCTGAAGAATAAGTATTCTTACCCAATTCAAAATCTTTTGTCATATCAAGGTATCTTTTTTCATTCTTTTCTGAAAGCATAGTTGACTCTTGAAGTGTGACTTCTATTTTACCTGTGGCAATCTTAGATAGAAATACCCTAACTAACTCTTGAAGCGAAGAAAATCCCTGAGAAAGAGCTTCTTGCTCAGCACTGGTTTTTAAATCCTGATTAATTGGAATTTGTAAAACTGTTTTATTCATATATTATAATTATAATACTTTGATAATATAAGTCAATGGGCATTTTGAGGCTGTTTTGCTGCCGGGCTTGGATTCGAACCAAAATAGGTAGCTCCAAAGACTACCGTCCTACCATTAGACGACCCGGCATTGTCTATTAACTATTTTTCTCTATTAAATTTATAATTTGTTCCTTTTCAAGTCTTTTATCTTTTAATTTTCTTTCGTATCTTCTTGCGTCTGATTCATTATCAAATTTTTCATTAAAGACTAATTTAAAAGGTCTGTAGCTTTTAGTTGATGTTACATAGCCTTTATTATGTTCAAAAACTCTATCATTAAGTCTATTTGTACTTCCAACATAATACCATTTTTTAACCTCACTTTTTAAAATGTAAACGTACCACATTGTTTTACCATTAGACCTGCCTGCGCAGGCAGACGACTCGGCAATGATGATTATTTATGCTAAATATATCAATGTTCCGGATTTTGTTTCCTTATCAACTTTTACCGCAACCTCATGCCCTTTTTTTCCGCTTTCAACCTGAACGTGCTCAAGCTGCATTGATTCAATTGTTTGCTCAAACTCATTTTCTCCGTGGACAAACTTAACCTTATCTCCTACTTTTAAAGGCTTATCAAGTTTTATTACAGCAACTCCAATCTTGTCGTAGTAATGAATTACTTTGCCTATTAAATCTTTATCTGCCAATGTACTCACCTCCCTCTTTACTTTTAATTCGAGAAACTAACCATATGATATCAAATAATCCCAATCGCTTCAACAAATTGAAAAAATTGTGTAAAATAAAATATCGTGAAAAAAATTATATTACTTATTGTTCTCACAGTAATTCTTTGTCTTATTGCTTTGATAAGTTATTCAATTTATTCAAAAAATACAGATGAAAAAATTACTTTAGTTTCTCCGGTTCCTGACTTTTTAAATAGTACTAAAAACAAAGAAGTATCTACACTATCGCTTTGGATTCCGGTTCTGGCAAATTTTATTCAAAATAAATCAAATGAGCCCCAAAT
>JACRFQ010000045.1 GCA_016217835.1 Candidatus Levyibacteriota bacterium | reverse complement strand
TCTGAAATCCGCAAATTCAACAATGGTGACTTTTGCGTCTGATTTTCCTAAAACCGGGAGTTTTCCGGTTTTAACATCAACTTTTTGTCCCGGTTGGGGAGCAGGCGGCTGATTGCCTTGTGCAGGAGCTTGTGCGGAAGGGACTGCAGCAGTTCCTTGACTCTTTTCAAGATACTGGACTTTGGTGACCAAAACCCCGATTAAAAACGCCGCTACTATTAAAAGAGTAACTAAAATTTGATTTGTTTTAATTTTCTTAAGGGAATTTAAATTAATAGAGATTGTTGGTAAATTAATTTTCTGAGAACTTGGTAAATTTACATCTTCTGTTGGAGTTAAAGTTTTTCTTAAGACTTTTTTTGCCATAGAATTATTCTATATTTTTATAAAATGTCTTGTCAATAGGAAAAATGCTATAATTTATTGAATATGATAAAAATCGTATTTTTCGAAGTAGAAAAATGGGAAGAGGACCCTATTAATAGTACCCTGTCTTCTTACCAGCCGGTTTTAACCACCGAAAAACTTGATGAAACTACGGTTTTAAACTATCAAGACGCTCAAATTATTTCAACTTTTATATATTCAAAATTAAATAAGGAAGTGTTAGAACAACTTCCAAACCTTAAATTTATCGCCACCCGCTCAACCGGTTTTGACCATATAGATTTAAATTATTGCAAAGAAAAGGGAATAAAAGTAGCCAATGTGCCAACCTATGGTGCTCACACTGTTGCCGAGCACACTTTTGCTTTGATACTTGCTATTTCAAGAAAACTTGTCCCAAGTGTTGAGCAAGCAAAAAAAGGAGATTTTTCAAGCGAAAACCTAGAGGGTTTTGATCTGGCGGGAAAAACATTGGGAATTATAGGAACAGGTAATATCGGTACAAATGTTGCAGAAATCGCGCTTTCCTTTGAAATGAAAGTTTTGGCTTTTTCAAGAACTCAAAATCAAAATCTGGTTTCAAAAGGCGTAAAGTATGTGTCGCTCGACGAATTATTGACAAATTCAGATATTGTTACGCTTCATTTACCGCACGTTAAAGAAACAGAACATATCATCAATCTTTCAAATATTCAAAAGTTTAAAAAAGGGGCAGTTTTAATTAATACGGCAAGGGGAGCTTTAATTGAAACGCAGGCTATAGCTGAAGGCTTAGAAAAAGGCTATTTAAGCGCTGCGGGATTGGATGTTTTGGAAGAAGAGGCGCATTTGCGGGAGGAAAAAGAATTTTTGTCATCGGAATATCTTTCTAAAGTTGATTTAAAAACCGGGCTTTTGAATCACGTGCTTTTAACAAGAGACGATGTAGTAATTACGCCGCATAATGCTTTTAATAGCAAAGAGGCGGTAACAGAGATTTTGGAGGTTACAAATACGAATATAAAAAACTTTATTAATAACACCCCGACAAACATTATTGAATAAGAATAATGTTCTAAAAAATAATTTCTGGATAAAAAAATAAGAGTTGACTTGAAGGTTTTCTTTCTGTATTTTAGATGGGGAGGTGAATATGGCAGATATAATTATTACAGATCAAAATTTTCAAGCAGAAGTTTTAGAATCAAAGCTTCCTGTTTTGGTGGATTTCTGGGCAGAATGGTGCGCTCCTTGCAGAATTGTCGGTCCAATTGTTGAAGAGTTAGCAACTGAATATAGTGGCAAATTAAAAGTCGGAAAATTAAACGTTGATCAAAATCAAGTTGCTTCTAAATATGGAATTATGAGCATTCCAAGTCTTTTAATTTTTAAAAACGGGGAAGTTGTTAAAACCATGATTGGCGCTCAAAGCAAAGATAATTTCAAAAAGGAAATAGACCAAGTGCTTGGTGCCTGACAGTGGAGAATAGAGAGTAGATGATAGAATTTTGAAGGTAGAAAAATAGAAGATAGACATCAATCTTCTAACCCCTATTTTCAAATATCTATTTTCAATCTTCCATCTTCCATTGTCTATTTTATATTATGTACGACGTTATAATAATTGGTTCCGGTCCAGCTGGTTTGACAGCAGCAATTTACACAACCAGAGCAGATTTAAAAACTCTGGTTGTTGCAGGTGGAAAATGGGGCGGGCAGTTAATGCTTACAACTTTGGTTGAAAATTTCCCTGGTTTCCCGGAAGGCATTCAAGGTCCTGAATTAATGGCTAACATGCGAAAACAGGCAGAGCATTTTGGCGCAGAGTTTATAGACGAAGACTTTGTTTCGGCAGAATTTTCTACAAAGCCATTTAAAGTAACAGTTTCGGATAAGGTTTATGAGGCAAAATCAGTTATTATTGCAACTGGCGCAGATACAAAATGGCTTGATGTTAAAGGTGAAAAAGAAAAAATAGGACGGGGAGTTTCTTCTTGCGCTCCATGCGACGCGGCATTTTTTAGAAATAAAAACGTAATTGTTATCGGAGGGGGAGATAGCGCCATGGAGGAAGCTTTAGTTTTAACAAAATTTGCAACTTCTGTCACACTAATTCATAGAAAAGAAGAATTCAGAGCTTCTGAAATAATGCAAAAAAGAGTTAAAGAAAATCCAAAAATTAAAATAATGTTTAACAGCGAGGTAATAGAAGTTTTAGGAGAGGGAAATGTTACAGGTGTTAAGATTAAAAATAATAAAACAGGAGAAGAATCAGAAATGCCAGTTGAGGGGGTTTTTGTAGCAATAGGACACATGCCAAATACCTCAAAATTTAAAGATATAGATTTGGATGAAGCGGGTTTTGTTAAAGTTCACGACCATTTTTTAACCAATAAAGAAGGCGTTTTTGTGGCAGGAGATGTTCATGATAGCCATTATAAACAGGCAATAACCGCCGCCGGATATGGATGTGCGGCAGCACTTGAAGCGCAGAAATGGCTTGAAGGAATGGAGTAAACCCCGATATAATAGAGTAGTGCAAATAAAATTTCCAAAGTTAAAGACGCCTAACTTAAAATCTTTAATTAATATTCATAAAATTACCATACTTACTTTTTTTGGGTTAACTGCAATTTTTGCTGTTTCTTTATTTTTTTTAAGCTCCAATTTAACAAAACAAAATAATCAAAATGTTGCTCTTTCCCAAAAACTAAAAGATGTTTCTTTCAAGCTTCAAGCTTTGAAAAATGAAGACCAATACAAGATGAATATATCTTTAAAAGAAAATATAAAAAATATTCAAGATACTTATAAGAGTTCATTAAGTTTGTATCAAAAAATTTTGGATTTGAAAGCGCAAAAACAAAATACGTCTGATTTAGATAAAGAATTTGCGCAAAGTTTGAATTATCTTTCTGATCTTAATTATTCATCCGGATCTGCTGCATTAAAAATTCTTTCTTTAGATATTAAAAAGAAAGAAGACGAATTCGCCCAAGCGCAAGTTACTACTTCAACTCCTCAAAATATAACCCAAAATAACACGGCGCCTTCGAGCGGATTTTCAGTCCAAAGTGTTTCAACAGACAACGGCAGTTTTACTGTATATCTTGTTGCCGCAGATTTAAATTCAACAAGAGTAATTGTTGATACCGCTTCGGACTCTGATTGTTCTAATAATTGTCCGACACTTCCTCTTTCTGATTATGTTTCCAGAAACGGAGCATTTGCCGGTATAAATGGTACATATTTTTGCCCTGCGGAATATCCAGGCTGTGCAGGCAAAACCAATTCTTTTGACCTTTTGGTAATGAATAAAAAGAAAGTTTATTTTAATTCTTCAAACAATGTTTACTCAACAAATCCTGCAGTTATTTTTTCGGGAAATAGTGCCAGATTTGTAGGGCAAGCTCTTCAGTGGGGAAGAGACACCGGCGCAGACGCTGTGCTTTCTAATTATCCTCTTTTGGTGTCCGGAGGAAATATTACTTATACAAACGGAGGGGATGCAAAATATGCTCCCAAAGGAACAAGAACTTTTGTCGCAGCAAAAGGCAATACCGCATTTATAGGTGCAGTTTTAAACGCGACAATGGCAGAAAGCGCAATTGTGCTTAAGGCTTTGGGTATGGATAATGCAATGAATTTAGATCAAGGGGGTTCCACCGCTCTTTGGTCGGGAGGATATAAATTAGGACCGGGCAGAAGCATTCCAAATGCTCTTCTTTTTGTCAGAAAGTAATTTGAGTCAGAAAATGATATAATTCGCCTCTTATGATATACGAAAGAGAGCCTGTTGGTTTTAGTCCAGACAGTAATGCTACTGTTTCCGGGTGTTTTATTGAATCTAAAGGAGAATTTTTACTGCTTAAAAGACAGCCTGAAAAATCCCACCCAAATAAATGGGCGCTTCCCGGAGGAAAAGCAGACGGCAATGAAACGCCGCAAGAAGCAATAGTAAGAGAAAGTATTGAAGAAACTGAAATAGATCTTAGTGACCGCGTAAAGTTTTTCAAGACGATGTACGAAAGATATTTGGAAGCAGATTTTGTTTATCATATTTTTCACGCGCTTTTAGATAAAAAACCCGAGGTTGTTCTTTCCCCGGAGCATACTGATTACAAATGGGTTTCTCCGTCAAAAGCTTTGCAAATGGATTTAATAGAGGATTTGGATATTTGTATAAATATGGTATATCCTTTTGTTAATCCTGCTGTCGGGGAATAACTAATCTCGACCGGTTTGACTTTCTACCCTGCTTTAGCTACAATTCCTTTCGTTTATGGCATTATCACACGAAGTATTCACAGAAGCTCAACTAAATGGACCAAAAAACGTGATGGGATATCCGGAAAAATCTAAAAGCGTATTTGAAATTGTTTCGCCAAAGGCAGCCCCGGAGATTATTACCTTGTTAAGGCTTGCTGAAAGAGAAGGAGCTTATGCAAGGCTTACTCCAAGAAGAAAAGAAATACTTCAAAAATATTATGTTGAAGGGCAATCAATGCCTCAAATTGCAGATGGATATGGTGTCTCAAAACAGGCAATTAGCCAAAGTTTAAGGCTTACTCCCGAGTCTTTATTTAAACAAATGACCAAAGACGTAAGTGCACGAAGAACCCCGATTAGTTTTAGGGAAGTTCTTGCTACCTATGCGGATTATAGAGTTTATCTTGATAAAAAGAAAAAGAGTAGGGGAAAGATTTAGCTCGAAAGTGTTATAATCCAATCGTATGACAGCAGAACAAGAACCACGGGAAAAAACAGAAGAAGCTTTGCCACTTGCAAATTGGGACGATGATAAATCTTTGCATCCTAAACTTGTTTGGTGGAGTAAGCCGGACGGACGATATCAAGTTGAAGTTCAAAGAATAGGCAAAGGCGCAGAATCGGGTTATACGGGTACGCTTTTTGTATTTGATCATCAGGAAAACAATAAAAGGCTTTTGGGTGAAAAAGTTGATTTATCATATCAAGCACGATTTGGTCCGGATGATCAAGATGTTTCAGATTGGCGGGATAGAGCAGCAAAATTTGTTGATGAAGAATTGCCCCGCATGCAATAAACTCCTAGTTAATAATACAGAGAAATAATAAGAGGGGAATAATTCAGCCCCAATTCTCATTCGCCTCTTGATCCCGCTAGAATGCTTACTTGTTCCCGAGGTCTGCGTCCTTACGTCACAAGAGTGTATCTACAAGGATCTGCGTCGTAATCCTTCGGATTACTCCTTGACATTTGTATATTTCTGTAATATACTTCATTTGTGAAGACTTTGCCCAAACCATTTATGTTCGAGTGGGATAGGGGCAACGCCGACAAGAACTTTATTAAGCATAAAGTTACAACCAAAGAGATCGAAGAGGTTTTTGTCAATAAACCATTAAAGACACTTGAAGACGTAAGACATTCACAAAAAGAAAATAGATTTATAGCTTTTGGCATTACGAATAAAAAAAGGAAATTATATCTAGTTTTTACAATTCGTAAAGTAAGTATACGTGTTATCTCAGCAAGAGATCAAGGTAAAAAAGAAAGGGGTTTTTATGAAAAAGAAGGATATTAAACTTATCCCAAGATTCAAAAATGAAGACGAAGAAAGAGACTTTTGGGCTACTCATGATGCAACTGATTATTTTGATCAGTTTAAACCGGTTGAGTTTGACTTATCCGAACTCAAGTTTTCTACTGAAACTATTTCATTAAGACTCCCACAATATTTGCTCGCAAGAATTAAAGAGCTCGCCAATAAAAAAGACGTTCCATACCAATCTTTAATGAAGATATTTTTGGCGGAAAAGGTAGAGGAATCTTTACGAGTAAATAAGTAGACCGGGCGG
>JACRFQ010000010.1 GCA_016217835.1 Candidatus Levyibacteriota bacterium | reverse complement strand
GCTTTTTTAATATTGTCAAAAGTTAACTTTTGCAGCTCAAAGACGGTTGCTTCTCTTCCCATTTTTGCCATTGAATGCGCATCTGAAAATGAAAGAATTGACCTGGTTTCCAATTCCTTAATCTGCCAATTCATGTATGGGTCGCTTGAAAGTCCTGTTTCAACTCCATAAATATATTTTGCATACTCCCCAAAACATTCATCTATGGAATCAAAGCCTGAATTACTTCCATACAAAGAAAACCAGGGTGTCCAGGCGTGACACGGAATTATCATTGCATTTTTATCGATTGAAAATACTAATTCTGCCAAGGCAATTGAGGAAAGTCCTATAATCGGCCTTCCGTCGGAATTAAGATTGCAGCCTCTATTCCTTAACTCCGTACTAATTTTTTCGCAAGTTTCAAACGAAGGCGCCCAGATTAAATTATGGATTCTTCTTACTTTCCCGCCCTGGGTATAAATACTTGACACTTCAACCGAAAGAAGAAATCTGATTGCTGATTGCTGATTTTGAGATTTTCCGCCCGAGGCGGATCCGCCTTTGGCGGAGAGTTTAAAAAGTCCCTGCTCTGCCTCTTCGAGCTCTGCTGTTATTTCCCTAAACCAAAGGGGGTGTGTCCAGTCGGAGGCAGAAAGAATATCAAGACCCTTCTTGGAAGCCCACAGGGCCATGTTTTGCAAATTCATCGCAGGCGAAACCGCCCTTGAATACTTTGAGTGAAGATGTAAATCTGCTACGTATTCCATATACGGATTGTCTGCCGTTAAATCGCTGTCGCCTAAGGCGACTAAGATTATGCGGGCATAAAGGAATTTTACCACAAATCAATCTGTTATAATTTGATTATGCAGGCAGTAATTTCCGTTGAAAATCTTAAGAAATATTATAAAGCTTACGAAAAAGAACCGGGTTTAAAAGGCTCGTTGAATTCTATATTTCACCGAAAATACAAAAACGTAAATGCCGTTGACGACATTTCGTTTAAAATTAACGAGGGCGAACTTGTAGGCTTTATCGGCCCAAATGGAGCAGGAAAAACAACCACGCTAAAGGTATTATCCGGCCTTTTGTATCCAACGGCTGGGAAAGTCAGGGTCTTAGGCCATGAGCCTTTCAAACGCGAAAGGGATTTCCAAAAACAATTTTCTTTAATAATAAGCCAGAAAAACCAACTGTGGTGGGATTTACCTGCTATTGATTCTCTTATTTTGAACAAGGAAATTTATGAAATAAGTGATGAGAAATACAAAAAAACTCTTGATGAGCTAGTTGAAATCTTAGAAGTAAAAGATTTGCTCAATATGCAGGTTAGAAAACTTTCTCTGGGGCAAAGAATGAAAATGGAATTAATAGCAGCTCTTATCCATTCTCCTAAACTTTTATTTTTAGACGAACCGACCATAGGGCTTGACGTTGTAATGCAGAAAAGAATAAGGGATTTTATCAAAGACTACAATCAAAAATACAACTCAACGATAATTTTGACTTCTCATTATATGGTCGACGTTAAGGAGCTTTGTAAAAGAGTGGTTATTATCGATAAAGGCAAAATTCTCTACGACGGCTTTTTAGAAAAAATTGTCGAGAGGTTTTCTTTGCAAAGAACAATTAATCTTGAGTTTGACGAGCAGATTGAGAAAAATCAGCTTGAAGAATGGGGGAAAATCAAAAGTTTCGACGGATTTAATGCTTCTTTAGAAGTAAAAAAAGATTCGACTTTCAGAGATATCGCAGGAATTCTGGAAAAGCTTCCTGTTAGAGATTTAACGGTTGAAGATCCCCCAATTGAAGATATTATCCGAATGGTTTTTGACAGAGAAACTAAATGAAAAAACTTCTTGCAGTTTTAAAAATATCTTTTAAAAACATTTTTGAGTACAGAATAAATTTTTTGTTGGGTCAGCTTCGCCAGATTATACTTTTGTTTACACTTTTCTATCTTTGGAAAAATGTTTTCTCCCAAAACTCCAACCTATTTGGATTTAATTTTAGGGAAATTATTACTTATGTTTTTCTTGTTCAAATTATTCGCTCCATTGCGCTTGATACAAGAACCGATGGTATTTCCGATGAAATAGCGGGAAACGGCAAATTTTTCTCCTATCTTTTAAGACCGATCGGATACTTAAAATATTGGCTTACGGTTGATTTTGCCTATAAGACAGTGAACATTTTTTTTAGTTTCCTGTGGCTTTTTGTGGCTGCCAAGCTTTTGAATATAAACCTTTTCATGCAAACAAATTACCTAAATCTTGCCTTTTTTGTAATAAGCGTCGTTTTTTCAACTTTGATTTATTTTTTTATCATGTCAACAACCAGCCTTTGGGCATTCTGGACGCCGCAGGTTTGGGGAGCAAAATTCGCTCTAACTCTTCTTTTGGAGTTTACTTCCGGAGCTTTTTTCCCTCTTAATATCTTGCCCACTGCCTTTCAGCATATTTTAAACTTAACCCCGTTTCCCTATCTGGTTTATTTTCCTGCAAGCATTTACTTGGGAAAAGTGGGTTTTTTAGGTATGATTTCTGGAATTCTTATTCAGAGCATGTGGGTTTTAATTTTTTATTTACTTAATAGAATAATTTGGCAAAAAGGCTTACGTGTTTATATGGCATCGGGAGGATAAATGAAAAAATATTTTAAAGTCTGGAAACAGATTGCAATAATGAATTTAGAATCGCAATACGGAAGCGGTTCGAGACTAAATACGGCACTTTTAATTGCGGGGAAAATCATCAGGCTTTTTTTCGTTTTGGCATTTTTGATTTATCTTTTCGCTCACACAAAAACCCTAGCAGGATACACGCTTTACCAAACTCTGCTTTTTTTTATGACATTTAATTTAGTAGATATTACCGCTCAATTTTTCTTTCGGGGCATTTACGTGACGAGAAATCTTGTCAAGGAAGGCTATCTCGATACGGTTTTGGTAAAGCCAATAAATCCTCTTTTTAGGATTGCTTCCCACACAATTGACTTTTTGGATCTTTTAACTTTAATTCCCGTTGTGGGAGTTTTGATTTACGTGATTTCAAATGTAGGTCCCTTAACCTATCAAAGTGTTTCTGTGTATTTATTTTTGTGCTTCTTGGGATTTCTTATCGCAATGGCAATACATATTATTATTGCGGCGCTTGCTGTTTCAACTCAGGAAATAGACAATGAAATCTGGATTTATAGAGATTTAATGACAATGGGTAGGTTTCCTGTTGATATTTATTCTGCGCCAATACAATTTATACTAACTTTTGTCGTTCCTGTTGCCGTAATGATTTCTATTCCTTCAAAAGCATTAATTGGAAATTTGGCTTTTGAATGGATTTTCACTTCTACTACAATTACTTTTGTATTTGTTACTTTCTCGCTTTGGTTTTGGAATTATTGCCTAAAACAATATTCCTCAATAAGCAACTAACTTGACAAATGTGTCTTATAGTGCAAAAATTGTGTTAGAACTTATCTTAATATATGTCATTATTACACGAATTACATATGGTTTCCGAACCTGTAATGGAGGGAGCTACTCTGGGCAAACCTATAAAGCAGTTTGAAACCGGAACCGGACTGTTTAAATCAGACATAGTTACTGTTTTTGATGCAAGTGCGGATACTAGCGAACAACCTGTTCCCGACCATGTTACGGACTTAAACAGTTATGTTGCCGACATATTGGACTCCGTAATAGTCCAGCCCGAAGTTATAACAGTAAGAAGACCTTTATCCAGAGTTAGAGGAACAGCAACAGCAGTAAACATGGCACTTTTTGGCGGAATCTAACTTACTTCTTCCCCTGCTGATTGTATAAACTAATTAATTCCAAAACTGAAGTTGCATCCTCTGCTCTTTTATCACCACTTCTGAATGAAACCAAGCGCGGAAAACGTAGAGCATACCCTGGCTCTGTTTCGGTTTTTCCGGCTGTATGAACTGGAGAACGGGTTATTTCGTCTGCTAAAACTTCAATCACAATCTCGGGCTTTATCCAAACAGAAGGGATTATGGAAGAACTAACTCTTGCAGGCTTATGCTCTACTTTTATGGCATCGCCTCTTTTGTGAATTTCCCTCCATTCTTCATCTGTTAAACCCGTGCCGATTTTAGAAACTGTTACAAATTCATCTTTTTTACTATCATATACTCCAACCAAAAGAGCGCCTGCGCCAAAAGCAGTTCTTTTGCCTTTTCCGGCAATGTAACCCAAAACCACACAATCAATTGTGTCGCTTAACTCTCCGCTTGAGTGTCTTTTTAGCTTAACCCAGTTAAAATTCCGTCCACCTGCTTCGTATGGGCTTTCAAGTCTTTTCACAACCAATCCCTCTAAGCCCTTAGAAATTGCGTCTTCCAAAAGGATACTTAATTCTTTTGGATCTTTTACTGTTTGATTTTTAGTTCTTATTAAAACGTCATCTTCCCTAATTACTTCTTTTAACATTTCCACTCTTTTTGAAAGTGGTTCATCCAAAAGCTGCTTTCCGTCTTTATACAAAATATCAAAAACAAATGCTTTTAAAGGAAGCGCTTTTGCCATTGCTTCAATGCCGTGCTTTCTTCTTCTTTTGGTAGTTTCCTGAAAAGGCAAAAATTCTTCGGACTCCGGGTTATAAGCTAAAGCTTCCGTATCTAAAATTACGCTTTTAGCTTTAATTTGTCTCTTCGCCGCCTCCGTTAGCTCTGGAAACATATGGGTCATTTCCTCTAGGTTTCTTGAAAACATTCTGATATTATCTCCGTCTTTGTGAATCTGAACCCTAAACCCATCATATTTATACTGCACATCAACTTCAGTCATTTTTTCAATAACTTTTTCCGGATTTGGCAAACGCTCGCACAATTCCGAACGGATTGGTGAACCAACTCTTACTTCAAGTTTCTCTACACCGCTAAGTCCCTTTTCCCATAGCGTTTTTGCAATTAAACCCAAATCCGAAGTCCTATTATAAGCTCCTTCTAAAAGCTTTCTGTTGCTTTTGTCTCCTAATTTTGCTGTTGCCAAAGCGTCTAAAACAGTCGGGTCGCCAATCCCCAAACGCGTATTTCCAAGCGGAATTCTAACTAAGTGTTTTGCTGATGTTGAATCTAAATTTTGAAGAAGATCTGATAAGAGTTTTTGTCTTTTTTCTACTGTCCCCCCGCCTTTAGTATTAGCAATTTCAGTAAGAATTTTAAAAACTTCTTCCACAGTCAGTTGAGATTTGAGATTTGAGATTTGAGATTTAAAATTTAGTTGCTCCGCAACTTTCCCCATATCACCAAGTCTCTGATAACTTTTTAACACTTCTTCCCTTGTTACGTCATAGGCATTAGCAATTGCCTGCGCGACTGTTTTTTCTGCCATACCAATTTCTAATGGGACAAAAAACGGCGCGAGACGTCCTTGAATTAAATAAGTAATTTTTTCAATTTCCTCTTTTGGGGTTTTTTTAAAAAGTTCAGAAAGAATATCAATTAACGCCAAACGCGATGAGGTATTCTCCATCTTTTCAAAATATTCTGCTAATTCTTTAAATTTCATAATTCATTAATCATTAATCATTAATCATTGGCCGTCAGGCCATAATGTATTTTGCGCCTTTGGTAACCCCATGTTTTTTAATAATCCCGTTTTTCACCAAACCTTTTAATTCATTTAAAATTGTGTCTTCCGAAACCATCGGAAATAAACTTGCAAATGCCTGATTTTGTAAATATCCGATTTTTTGAATATATTCAATAATTTTAAGCTGTCTAGGAGTAAGCATTAAAGGCGCTCCTCCTAATTTTTCTTTCAATTTGCCATCAATTGAAATGGTTTCAACTTTTTGCCTTATTTTTGAAAGTTCAATTGATAAACCCAATGTAAAATATTCAAGCCAAAAAGTTAAGTCCCCGTCATTTTTCTCAACACTTTGCAAAGCTTCATAATATTTTAAAGCGTCTCTGTCAAAATATTCTTCTAACGAAAAAAACTTTCGTATATCATAACCATCTCTATACAAAATTAAAGTTGCAAATGCCCTTGCCACTCTTCCGTTTCCGTCTAAGAACGGGTGAATTCTAACTAATTCATAATGAATACTTCCGCTTTTTAAAACAGGACTGATGTCTTCGTCTTTTGAATTTACAAACTCCAATAAGTCTCTTATCTGAAAAGTAACCGCAACAGCCATGGGCGGCCTAAAAGAAACTTCTCCGGTATGGCTATTTTTAACAACGACCTGTGTTTTTCTAAAAACTCCGCATTGCTCTTTTGGAAGAATTTTTTCAACTGTTAATTTGTGCACGTGTTTTATTAAATCTTCATCGATTTGAGATTTAAGATTTGAGATTTGAGATGTACCAATGTAGTCCATTACTTTTCTATAATTTATGACTTCTTGAATATCCCTATCTCTTGCCGCAATATCTACTCCGCTTAATACCTTTTCTGCTTCCGATAAATTGAGCTCATTTCCTTCTATGTGAGTTCCATAATGAATAGTTCTAACCATTGCGTCTTCCCTGAATTCTTTCTCAAAATATGGGAGAAGCGGAGCGTGATCAATTACTTCTTTGGATGCTTCAATGCTTCCTATATTCTTTAAAATCTTATTTGTGATAGTAAACTTAGGCTTATACATAAAGCAAAGTTAAAAGGCAAAAATCAAAATGCAAAATTAAATACTTTTGACTTTTTACTTGAATTTTTGAGATTTGATTTTTAATCTTTAATTTTATCTGCTATAATTATAGCAGATATATGCCGAAGAATTCCCGAAAAAAAACAGCCCAAGATAAGAAACTTCACAGAGAACTTGTAAAACAAATGCTAACCTTAGCAACTTCTGGATTTGGATTAGTGGCAGCCTTAGCCTGGAACAGTTTAATTCAGGAACTTGTTAATTCGTATGTTAAAAAATTCCTTCCTAACGGAAGCGGCATAGTTTCACTTTTAATCTATGCCTTAGTTGTAACATCACTTGCTGTTCTTGTTACTTACCAGCTTTCAAAACTTTCCGAAAAGCTACAAAAATAAACCTATAAATTCATTCTGTCGACCACATCAACTACGCTTGGACCACCATTAAATTGTTGCTCTGTAAATCTTATTGCCATACTTGATACGCTGCTACTTCTGTCCTCAGCATGAATCTCACCTGGCCTATAAAGTCTCGAAACACCCGGCTCTCTTGAAATCTCATCAATTCCATATCTTGAATTTGGCTGTTGTTCTATTATATGAATTTCTTTTGACATAAATTTTAAGCACCCCCTTTCTCTCTATAGAATAAATTCTTTCATTACTTTTGGTATTTCTAAAGCTAAATCGGAAGCATTATAATATAAACCCATTGATTGATATAAATTCTCTCCTGCTTTTTTATTAATAAACGATGCACTTGTGGCCGATAAAAATGCGTCATTTTTGCAATAAAACGAAGCTGTAAGGCCTGCCAAAACATCACCAGTTCCGCCTTTTGTCATACCCTGATTACCTCCTTTAATTTGAACTGATTGTGAATCATTGGAAACATAATCAATCTCTCCCTTTAATAATACTACACAATTATATTCTTTGGCAAAAACCCGAACCTGTTCTTCAAGTTTTGAATTTTCAAGCTTAATTCTTAATTCTTCATTCTTAATTTGTAATTTGAGGGTCTCAAACTCCTTTTTATTGGGAGTTATAATTGCGGTTCTTGGTAAAATATCAGGTGAGATAACTTGCAAGCTTCCGCCATCTACAACCCATTTTTTATTTGGGTATTTTAACAATAATCTTTCTGTTAAGTCTTTTGTACTAACGTCTTCTTTTTGTCTGCCCTTATCCCTTGGAAGACCCGGGCCGATTAAAATGCAATCCGCTTCCTCGATGTATTTCTCTATTTCGGGTCGTGGGATAACAATCCCGTTTCTAAAGCTATTCTTATCATTTTGAACAATTTCGTTGTTCATTGAAACAGAGGAATAAAAAACCATATCTACAATTCTAGAAGCAACTTCTAATGGCCACAGTGATGCCGCGTGAAACAAAACAGATCCTGCAATTACCATCAATTTCCCATTCTCCCCTTTTGTAGAAGAAGAAGCAGGGATATAAAGTTTTTTTAAATCGTTTGGGTCAAAATTTTCCGTCATTTATTAAAGTTTATCATTTATCCTGCTTTTTGTTACTCTTTAGAAAAATGCAGGACTTTCATTTTATTCAATAATTTTTTGGGAATAAATTCTTCGTGCGTAGTTGTTAAAATTGTTTGTTGTTTGCCGATTTGATCAAAAATTAAATTGATATGCCCGCTATCAAGTTCAGAAAAAATATCATCTAAAATAAGCGTTGGTCTTTTACCCAAAGCTTTTTCAATAAACAAAAGCTCTAGTACTTTAAGCTGCAAAATAACAAGCCTTTGCTGACCTCTTGAACCAAAATATTTAACATCATGCGATGTATTTTTACCATTGGACATAAAAACCGAAAAATCATCCCGATGAGGCCCCACCAAAGTAACCCCTGCTAAAACCTCTTGCGCTTCATATTGCAAGAGCCGTTCTCTGGAAATAACGCTCTTGTCATAATTAATTGTAAAATCAAAAATATCTTTATTTTGTGAATTTGCGAATTTTATAAATTCTTCGCGCTTTAAAATTATAATGCCTCCATTTTCAATCACCAAATTATCCCAATATTCAAGCTCCCGCCTGCCGGCAGGCAGGGTTTTTCCCTCTCTTAACAATTCCAAAAGCGCATTTCTTTGTCTTAAGGCTTTTGTATAAGAAATAAGCGAAACTCTATAGCTTCTGTCTGTCTGCTCTAAAACTTCGTCTAAAAAACTGCGCCTTAAACTTGGAGAATCAATAATAATGTCTAAATCCTGCGGAGAAAATAGCACTGCCGAAAAATTTGAAGCAAAATCGACTCTTCTTTTGGCAACTCCATTTACCAAAAACTTTTTATACTGTGATTTTCCATTTACCAAACCATTTGTAATAACAATTTCAAGCTCGTTGTCTTCTATAATTCCCTGCCCGCCATCGCTACGCCCGTCCGCCATTTGGATAGAGCCATCAGGCGATTGCCGGGCGGGCTCAGGCGTTTGCAGACGGGCTTTTACCCTTCCTATTTCCTTACCAAATCTAATCATTTGTATATCTTTATCTGTTCTAAAGCTTTTGCCGTTTGATAAAAGATAGATACCCTCGATTAAATTTGTTTTTCCGGAAGTGTTGGGACCAACTATTAAAGTGGTGTTTCCAAAAGAAAACTCCTGTTTTTCATAACTTCGGAAGTTTTGTAGAGAAATAGATTTTAACATTAAATTAACCTAATTTCTAATTACTCTAATTATTCTAAAAATGCCCAAATCCCAAATTTTAGGTAAATTAGGTAAATTAGGTCAATTAGAAATTGTTTGCTTATTCTATCACAGTGCCTTCAAATTTTTTGCCGTTAAAATAATTTTCTAAATTTTTAAAATCGTGGCCTGATAACACTGCAACTTTTACTCCCAATTCCTCTGCTTTCTGCGCTGCAACGGGATCAAATGGCGCATGCATACCGGGAACCCATTTATCCCCTACTAATTTCCTAAAACCCTTCCAATTCATCTTATCAATTGGCTTTGCATCTTTAAATTTATTAGGATCTTTATCATAAACCTTTTTGATATTACTTAAATTAATAACCTCTCTGACGTTGTAGTCGTCGCAAAGAAGCACAGCGTCAAAATCAGTAGACCAGCCAGGCTTCCAACCGGCAGCCACCACTACGGGCTCTGAAACTTTTCTGATAATTTCGTAGTGTTTAATAATAAAAGGGTGAGCAATATCTCTAAATATGGTTCGCAGCAACTGCGCATTTAGCCTTGTCGCATGAACTCCTAACCAATCTAAATCATCTCTTGTTAATTTATGTTTTATTACATCTTCACCTGCGTCTCTATAATGCCTGGCAATTTGTCCTCCCCCAATAACCAAAAAAAACTGGCGGTTATTATTTTTCGCCAGTTGGTTTCTAATAAATTTATTAAGTTTAATTAAAAACTTAGTGTCAATCCCTCCGTTTGGAACAATCAGGGATCCACCGATGGATATAACAATTCTTTCGCTGTAAGCCATAAAAATTAGCATTACCGCAATGCAGTAGATGCTAAAAAGAGATATTAGCAAAATTTAAGACAAATAACAACCTTACCTTGGTTTTCCAGGGACTAACTCCCTCTCCCGAGTTCTTCTTTCTTCCGCTTTTCTAAAAACATCTTCTTCTTTTATTCTTTCTGAAGTTGCTCTTTCTTCCGCGAGCCTATAAGCCTTTTCCCTGCTTGCCCTTTCTGCTTCGGCACTAGGATTTATTCTATTGCTGTCTTCAAAAAGCCTTCTTTCTGCTTCGGATCTGCTTTTATCAATTTTAATATCTGACATTGCTCGTCGCACTCTTGCTTCTTGACCCATAACAGCTTTTAAATCTGAATTTATATTTACTTCGCTCTTTACTCCTCCTTCTGACATAATTATCACCTCCTTATTCTGTGACTCACTATATTATAAGCCTATTCAGAAAAAAAGCAAATTACTTCTGGTGCTTTGGGCCTGCCCGCAAAGCCTGCGCGGCTAGCGCTGGCAGGCGGGGCAAAAATAAGTTCCGCGTCCACCCACCATAATTTTTTCTATTGTTCCACTACATCTTGAACATTTCTTTTGGTTTTTACCATAAGCTAAAAAATAATCCTGATATTTTCCTTCTTGACCTAAAACATTAATAAAATCTACATCCGAAGCGCCGCCGTATTTCAAACCATTTTTTAAAACTTCTAAAACCGCTTCGTAAAGCTTTTTAGCCTCATCTGGACTTAACTCTTTTGCTTTTCTTCTTGGATCAATGCCTGCTAAAAACAGCGCGTCATTTGCATAAATATTGCCTATTCCCCCGATTCTTTTTTGATCCATTAATAAAACTTTAATAGCAATCAAGGATTTAGAAATAATATCTTCAAACTTTTCTAAAGTTAAATCTTTAAAAGGTTCTGGTCCCATTTCTTTAAAAAAGGGCAATTCGGAAAGTTTTGAATCTTTAATTACTTTTACCCAACCAAAACGTCTGACATCGTTGTAAAAAAGAAAAGCATCACTGTCTAGCGCAAAAGTAACGTGGGTAAATTTATTAGGAAGTTGTCCGCCGGCTTTGTCGGAAAGCTTTAAATCAGCGGTTTTTTTATCGCGGTAAATAACCTGACCGGTAAGCTTTAAATGGATTACTAAATCAAAACCATTATCAAGCTCTATGATTAATCCCTTACCCACTCTTTTAATCTCTTTTACCTTTGCGCCGATAATATCTTTTGCGCTTCCTTGAAATATTTTAGAGACATTAACTTTAACATCAAGAATTTTATGTCCGACTAAATATTTTTGCAAACCAAGTCTTAATGTCTCTACTTCCGGTAATTCAGGCATGGTAGTAATATAAAATATAAAATAGCAAATAGCAAATATTTTATTTTTTCCGCCAGAGGCGGATCAGCCTTTGGCTGAGACCTTTGATTTTACGAAGTTTTCGATTTCGGCTTTAAATCTTTTTTTAGAAAATTTTAAAGCTTGCTCAATACAATCTTTTGAATTTAATTTCATGCTCTCAAATTTTTTAATTGCTGCCACTAAACCGTCTGCGGAATAATCGTTAAATAAAATTCCTGTTTTCCCGTCAATAACAGTTTCTTTATATCCTCCTCCATTAAACGCAATAACAGGAGTGCCCGATAACATTGCTTCAACCGGCGTTATACCAAAATCTTCATCTTTTGCTAAAGCCAAAAATGCTTTTGCGCCCTTATATAATTTTGCGAGATCTTCATCGGAAACTTGTCCCAAAAATTCTATATTTGAGCGGGATTTATCTTTCAATTTATTATATTCGAAATAATAACCTGTGGGAGAACCGGCAATTTTAAGCTTAAAACCAGCCTTAACCGCTGCATTTACCGCTAAATCCAATCCTTTTGCCCCAACAATTCTTGAAACAATAAAATAGTAATCCCTAGACGGTTGATTATAGACAGTTGATGGTGGATTTTTGAGGTTAGATGATTGAGAATAGATCGATTTTCTACCGTCCCAAATAGACACAGGCGGGTAAATTACAGATGCGTCTTTTCTATAAAACTTTTTAATACGGTTTTGAACCTCCTTAGAATTGGCAATAAAATAATTTACTTTTTGCGCTCTTTTAAAATCATAAAGACGCAAAAAATGCCCGACAATTAGTGCATATGCCCTAACAATTGCATATTTTTGAAAATTAACAGACGTGTTGTAACCGTAAAGCCAGCGCGGCGGAGTATGACAATAGCAAATCTCTATTGGCTTACTGCCACCAAAACCTTTTGTTATATACCAACTGGCCGACGAGATAATAACGTCATATTGAGACAAATTCCAGCCCAAGGCTGGTCCGCCTTTGGCGGAAAAACTTCTCCAAATAAGTGGTGTTAAAAACCGCAGTGGTGAAGCTAATTTTGAAGCAAATGGCAAAAAATTAAACCAGGAAGTAATTATTTTTTTGTGTTTAAAATGCTTGTAAGCCGTAGAATTTTTATCTACAAAAGCGGTGTAGATCGGCGCATCCGGATAAATCTCACAAAGTGCTCCTAAAACTCTCTCTGCACCTCCAAATTCCTTAATGTAGTCGTGAATGATGGCAACTTTCATATTTTATCTCCTGCCCCGTATGAACGCTCTTTCGACGCGAGGACGTAGCCCTCGGGAGAAAGTAAGTTTATATGGGGTCATATTAAATTTAATTGCATATCCTTTGGTTCTTTATTTTTATCTTCTTTTTTATGCTCGGAAATTTTAGGCATTCTTTTTAACAAGCCGCTGAATCCTAAATCTTCGAGATATTCTTTTAGAGCCTCCTCATCTATTTTATCCAAAGTTGATTTTTCAAGCTCTAACTTAAGCGGTGCGTCTTGTAAAATTGTTGCCAATTTTTTTGCCATAGCTGCCTGTTCTGCATCGGTTGCCAGTTTTAAAGCAATATTTTCAGGCAATTCCGAAAGATTGGCATACAAATTCTCAAAGGTTTCGTATTTTTGTAAAAGCCCTGCGGCTGTTTTTGGTCCAATACCCGTAACACCCGGGTAATTATCCGAAGAATCTCCAACCAAAGCTTTATAATCTACAAATTGTGAAGGGTTCAATCCGTACTTTTCTTTAACTTTTGCCTCATCAAACAAAGTCATTTTAGTAATGCCCGTAACCGGCGCAAGCATTAAAACATGAGAGTTAACAAGCTGCAATAAATCCCTGTCGCCTGACAAAATTATTACCTGGGTATCTTTTTTAACTGCTTCTTTGGCAATCGTGCCGATTAAATCATCTGCTTCATAACCGTCTATTTCAAAATGCTGAACCTTAGCCTCGTCTAAAGCCTTGTGGACCAATTCAATTTGAGGCACTAAATCATCCGACATACTTGGTCTTTTTGCCTGATACCCAACATACATAGTTTTTCGAAAAGTTGGCGCTTTTTTATCAAAACAAACTATTAAATATTCAGGTTTTAAGTCCCCGATAATTTTAAAAAGCATGCTAAAAAAACCGTAAACTGCGTTTGTCGGAACACCATCTTTGTTGTTTAAAGGAGGAAGCGCATGAAATGCCCTATGCAAAATGGCATTTCCATCGATCAATACTAATTTTTTCATAAGGAGATTATATCAAAGTTATTATAATTTGCGGGGAGCTTACAAGTTTTTGAGGAACGGAGTAGCGGAAATTATTTTATGAACTATTAAAAGCTTATCGCGCACGTACCGGAAAAAATTTTGTAAGCGACCTTAAGCAAATTATGATAAGAGTTTTCTATAAACATAAGCATTGGCAATTAAGGTAAGCGGCACTGTTATTAAAGTACCGACTAAAAATGCCAGAATTCCCAAAATATTTATAAGACCAAGCAAAAGTCCTAATAAAAATAAATTCCACTTAACTCCCTTTGTCATCTGCCAGCTTTTTTTAATTGAGTCGACTGCAGAAAGATTCTTATCTACAATTAAGTATTCGCTAAACTGGAGCTTGATTGAAAAAATAATACCTGGAATTATAAATAAAATAAGGCCGGCAACAATAATTATGGTTCTTAAAATTGATGCAAGAATAAAATTAAATAAATTTTTGATATAAAAAATGTCTTTTAATTTTGGAGTTTTATTATCAACAAACTTAAGGCAGATATTAATAATTCCCATTGCAATTATGGAATTAACTACCCACATAGAGAGGCTAAAAATAAACGAAAGCAAAAACTGCTTGTTTAAATTAAGAGAGCTCTGAACCCCCGAAGTAATAAATGTAACCATTGCCCAAACAACAAAAATACTTAAGAAGAAAAAAACATTTTTCTTAGCAGTTTTAAAGCCAAAACTTATAGCTTGCCTTTTTGAAAAATGTCTTATCTTTGCCATATCAACAATTATGCCTTAGCAGTTGCGGGAAAAACTTTAGGACCGATTATTTTTGCAAATTCTTCTCCCTCAATTGTTTCTTTTTTCAAAAGCTCTTTAGCCAAAACATCTAATTTCGTGCTTAATCTTTTAAGAATTTCTAAGGCATGCCTGTAACCTTCATCTGTTAATTTTTTAACCTGTATATCAATTTTAGAAGCCATATCAGGCGAAACTTGTGACTGTTCATAAGGATTTCTCCTGTCTCCGTCTAAATTAATTGGCCCTAAATCGCTCATTCCGTACTCAACCACCATTGTCCTTGCTACTTCTGTGGCTTTGGCAATATCATCGGATGCACCGGTTGTCATTTCTTTAAAAACCAGGCTCTCCGCCGCCCGCCCGCCAAGCATAACTGCAATTTGTTCCACTAAATGAGTTTTTGTTTCGTGAATTCTATCCATTGGTTCCATCATTGTGTGTCCCAAAGACATTCCTCTTGAAACAATTGAAATACGGTGAATTGGATCCATATGCGGCATAAACCAGGAAACTAAAGCGTGTCCCGCTTCGTGATATGCTGTCATTTTCCTGTCTTCTTCCGACTGTAATCTTTTTTTCTCCGGTCCAAGTTTAACTTTTGTGGCTGCTTCTTCCAAATCGCTCATATCAATTGCTTTTTTACCCAGGCGCGCCGCTAAAATTGCCGCTTCGTTTAACATATTTTCCAAATCTGCGCCTGAAAATCCGACTGTTCTTTTGGCAATTTTTTGCCATTCAACTTTAGATTCAAATGGTTTTCCTTTTGCATGAATTGCCAATATTGCTTTTCTGCCGTTTACATCAGGAAGTTCCAAGGCAACTCTTCT
>JACRFQ010000043.1 GCA_016217835.1 Candidatus Levyibacteriota bacterium | reverse complement strand
TTTGATTTAGCAATATACCAGCAAAAGATATTATTAGTAAAAAAAGAAGCAAGAATTTTGAATTTGTAATCTTATCGCTTTTTTCTTCAAACACCAAATGCATTAATAATGCTACGCTTGATAAAAAAATTATTACAGCCAGTAACAAATTTGTTTGAAAAATTAATTTCTGAATATTAACTAAAATAAAACTTACAATTATGTTGACATTTGAGGTTAAATTACCTGAAGAATGATTTATTAAAAAACTAAAAGGCTTATAAATTATCCAACCTAAAAATATAACGGTTTGCTTAAATCCGTTTGAAAAATCATATATCAATATTGGAATCATGGGAATTAGTAAAGATATTAAAGAATAAATAAATGTTTTAAAATTTAATAACTTAATAACAAAATTCTTTCGCTTAACAAATCCGTAGATCAATATTAGGATGAATGGGAAAAATAGAGTAAAAGTTGCAAGTTCTAAGTTATATAATATTGCAATTAAAAATAATATCAAAGGAAAAAATTTTATATTACCCGTTACCCATTTAAAAACCGCATAAAAATACAAAATGGTAAAAAATGGAATTACCGAAGGATCAAATGGTATTCGCTCAAAAAAAACAATAAGCGGCGATACGGCATACAAAGACGCTGCTATTAAACCTGTTCTTTGGGAGAATAATCTTGAACCCAATTTATACATCAAATACGTAGAACCTAAACCAAAAATTGCGGTTAAAATTCCACCGGACAATGGATTAAATTTAC
Organism: Candidatus Levyibacteriota bacterium; assembly: GCA_016217835.1. Taxonomy (GTDB): domain Bacteria; phylum Patescibacteriota; class Microgenomatia; order Levybacterales; family UBA12049; genus JACRFQ01. Next base: position 62,476 of record JACRFQ010000043.1, on the reverse strand, counting down.
CTAACAATAGAGCCACAGAAAGCATATACGTCCATAAAGGACCCTGATGAAGCCACGTATGACTTGACGTTATACCCACCAATGGAATTTTACCTTCTATAAGCATGTCTCTTGCCGATAAATAAAACCAGCCCTGGTCGCCGATAAACGGCATACTTACCGACAAGTTTACTATTCTTAAAAAGAATGCTGATAGTAATATAAACGACAATACAACTGATGTTTTATTTATTCGCAGTATTGACTCTGTAAATAAAGCCTTTACTAATCCATAATGTTTTTTCAAATATAAAAATCTGCTTTTCTCAAAATAACTATCTCGTGTTTTTATTTGCTTTATGCTTTGTCCAACCTCATGAATCACTTTTGCGTTCGGATTTATATATAATTTAAAACCTAATTCTTTAATCCTTTTTGATAAGTCGTTTTCTTCAAAGTAAAGAAAAAATCTCTCATCAAATCCGTTAACTTTATCAAAAAGTTTTTTAGAAATCATTAAAGCAGCGCCTGGAACTGTATCAACTTCAATAGGCTTCTTATAATCCCAATTTTCAAAAAATGGATCTGAATATATGTTTTTTTGAGGAAATAGTTTTCTTAATAAAGAAAAAGAAAAAATAGCATTAATAGGTGTTAATTCTTTTCTACTTTGCGTACTGAAAGGCTGCAAATTCTTATCTACCAATAATGGAGAAACTATTCCAATCTTATTGTCTGATTTAATAAGTTTATAAAGTTTTTCAATCGCATCATCAACTATCAGAGTATCTGGATTTAAAAAAAACAGATATTCACCTTTGGCATATTTTGCGCCCAAGTTGTTTCCTCCGCCAAATCCTAAATTCTTTAAAGCCTTAAAATATCTGACATTAGAAAATTTCTTTATAAATTTTTCTAAATTATTAAATTCACTGTTATCTATAATTATTATTTCAAAATTAATTTTTGATTTTGAATTAACAAGTGACTTTATGCAGTTTAAAACTTTTCTTTCAACATTATAGTTAACTATAATAATTGAAACTTCAAAACTTTTATTCATAAATTAAAGCTTTTTTACAACCATAAAAAGCATTGCTCCCTCATTGCTATCCGATAAGAATCCTTTACGAAACGATTTCCAAAGAATTTTCTCTTCAAAATATTTGAATATATTTTTGGGAATTAATTTTGATACCTTAGAATAACCAATATAAGACCATATTTCTTTATTATTTAATTTATAGGTAAAAAACTTAAACATTTTATACCAAAACATTGCAACATTTTTAGGATAGTAAAATTTATAAAATTCAATTTTCATTCCATCGTCGTTAAAAACCTTATTCCATTCTGAAATACTTCTGTAATGAAGGTGATTTGCTCTTTTGTTAAATTTATTTAATTTTTGTATAGGATTATTCTCTTCTAACTCTAATACCCATTTCGGCAAAAAATTAGAAGGGACAGTAAAAAAGAATAATCCGTTTTTTTTTAAAACTCGTGATACTTCCGATACTGCTACCAGATCCTTTTCTATATGCTCAAACGTGCTGTTACTTATAACCGTATTAAATAAAGAACTTTTTAATCCCATTTTTGCGGCATCCTCGCATAAAACTTTCTTATATTTTCCTGTTTTTATTGCATTATCAAGTCCGCTTGGTTCTATGTCAATTCCTACATCTATTTTTTTTATGTTTTTAAATATTATTGGCGTTATCGCTCCGTTACCTATGCCGATATCTAAAATTGGGTGTTTAAATTTACAAAGATCCCAAATACTAGCTTCTATACTTCTTTGCAAAACATCGGATGGAATAAACCAAAACTTATTTATAAATAACTTAAAATAAATATCTTTAGGTTTATATTTTTTACTTTCTTTAATAAAATTCATAATTATTTTTCTGCTTTAAATTCTTCTAAAAAACTATTAAGTTTTCTTATCTGTTTTTCCCAAGTCCATTTTTCCTCTATCCATTTTCTCCCGTTTTTACCCATTTCTGCCGCAATATCAGTATTTTCTAAAAAATAGATTATCTTTTGTGCAATTTCTTTTGAACTGAAATCTACCAAAAAACCGGTTTTTCCGTCAATCATGGTTTCCCTATATCCCGCAACGTTTAAAGCTATTACAGGTACACCACATGCCATGGATTCCAGTGGAACAAGTCCAAATGTATCAAATCTGCTTAATGAAAGCGTAACGAACGACTGATTATATAAATCTACAAGCTCTTCGTCTGTCAATCTTTCACCATTGTTTTTTTTCCAGGAAACAATTTTTAGTTTAGGTCTTATTTTCTCTGGAATCAGACTTAAGGCTTCAATAGCCAAATCATATCCATATATTGGATATTTTTCTGCGACAAAAAACACTTGCTTTTGTTTTTTTATATTTTTGGGTTTAAAGACCCTCTCGTTTACTCCCAGATATGATATTTTAGGATATAAGTCATACGCCGCTATAATTCTTTCTCTTGCAAATAGCGATAAGGTTAATATCCTGTTTGCACTAAGTACATTTTTCAAATCTATCTTCTTTCTAATCCATCTGTTTAAATTCTCATAGAACTTGTTCAAAAAAGAAACGTCTTCTTTAAGCCTTAAAGAGAATTCATAAGCATTTCTTAGGGGCTCCAGGCAATAATAAACATTTTTAGTCTTTAAAAACTTAAGTAAAAACGGGGCTTGGGTATTTATGTCTGTGTGAACAAGCACAATATCGTAATTTCTTTTGTCAATATCATTTGCAATTTTTTTATGTAAAGATTTTAAACTAAAGAAGATGTCATAAAAATCTTTTTTAATTCTTTTAATTATTGGTAAATTTATACTCTTTGGGTTAAAATCATAATGAAATTTATTGTCTGCGTAAATTCCGGGATCGAAAATATCTTTTGTGTTATCCGTAGTGTATATATCTACACTATTTCCCAGTAACGCTAATCCTCTAACATGCTCTTGAACCACTCTTTTTGCTCCGCTAAAGTGTATATAATAAAAAATAGCAATTTTCATATAATTATTTCTTAAATATTTTGTATGTGTAATATGCAACAACCGGTATCTCTCCGAAAACCGATAACAAAACTGCATATCCGGCCCCGATAATACCAAACTTGATTACCAGTGGAAAAATTGTAACTGCCAAAATGATAAATCTAAAAAAAGACATTACAGTTACGTAATTTTGTTTTTTAACAGCTAAGAACAATGGTGTAATCGAACCGCTAATTGCGCGTAAAACTCCGTATGTGGATAAGATTCTTAAAACTTCTACGCCGGATAACCATTTGTCTCCCAAAACAATAAGTATAATTTCTCTTGGAAAGATAAAAATCATAGTTCCTAACGCAATCGTTAAAGCACTAATTACAAAACTGGTTTTAAAAAAAGCTTTCTGCAATCTGTTTTTATCATCTGCAATTTTTACATAAATTGGAAAAACAACCCTATTTATTGCATCAGATATTTCGGATAATGGTAATATTGATATTTTATAAATCATTTGATATATACCAAGGCTGGATGCGCCCAACAATTTCCCAACAGCAATATTATCTCCTTGGTCTCCAAAATAACCTAAAATTCCATAAGAAGTAACCCATTTACCCTTATGCAAAATATCACTGACATAATGTTTGTTGAATCTAAATCTTGGTGTAGGTTTTATGAAAACAAATGATGTAATTAGCTCAAATACTGCTCCGGCGAGCAACCCCAAAACCAAACCATAAACCGAATGTGTAAAAACGATAAAAAATATTGCTACCATTGAATCAATTAAGAAAATTGATGACCTAAATAAAAATTCATATTTAAATTTAAGGTCTTTTTGAAATTTTACTTCTGCCGGATTTATAAATCCTCTAATTAGAGGCACCAAAGAGATCAACATAATAATTTCTTGAGCCTTAGGCGTATTAAAAAAGCTTGCAACAAATGGAGCAGAAAGTAAAACTATGATAAATAATAAAACCCCTCTAATAATTGATACCACCCATGCCGAATCTATAAAATCTTCAATTTTTTCTCTAACTTGTACTAATACGATATTTACACCTGTTTCTGTCAGTGTTTCAAGAAAACTTAAAACCAAAGTCGCAATACCAAATAAACCAAATTGCGAAGGCGAAAGTAAGCGCGCCAAAATCGCAATTCTTAAGAAGGATACTATCCTATAAAAAATTTTGTAAGAAGAGATCCAGCTGGTTCCGCTAAAAGCATCCCTTGTATATCCCATATTTGGTATTGAAATTATATCAGCTTTAGCCTTATAATACGATATCCTGCCTCGCTAATGAAAATTAAACATTGCAGATCTTGCGGATCAAAAAACTTAATCAAAATATTATCCTTGGGAAACCAACACTTATCTGATTTTACAAAAAATAAGATAAAGCAAAAATCATTTCCTCTCAACATTATTCTTTGCAAAAAATGCAGTCTTGTTCAATTGGATTATACAACCCCTGCGAAATATTTATACACGGAAAGATACGGATACAGATCGGGTATAAATCAAACAATGCAGGATGAACTTAAGGGCATTACAAAAGAAGCGTTAACAAAAATCAGAAAATTGAGTGAAACGAAATCCGCCTCTGGCAGAACAAAACATAAAATTATTGCCGTTGATATTGGAGCAAATGATGGAACTCTTCTTAAAAATTATCCGAAAAAGGTTTACAAGGTTGCTGTAGAACCGATTAAAAAATTGGCAAACGAAGCAAAAAAGAATTCAGATTTAGTAATTAATGACTTTTTTAGTTATGAGACGCTTAATAAAAAATCCAAAAATCTAAAAGCCGACATAATAACTGCAATATCCTGCTTCTACGATATGGAAAAACCCAATAAATTTGTCGAGGACATTACAAAAATTTTAAAAGAAGACGGCATATTTATAATCCAACAGAATTACTTAGTCCAAATGTTAAAACTTAATGCTTTTGATAATATAGTACACGAACATCTTGAATATTACTCATTACTTTCATTAAATAATTTATTAAACAGACATGGCTTAGAAGTATTTGACGTTAAATTACGGGATTTAAATGGCGGAAGCTTTAAAACCTATATTGCATTTAAGGGAAAAAGGAGAATTACAAAAGCGGTTGAAAAAATGATAAAACACGAAAAAAAATTAGGTCTTGATAAAAAACGGGTTTATTTAGATTTTGCAAAAAAGATAGAAAAAAACAAACTAAAAATAACAGATTTTATTAAGAAGGAAAACAAAAATGGAAAAACAATATATCTTTACGGAGCATCCACAAGAGGTAATACAATGCTTCAATATTTTAGATTAAATAATAAATTAATAAAATACGCAGTTGAAAGAAACCCGGAAAAATGGGGGAAAATAATTACATCGGTAAATATTCCGATAATATCGGAGGAAAAAGCCAGAAAAGAAAAACCTGATTACATGCTTGTATTGCCATGGTTTTTCAAAAAAGAATTTTTAAAAAGAGAGAGGGCATATCTAAAACACGGACATTTTATCTTCCCACTACCTAAACTTGAAATTATCTAGATTTAATTCTTAACCTAATAACAAAAATCAAAGATGAAAATAATTCTTTTAAATTTACATTAGACTTTCCGTATCGTCTAAAATTCCATGTAATTGGTACTTCAGATATGCTATACCCGTTTTTATAAAGCATGTACGCAATTTCTGATAAGGCTATGAATCCTTTAGATTCTATCTTATTCTTAATAATGAATCCTGCTCCATTTCTACTGTACAACCTAAATCCGCTCGTATAGTCGCTTATTTTAATATTAAGCCAAAAATACAGAAAATAATTTATTAGCCGACTCATTATTGTTCTGTTTGGCGAAATATTAACTATTTTTCCGCCGGATTTATATCTGGAACCGATAACTAAGTCATAAGGGTACACATTTATTTCGTTAATAAATCTTTTAAACTCTTTTGGGTCATGAGCCAAATCAGAATCCATTTCAAAAATATATTGTGTATTCTTGTTTTTTAAAGCTATTTTAAATCCCTCCAATACAGCGCTTCCACGCCCCATTTTTTTAAGTCTTGATATAAGAGTAATATTTTTTTTATTTTTAATAATTTCCTTTGATTTTTTGTTTTCACTTATTGATGAATCATCTACTATGATTAATCTTGAATTAGGTAGATATCTGTCAATTTTTTTTATTAAAATGGAAAGATTTTCTACTTCATTATATGAAGGGATTACTATTGAAATATTTTTATTGTTTTTCATAAATTGAAATTGTAACAGGAATAGGCAATATATTTGCAACTACAAAATATATTTTGTCTGAAAACAAATTATAATATTTTAAATTTGGAGAAAAAGTTTTAATAACTTTATATTTTTCAGTCTTCAATCTTCTTACCAAATCTTTCTTGGGAGAATTTTTGACATAATTAACTTCATTGAAATCGTTTGTTACTATAACATATTCAGGCATTGCGCCTGAAGTATCCAAAACCTGGTACTTATAGGTTGTAATTGCCTTCGGATTTTGCTGCTTTTCATAAAATTCTTTCAGGACAACATCCGGAAGCATCTGATAAATTGGTATATTCTCTATTCCGATCGTGCTATTTTTGGGTACATTATTTAATATCCAATGTGATGAGGACTGTCTCGGGTCTTCATAAAATTTAACAGATATCCATGATAAAGACTGAACAATTTGTAAAGACAATCCTAAAAACATTACTATTATTAGAATATTCTTAACTGCAGGCAGTTTACTATTGTATATATATTTAATAAACAAACCTGAAAGCAAAATCATAAACGGCAAAAGAACTAATGCCCTGTTTCCTCCGCCATCAACGTTAAATATTAACAAAGGAAATAAAAACAGCATTGAAGATACGTAGATAAATAATTCAAATTTATATTCTGAAAGTTTTTTAATTAGGATATTTTTTGCAAGAATCAGTGTCCAAAATATAACTGACATATAAAAAATTGTCGTTAAGAAATAACCAAAAATTGACGGAAACTCCTTAAACAAAAGAAAAAACCACGAAGGATATGCTAAGTTAAAACTCAAGCTCGTTTGAGGGCCGGCAATTAAAGTTGAGTATAAAAGCTCGTAATAACTTCCTTTTCCAAAAATCATATCCGGAACACCTACAAATATAAATACAAGAAATATAATAAAAAGACTTATAAATATTTCTTTAAGTATTATTTTTTTTGAAAACAGGAAGTATGAGAGGATATACAAAATTACAAATGGCGCCGCAGTAAATTTGGTAGATAAGGAAAGTCCAAGAGATATTCCAGCCAAAGCAAAATATAAAAATCTGGCGTTATTAAAATATTTAGTAAGTAAATATAAACTAACAATTATCCAAAAAGTAAGCGTTATATCATATTTGTAGTAATTTGTAAGTGATAAATAAATCGGGGAAAAAATAAAAAACAAAGAAAATATCTTTGGAAAAATCCTTATAAATTTCTTAAAAATATTATAAACAAGTACTATTGATAGTATTCCGTAAAATAGAGTATGCAGTCTTAGGATTATAAAAAGAGTATGCTGCATTGACAAATTATCTAAAGTATTTTTTATTGCAAGAGGGTTAACAATTTGTAAAATATAAAAGGGTGTTACAAAAACAATAGATGAGATTATGTGGTAAAGCGGAATACTTGCGGCACCGCTATATGAGCCAGTTCCGTATTTTATAAACGTGCGTAAAGCTTGAGAAAAATGCCATTCATCCATATGATAATTAAATGGATGATCTAAATTAGGAATTCCCCATTCAAGTATTGAAATTATTACTAAAGAATATACAACTATTATTAATGCTATAGATTTATTTCTTGAAATTAGTTCAAAGACAGACTTTATTGAAATTTTTTGTATAAACCCAATGCTTGTTCCCAAAATAACAGCAATATCAGAAGTAAATTGAAGAAGCGGCAGATAAAAACACGCTTTGGGATTTTTAACATACTTATAATTTTTTCTTATAGACCAGAGTACGTAGCCAAAAAATAAAGAAGCAATAAATAAATTAAGAAATAATGACTTTAATATAACCGCCAATACTAACAAATAAAATGCAAAAATGTATCTTAAAAAAATGTAGATAACTTTATCTCTAAAAAGATTTGCCTGAATATCCCCCAAAGAAAATCTAAAAAACATTTTAAAGGACTCAAGTATATTTTTTCTTGGAGTCCAATTAACTATTGCGTTTTTTGTAAATATTATTTTCGCTCCGGAACTTTTTAACTTATTTGCAAATGCGTAATCTTCGTTGTGAGATAGCTTTTCGTCAAATCCTCCTGCTTTTTTCCAGATAGACTTTTTAATTGCCATTGACCTTGTAGCAGGAAGAAATTCTTTCTTATTTACCTTATCCGGCATTACAAGCGCATATGGAATTAAACTTCTCTGGAAAATAGTTTTACCCTCTCCTTTATAATATCCGGCAACAACGTCTGTTTTTTTATCTGCAAAGAGTTTAGTAATCTCTTTTACCCAATTTTTATCCAAGATACAGCCTGAATCAGTTAATAGAATTAACTCTGAAGAAGCATGCTTTATGCCCTCGTTTCTTCCAACCGACCTATTTCCTTTTTTTGTAAAAACTTTGAATTTAACCTTCTTCGACTTTTTATTCTTTTTAATATTTAATATTTGATATTTGATATTAGCGACAGTTCCGTCGCTGCTCCCCCCGTCAACGATTATAACTTCGTTAGGCAAGATTGATTGTTTGGCAATAGAATCAATAAATTGTTCTATCGTGTTCTCTTCGTTTAAAACCGTACAGATTAATGATGATTCAAAAGCAGCCATATAATATGGTTGAAATTATAGCATCTTGTAGCTTAGAATACATTAATACAAGTATTATGTTTGATCCTTATAGAATGGTTGTTGTTAATGTAATTGCATCTGCTTTGATTTTAGCAGTAACCATTTTTTATAAGGTCATTTATCCCAAAAAGAAAATTAACTTATTCGTTTTACTTCTTATTATTTCTGTTTTACCAATCATTAGTATCTTTAGAATAGGCGATTACGAAAGCGGTGATTTTAATATACATGTTTACAGGACGATTTCATTTTTTCAAAACCTTACAGAAGGCAACCTAATGCCTTCATGGGCAGGAGCACTTAACGGGACATATGGTTACCCGTTATTTATTTTTTTAAATCCCCTTCCCTATTACTTAATTTCTTTTTTTCACTTTCTTGGTTTTTCTTTTATCGTAAGCTTAAAACTGTTCTTAGCTTTCGCTTACATACTCTCCGGCGTTTTTATGTATCTTTTTATAAAACAGACGCTAAAAAATGATTTAGCCGCGTTTACATCTTCTGTATTTTACTTATTTACCCCATATCATTTAATAGATTTGCATTTCAGGAATGACGTTGGAGAGGTGCTTAGTTTTACGCTCATTCCTGTTCTTTTACTTTTTATTTATAAACTGTTTCATAAGGACAAAATAATTTATCTGCTTTGGTGCGGTCTTATTTTTTCCCTTTTAATCTTGGCTCATCAAGCAATCGCAATACTATCACTTGCAATAATTATCCCATTTACAATTTCATTGTTCCATCAGCATAAAAAACGTCTGAAGCAATTTTCTGTTTTAGTAAAACTGCTTTTAGCATTTATATTAGGAATTGTAATGTCCGGTTACGCTTGGGCGCCTTATTTTTCTTATGCAAAGTATACTTTATCCTCAATTTTATTTAAGCAACTGCCAGGCTTTATTGAAGTTTCCGATATTCTTTATTCACCTTGGAGATTTAGATTATTATTCCAGGGGCCGGAAGGTCAATTATCTTTTCTAATTGGCTACGCACAATTATTTATTTTATTCTATTTATTGGGATACCTATTATTAAACAAAATTAACGCTAAATATAAAACAGATATTATAATTTGGGTTTTGACCATAGCGATTTTAATATTTATGCTTTTTAAGTATTCTGAAATAATTTGGCTAACTGTACCTATTATTAAAAATATGTTAATGAGCAGCAGGATATTATTAATAATAACGTTTTGCATATCGTATGTTGCCGCATACTTAGTTTTAATGAATACAAATAAAAAGATACTTATCTATCTAGTTCTTGTGTTTGCAATAGGCTCAACAATGCTTAATTGGGGGCACAGAAGAGTAATACCGGAGATTACCGATTCAAACTTATTGCTTAACCTCCCAAAGAGCACATACGAAGGTGAGGGTTTATACTTTATCGGAAACACTATTTGGTTTAGCAATAAACCTGTATGGATTAATAAAGTCCCCAGCAATAAGATTGAATCGATACAAGGAAAGGTACAAATAAAAGTGTTAAAAAATAGTTCTACAGAACACACTTATACATTATTCTCCAAAGAAGGCGCAAGAGTATTAGAGAATACCCTATACTTTCCCGGGTGGAATGTGATAATAAACGGCAAAAGGACTAAGATTAATTATGAAGATAGTAAATACCGCGGATTAATCACTTTTAATATCCCAAAAGGAACTTCATATGTAAGCGTTATATATAAAGACTTATTCTTGCTCCAATTTTTAAAATTAATATTTATACTCTTTGTAGGAATTACCCTGGTTTATACATTATTGCACGAAATTTTATTTAAGAGAGTGCTGAAGAAATCCCGGAAATAATCTGTTTTAGCTCTTGATTTTTAACATAAGGATGAATAGGTAAGGAAAGGACTGCTTTAGAAATTTTTTCTGCAACAGGAAGCTTTTCTTTATATCCTAACGATTCATATAGTTTCTGTTTATGAATGGGCAGGGGATAATAAACTTCCGCCATAATTCCCGCCTTTTTTAACTTTTTAACAACTTCGTCTCTTTTTATTCCTTTATTCAATAGAAGCGTATATTGATGAAACACGTGCTTATAGTCTTTTGGAATAAAGGGAACCCTAATTCCATTAATCTTTGCAAAACTTTTACTTAAATATTCTGCATTATACACTCTTTTTCTATTATTATTTTCCAATTTTTTAAGCTGCTCTAAGCCAATGGCTGCGGAGAGATCTGTCATTCTATAATTGTATCCTAAAATATCATGGTAGTACCTAGTTTTTGAGCCGTGATTTCTTAGTAACTTCAATTTTTCATATAGTTTTTTATTGTTTGTCGTTATCATTCCGCCTTCTATAGTTGTCATATTCTTCGTTGCGTAAAAAGAAAAGCATCCCAAATCTCCAAATGTTCCAACTTTTCTATTTTTGTATTCAGCGCCATGAGCCTGACATGCATCTTCTATAACAAAAAGCTTGTTTCTTTTGGCTATTGCGTTAATACTTTCCATATCAGAGGGAAGTCCATAAAGATGAACTGGTAAAATAGCTTTAGTCTTATTGTTAATCTTTTTCTCAATTAACTTCTCGTCTATATTAAATGTTCTTTCGTTTATATCAACAAAAACAGGTCTTGCTCCTGTATATAAGATTGCATTAGAAGACGCTATAAAACTAAATGGAGTGGTAATTACCTCGTCGCCTGCTCCAATACCTAATGCAAGCAAACTTAAAAATAACGCGCTTGTTCCGCTAGACGTTGCGACTGCGTATTTAGAGCCTATATATTTTGAAAAATTTTTCTCAAATTCTTCAACCCTTTCTCCCTGGGTAACAGACCCTGATTTAATTACTTTGAGTATTGACTGTATTTCTTCTCTGTCAAATTTCACCTTTGATATTGTTATCATTGCTATTTCTTTCGCTTTAACTCATTGTTTATATTAGATATAACTTTTGCGGGATTTCCGTAAGCTAAGGTAAAATCAGGAACATCTCTGGTTACTACAGATCCTGCCCCTATCATTGAAAATCTTCCTATTGTAAGCCCCGGCAAAATTGTTGAATTAGCGCCTATTGATGCTCCTTTTTTTACTGTTGTTTTTTCCAATACCCAATCCTTTTTCTTTTTTAAACTTCCATCTTTATTAATTGCGAAAGGATATTTATCGTTTGTAAAAACTACGTGAGGACCGATAAAAACACCATTTTCAACTATTACGCCTTCGTAAATCGAAGCGTTATTTTGTATTTTTACATTATCTCCGATTGATACATTCTTTCCTATGTAAACACCTTTAGCCAAAATACAATCTTTACCAACAACGGCTCCTTTACTAACTTTAACCCAATTCCAAACCGATGTTCCTTTTCTCAATTTTGCCGTTTTATGAATATCCGCAGTTTTGTGAATTTTTACACTTCTCATATATTTAGCTCAATGCAATTTTTAATGCCTCTATTGCAAATCCGGAGTCAATTTTAATATCATTACGGACACAATTAATAAAATATATAAGTTCCTCCCTTAGCGGCTCTTTTTTTACTACCCTAATATCTATTTTATCCGGCTTGGAAAATTCTAAAACATAATCAGAAAAGTTTTCAAATTTCTTTTTAAATTTTTTATAATTACTCTTATAAAATTCTATTTTCTGGCTAACATAATCCATTTCCAAATACCCTTCTTTTCCCGTAATATTAAGCTTTCTTATTTTAACCGGAGTTATCCAATTTGCCTGCAGATAAGCAGAGGTTTTTTTATATTTTAAAAAAAATTCTACGGAATCTTCTCTTTTGCTAATATGGTTCTTTTGTTTATTAACAACCACTTCTTTTGGCAAGTCGTCAAGCAAGTAATTAACAACATCAATGTCGTGAATAGATAAATCTATCGCGATATTTGCATCACCTATTTGCGGCGGAAAACCGCCAACTCTTCTTGCAATTATGGCAATTATATCACCCAATTGATTATTATCTATCATCTCCTTCAACTTTTTAACCGCGGGATTAAATCTTTCAATATGACCGACTAAAAATTTAACATTCTTTTTATCTGACATATTCACCAACTTATCAGCTTCTTTAACATCTAATGCAATTGGCTTTTCTAAAAGAGTATTAATTCCGTTTTTAATTGTATTATTAGCAACTTGATAATGGTATTTTGTGGGAACGCAAACGGAAACAATGTCAATTTTTTCATTTTTTATCATCTCCTCATAATTAATGTAAAACTTTGTTTTAAATTCCTTTGCTACTTTTTTCCCCAATGTTTTGTTGATATCGGAAATTGCGATAAGGTTAATATCCCTCATTAAAGCATATGTTCTTACATGATTAATCCCCATTTGACCTGTTCCTATCACCGCTACGTTCATGTTTTGTATTATAATATAGCAACAAATAGTAAACAACTTACAATAAATGTTAAAAACAAAATATTTTTTATCTTTTTGTATTCCGGTTCATAACGAAGCCGAAGTAATAAGCTTGATGATAAAAAAAATACAAACGGATTTGAAGAAAATTTTAAAAGACAAAAGCTTTGAAATACTGATAGTTGAAAATGGAAGCACAGACAATACTCTTAGTAAACTAAGGGGAGTTAAGGATAAGAACATAAAAATAATTTCCCTTGCTAAAAAATCACATGGCCTCGCTTTAAAAACCGCAATCATAAACGCAAAAGGAGAAAACATACTGTTAACGGCTATTGATCTTCCATTTGGATTTTCAGATTTAAATGAAATGTTAAAAATCTCAAATAATTATCCATTGATTTTTGGTTCGAAATCCCATTCCGAATCTGTCATTTACACGTCTGCAAGCAGAAAAATAGCATCTAGTATTTATAGGCTGTTTTTGAAAAAGTTATTTAGTATTCATGTTGGCGATACGCAAGGAACTGTTTTCCTAAAAAAAACAGACATATTACCGATACTTAAATTCTGTGATAGCAGTAATGCTTTTTTCTCTGCCCAGCTTGCAATTTATTCGGAGAGAGAGGATATAAAAATAACAGAAGTTCCGGTAATAATGGATAAAAAAATCCTAAGAAAATCAAAATATAACATATTTAGCAACGGATACGAAATGCTTCTGTCAATGCTCAAAACATACATAGATTTAAAATTTAACTATATTAATCAAAGGCGGTTAAATGATTTCATTATTTAGATGCAATAATTCCTATGTTTCCTGCATTTAATTTAATTCTTATTAAATCTAATTTTAAAAATTGTAAAAAATTTATTAACCTAATCTTTAAAAAACTATTTATGGGAAATAGCCTTATCCAATACCTAATCGGATAAGAATTTTTAATATCGAAAACTTCAGGACTTTTAAATTTATTTTGTATAAAAATTTGTCTTAAGTTATTGTTATTAAATAAATAAATATGTTCTATGTCAAATATCGGAGACTTTTCTTTTAATAATTTAACAGATAATCCATTTGTGTTATGTACAAAAAAAAATATTTTTCCGTTTCTTTTTAAAAGTGAATATACTAGCTTTAAAAATTCATTCGGTTCTGGAATATGATCAAGTGTATGAAAACAAAGAATTACATCAAAGCTTTCGTTAGGAAATATGTCTTTTTTTAATATATCAATTTTTATTCTTCTTTTTATTTTTAAGTTTGCTTTTTCTACTGACTCTTTTCCTGGCTCAATTCCATAAACATTATCTATTCCATTTTTTTGAAGTTCTTCAAGAAAGAATCCATTACCGCATCCAATTTCTAAAATCTTTTTAGTTTTAATGTCTTTAATTGAAAAATATTCTGCTAAATATTTAAAATACGTTTTTCTTAAATATTCTGATTCTAAATTGTAATTAAAATCACTTTTAAAATACAATTTATTTATTTCATTCTTATCTAAAATTGGATTTGAAAATATTAATCCGCAAGTCTTACATTTAACTAACCTGTAATGAAGCCTGTCCGGAGTTCTTCTCGCAGAAAAAGTTTTAAAATCTAATTTTTTTTTAATAAATCTAGACTTATATAATACTTTTGTATTTTTATTATTTTTACAAATTGCGCATTTAACCTCAATCATAAGCACTATATGATATCAAAATTTGCTATAATAAGCCAAAATTATGGCAGGAAAAAATAAAACTATATTTATTACAGGGGCAAACGGATTTATAGGTGCCAATCTGACCAGATTTTTGGCGAAAAAAAATTTTAAAGTTCATATATTGGTTAGGAATAAATCTGATCTTTGGAGATTAAATGGAATCGTTAGAACAATTAAGATTCATGAAGCAGACGTAACCAATAATCTAAAACTAAAAAAAATTATTAAAAAAATAAAACCGGACTATATTATTCATTTAGCTTCTTATGGAAATTCCTCTACAGAGATTGATTTTAATAAAATAGTAAATATTAATGTTATGGGTTTAATTAATTTATTTAATGCATCAGAGTCGACTAACTATAAAAAACTAATAGTTTGCGGTAGTTCATCGGAATACGGGTTTAAAAATAAACCAATGGCTGAAATTGACTATCTACTCCCAAACAGCTATTATTCTGCAGCTAAAGGCGCTGCGTCACTTTTAGCTCAAGGATACGCTATCAAAAACAGTAAGCCAATCGTAATAATAAGACCGTTTTCTGTTTATGGACCATTTGAAGAAAAAAATAGATTTATCCCAACAATAATTAAAAAAGCTTTAAAAAACGAAAAAATACTAGTAACCAAAGAAAGTGTTAAGAGAGATTTTGTATTCATAGATGATCTTGTTTCTGCTTTTCATAAAACATTAACTACACCTCTTAACCCTGGAGAGATTATTAATATTGGTACGGGAAAACAGTATTCCAATAAAGAAATTGTAAAAAAAATTGAAAAAATTCTTAAATTAAAATTAAAATTAGGAACTTTTCCAAAACGGGCATGGGATACAGACAATTGGGTAGCTAATAACCAAAAAGCAAGAAAAGTATTAAAATGGAATCCAAAATATTCCATAGACCAAGGATTAAAAAAAACAATAGAATGGCATATAAAGTATAGTTTATAAACATGTATAAATTTTCTCTTAAAAATTTAACTAAAGAACAAAAAAAACTAAGAAAGAGAATCTTAGAATTAAGCTACGAATCTAATTTTTCACACTTAGGATCGTGTCTTAGCGCAGTTGATTTAATTGATGCGGTTTATAAAACAAAAAAACGAAATGAAAAATTTGTTCTTTCCAACGGACATGCGGGTATCGCCTGGTATAGCGTGCTTGAAAAATACGGATATTTTAAAAATCCTAATATAATAAAAAAACTAAATATTCACCCGGATAGAAATGTAAAATATGATATCCATGTATCAACAGGCAGTCTTGGACAGGGGCTTCCAATTGCGCTTGGTATGGCTTTGGCAGATAGAAAGAAGAATATCTATTGCATGATTTCTGACGGAGAATGTACCGAAGGAAGTATTTGGGAAGCTCTTCGTGTTGCAAAAGAAAAAAAAGTAAACAATTTAAAAATTATTATTAATGCAAACGGCTGGGGTGCTTATGATAAAGTAAACCTAATAAATTTAACTAAAAGGATTAAAGGATTTGGATACGCTGTAAGTACTGTAGATGGTCATGATAGTAAAAAAATTTTAAAATTATTAAAAAAAGTGGAGAATAAAAACTTAACTTGCATATTTTCCTATACTTCAGTTGAACAGTTTCCTTTTTTAAAAGGCCAAGACGCTCATTATTATATTCTTAAGCAAAAAGATTACGAGGGGGCTTTAAAATCTTTAATATGAAAAATCAGGAATTTATTAAAATGAGGGCATTTTTCGCAGAATACATCCATAAGCAAATGAAAATAAATAAAAATATTTATGTTGTAGTTAATGATTTAGGATATAAAATGTGGGATAAAATAAGAAAAGATTTTCCCGATAGATTTATAAATGTAGGAGCGGCAGAACAAACTCTTATTGGCGTTGGTGTGGGCATGGCTTTAAGCGGTAAAATTCCTATAGTTTATTCAATCACATCATTTTTATTGTACCGTCCCTTTGAAACTATACGTAACTATATTCATCATGAGAAAATTCCTGTAAAATTAATAGGAAGCGGAAGAAATAAAGACTATATCCATGACGGAATTTCACATTGGACTAAGGAAGATAAAAAAATAATGGCAGTACTTAAGAACATTAAATCGTACTGGCCGGAAAATACAAAAGAAGTTTCTAAATTAGTTGATAAAATGCTTAAAAGTAATAAACCTTATTACATAAATTTAAAAAGATGAAAAATAACAAGAAAAAAATTTCCGCAATAATTGCCTGCTATAAAGACGGACAGGCAATACCAATCATGCATAAAAGGCTGACAAACACCTTTAAAGAGATAGGTATTGATTATGAAATAATTTTCGTAAATGACGGCAGTCCCGATAATTCCGAAGAAGTTATTAGAAAAATTGTAAAAAAAGATCCAAAGGTTATAGGAGTCAACCATTCAAGAAATTTCAGTTCTCAAATGGCTTTTACAAGCGGAATGGATATTGCAACTGGAGACGCAATTGTTTTTTTGGACGGCGACTTACAAGACCCTCCTGAAATAATTAAAAAATTTTACAAAAAATGGCTTGAAGGCTACGATGTTGTCTATGGAGTAAGAACAAAAAGAGAAGCGCCTATATTAATGGCGATTGCTTACAAACTTTTTTATAGAATATTTCATAAAATGTCTTATGTACAAATTCCCCTTGATGCTGGTGATTTTTCCCTAATTGATAGAAAAGTCGTGGATGTTTTGAAACAATTTCCGGAAAGAGATAGATTCCTACGGGGTCTTAGGGCTTGGGTTGGTTTTAAACAAACAGGCATTCCATATGTAAGGCCGGAAAGAATGTTTGGAAAAACTACAAATAATTTTCTTAAGAATTTTCAGTGGGCAACAAAGGGAATACTTTCTTTTTCTTATGTGCCTTTGCAGCTAATGACACTCCTTTCCCTTTTGGTATTCTTTTTAGCGCTACTTGGAATGGTTGTCCAGATTATTTTACGTCTTACAATACCAAATGCGCCGCTTGGTATTACTACGGTTCTTATAGCCATACTTTTTATCGGTGCTATTCAGCTTTTGGGTATTAGCGTTTTAGGAGAATATATCGGAAAAATCTTTGAGGAGGTTAAACAGCGTCCGAAATATGTTGTAAAAAGTATAATTAAAAATCCGAAAATCAAATAGACTCTGCTATTTGCATGGAGCGATTAAGAACGCAAAATCTTCTGCGTTTACAAGATTATTAAGCCTGCAGTATCCTAAAGGTAATGGTTTTTTAATAGCGATAATTAAAGGTTTGTTATTGGTAATATATTCATTCATTTTTGATAAATATTCAGGATATATTAATGATTCATTCATCATTTCCCAATTGACGTATATTGGATGAAAATTTTCAGACTTAATAAAGGTTAAATATAACGCGTTTCTTCCGGTAGTGATTAAATTTGTTTTTCTGTGTATATTTTGATATTTTATAATGTCTTCATAAGTTTTTTTATAAAAGCCGTATTCTGCTGCGGATAATTTCATACCTTTTAATACAGGCGGACTATCTAAGCTCTTATATTGTTTGCTTGCTTTAATAAACCCGCTTTTAATTCCAAAATGTAAATCACGGGCAAATATTAACACAATGAAAAAAATAAATATAAGATATTTTATTGCAATATTTTTATTATTAATTGACTCTGCCAACTTAAAGAAAATATAAATTGTTATACCAATCATCGGAGTAGCTGCCCAATGAACATGTCTTATATCGGGAATTGGAAAATATTGTAACCAGGAAAACAATCCAAAAATGGAAACTACTAGAATTATCAAATTCGGTTTTTTTCCGAAAAATTCTCTTAAAAAAGCAATCATTGTAACTATTGGTATTAATGACCAAATAGATATGTTGCTAATTGAACGCGGAAAAAAATGATTAAAAATATGTAGCTTAGACGATTCCGCCCAGAAAAGAGCAAAAGAAATTGATTGTTTCCGCCAATCGTTAAAAGCCCCATTTCCAATTATCCAAAACATTATTGGTAAAGATACTAGAGTACTGCCAATTAAATATCTTATTAGAATTGGAAATAAAGTTGAAATTTTCTTTTTACTTAAAA
This sequence comes from Candidatus Levyibacteriota bacterium, assembly GCA_016217835.1. Taxonomy (GTDB): domain Bacteria; phylum Patescibacteriota; class Microgenomatia; order Levybacterales; family UBA12049; genus JACRFQ01. Next base: position 43,523 of record JACRFQ010000043.1, on the reverse strand, counting down.
TCTGTATCAGTGCTATTGAAACCAACGATGCTGTAATTGTATAAGCACCTACATTTTGCTTCGACCAAAAAGCAAGTCCTGCACAAATACCGGCTAACAATAATGCTTTTTTATTGTTAGTATCTAGATATTTTAATATTAGATATAACGTTAAACATTGAAAAAATAATGCGTATACAGATGACCAGGGCAAGAACACCACGGAAAGATACGGAGCAAGCGATAACCAAATAAATAAGCTTAGTATCGCAAGTTTCTTTGATAAAAATCTAGACCAGATAAAATAAATTAAAACCGAAATTAATCCATAAAAAAAGGCTGTTAAAAGTTTTATTGTTATTAAATATTCTCCAAAAATTTTAATTGCCAGAGCTTGTATAACAGTTGTAAAAGCGCCGTATTGCGTAAAAGTGTCCCTAAAAAGCATTCTGCCTTCCGCAATATCTATCGCAGGCTTTAAAACAATGCCATCGTGATGCGGATCGGTATTAATAGTGGAAAAATATCCGGACACTATAAGAGTTAAAAGAAAAATAAATAGGGGAATTAATAAAGGAACAAATTTTTTCATAAACTAATATTATACTAACTAGACCAGAGTTTTAAATACGTATCTGTCATCCTTTCCCAAGTCTTATCTTTAACCCAGGCGTATCCCTTGTTTATTTTTATGTTTTTTAGTTTTTCGTCTGAAAGATATTTGTATAATTGATCTCTTATTTCATTTGAGTTTTTTGAAATTGAAATAAATTTAGCAAAAGGTGTCATTTGCAAATAATCTTTCTTAATTTGATTGTTATATACTGCAAGAACATATTTTTTGTTCATTAAAGCTTCCATCATCCCAAGGTATCTTGATGTGAACACAAAAGATGCTCTATTAAGATAAATATCTATATTTTTTACGAATCCTTTAAACTCCACACTTAATTTGTTTTTCTTCGCATAATTTCTTGCCTTATTCATTTGCGAACCATTACCTAGTACTACTAATTTAAAGTTTAAAGATTTTTTACTAATATTTCTTAAAGCCTTTAGATAATCCATTATCCCCGCTTCTTCTTCTAACCTTCCTAAATAAACAATTTCAATCTTTGAATTATTATTGCTATTGTTTTTATTTTTAATTTCTAAATTATTAATTTCTGAAACTGCTCCATATGAGACGTATGTTGGTTTTGTACCGTACCATTTTTTAAAAAAATCTCCAACGCAAATATTTCCCCACGAAAGCTTTTCAGCAATTTTATGCATTAATACTGATTTTTTATTTGGCATATTATTTCCTTCGTATCCATGAAAGGTTGTATAAACTTTTTTAAAAGGAAACAAAAATCTAAAAGGAAGGTACCAAAAGAAAATATCATGACAATGAACAATGTCAGCGGAGTTAATAAATTTAATGTATTTTAATAGCTTAAACCAAATTCTAAACTTTTTTAGCTTGTCCTCATTTCCCGCCTGAATCCTTAAAATTTCTATTCCCTCAATCGTAGCACCTAGGGGATCCGACTGCTGATTTTGCTTATTCGTATTTTTTTCGTATTCGGTTACAACGATTACCTTGTGTCCTTTTTTAACCAATCTCTTGCCTACTTCCAAAACATGCTTCTCAACCCCGCCGATTAAAGGATAAAATCTCCTTGCAAAAAATAAAATCGTCATATGTTAATTGAAGCTATTATATCATTGTTCGAGGACAAAAATAGTGCTAGAAGCTATTTTTGAATTACTAGGGCGAGACTGTTTGCAAATGGTCGGTAAATCTTGCTACATAAATCTTCAATTCTTGTAAATATATTTCTTTTAGCGTCAATCATAAAGTATTTTTTTCTTTTAATTTTAAGGTTCTCGTTTTCAACGATATATAATAACTCATTCATGGTGTATTCCCTGATATGCCCATAGGTTGCTTCCTCATGCAATTTTAAATCAAACTCAATTGGGTTTTTGCCAAAAAATAAATTTATCCTCTTTATTAAAGATGCTATGTTTGGAGTAACGATAACGAGATAACCGTCTTTTCTTAGAACACGTTTTATCTCCCTTATTAAATTTGGAATGTCGGATGGAACAAGATGTTCAACTACATCGCAAAGAAATATAAAATTAAAAAAATTATCAGGCCAGGGTAATTTATTTTCCTCTAAATTTACTGGCTCAAGTATTATGTAATCATTTTTTAATTTATTAAGAAATTGATTATTGTATTGTTTATAAACAATTGGATGTTCTAATGTATATAGCTTATTAAGGTTAAAGTGCCTCCTTAAAACAAATGCCAGCACTCCTCCTGCTAAGCCAATTTCGAGCCCTAAGTCTTCTTTTTTAATTTCAGGTAAAAGTTTTACGATTTCTGAATAACGGTTTTGGAAAAAAATCTTTGCAGATTCCGAATAAGGCTCTGAATTTTTGAATGCCAGACCATTTACCTCCTCTATTACCCCTTTTATTAATTTTTTATTTACGTTTTTCATTTATTTATTTGTTATATTATGCAATTTTAACATCGTTATTTCACATTAACAAGCCTGATTTACTATTATATTAAATTAAATGGTGGTAAATTAACTATGACACTTTAAATAACAAACCAAATAAAATAATAAAAAATAAATTGTATTAAATTAATTTAAATTATTTAAGTCAGTATAGTGTATGGTGAATTCTAATCTGAATCCGAACACCCTTATATTGTAATCAATTTTAATTCTCTTGTGAAGGCTTCCTCCGGCGTTTCATAATTAAGACATTTTCTGGGACGACGATTAATCTCTTCAATGATCGCATCTAGCTCTAATTGAGACAAATTTGTTAAGTCAGCCTTTTTAGGAATGTACCTTCTTAAAACTCCATTATGATTTTCATTTGATCCTTTTTGCCAGGCGCAATATGGATCACAAAAGAAAGTCTTAAGTCCTAGATATCGCACTAATTTTTGATGGTTATAGTTTTCTTTGCCATTATCCATAGTTAAGGTTTTCCTGGCTTTTTTGGGAAAACTTACTAAGACATTATATTGAGCTTTAACTCCATATTCGGAGTCAATCTTTTCTAAGATTTTAGCTTGAAAAAATCTGGTTTTTCTTTCAAGTAGTGTTTGTATCCCTTTTTGATGAGCTTTTCCCTCAACGACATCTGTTTCCCAATGGCCAAAAGACTTACGTCTATCAACTTCTTTTGGCCTCAAACGGATGCTTACCCTATTGGCAATACCTCTTCGGTAAAGATATCTGCTATGCCATTTTCTTCTTTTATAGTGATGTTTTACTAGATACTCAGATAGGTTTCTTTTCTTCCCCTCAGAACTGTAAATATATCTATAGATAGTTTCATGACAAATGATACTTTTACCATTATTGTCTTTCTTGAGCCTTCCGGCTATTTGCTCAGGGCTCCAACCGGATCTTAGTTTTTCATAAACATAAGCATAGATTTTAGGGTTTTTTAATGGATTAGTTTTTCTAGATGTAGCATTTCTTACTTCACTTAATCTTTGAGCATTAATTGAAGTATATTCTCCATTAACACTGTTTCTTTTCACCTCCTCGCTGATTGAAGAAATACTTCTGCCAAGTATCTTGGCAATCTTTCTTAAGCTTGTCTTAGATGCCAGAAGAAGAGCTATTCTATCTCTTTCCTCCGGTGTAATCTTGCACCTTTTTATCATATCCGAACATTATACTGTTCGGATTCGTTTTAGAACTTACTATTTCTATAATTTTATTATCATAATAGCAAATTGATATATTGACAAAAAAAATTTTGATATTAATAATAAATTAACGTGAAAAATCTAACTGCCCTAAAGATTTTCTTTTTTGTATTTTTCTTATTATCATTCTCTTTTATTTTTCCTACCTGGAATAAAATAAACGCTTCGGATGTTATATTTCAAGACAATTTTGATGATGATCCAACGGGATCTTTTCCAAACAAATGGGAAATACTTCCTTTCCCTAATTTATGTCCTGATGAATGGAGGGTTGATAGTGGAGTTTTAAAAATATCAATTACTAACTTTAACTCTTGCTCTACTAATATAGTTCCTAAAAGCTCTGAGTGGCCAATTTCTATTAAAAATTACGTATTTGAGGCTGATATGACATTAATATCAGGTACGGATCACAATATTGTATACAGAACTGATCCTTTAGTTGGTCTTGGCTACGAACTACATTTTCAATCCCCAACTAATTTAGTTGCCAGTTTTCCAGGAAATTATTTTAATATTCCTGGTGATTATTCACTGGGCAAACTATATCACGTTAAAATAGTTGTTCATGACAATAATATACAAATATTTATAAACGGCAATTTGATTAAAGATTTTACTTCTATTACAGAAGCTCCTGCAGGAAAGATAGCTTTAAGAGCAAGCGTTGGTGGAGATCCTAGTTCGGAAACATATTTTGATAATATTGTTGTTACTAGTCTAGACGCTACCCCGACCCCCCTTACGGTTCCATATTTTAATCAAAACGATTCAACTTGGGGTTCTACTGAATACGACCATTCTATTAGTCTTGGGTTTTCTAATCCAACTATGGATAGATGGGGATGCGCTGTAACATCGGCAGCGATGGTTCTTAATTACCACAATATTAAAAAAATGCCGGACGGTGCAAGCCTTGACCCTGGATCCTTAAATATTTGGCTAAAAAATAATAATGGCTATGCAATTGGATACAAAAATATGGATGGGTGGTACTCTTATTTAAAATTTCCATCCATATCTACTTTAACAAAGAAAATTTTTGAGGCAGGAAGATCAAATATAAAGCTGGAGTACAAAAGAACAAAAATAGACCTTACTCAAACTCTAGACAATGATTTAAATATCGGAAAATTTCCCGATATCCTTAAGGTAAGCAATTCCCAAACATCGAGCCATTTTGTTGTCGCAAAAGGAATATCAGGCAACACGTATTCTATTAATGACCCTGAATGGAATTATGCTACACTTTCTTCATTTAATAATACTTTTAGTCAGCTAGATAGATTTGTGCCTTCAAATACAAACCTAAGTTATTTGCTTGCTGTTGTTAATCCAAGTGTAGAAATGATGATTACTGCTCCCAATAGCAAAAAAACAGGAAAAAATCTTAGCAATAACGAAGAATTAAATGATATAGATAACGCATCATACTCACTTCAGTTACCTATCAGCAATCCAAACGACACTGATCAAAACGAAAATTTAGGAACAAACATAAATGAATTTTTATTACCAACACCTACAGACGGAACATACGAAATAAAACTCTCAAGTAATAGAGACGGATTTTATGAAATAAATTTAGCAGCATTTAAAAAAAATGGAGATAATGATTCAAATTACATACGGGGAATAATAACTAAAAACAACGATGAAACCTTAATAATAAACTATTCTCAAACTGAAGGCTCACGTATAAGTAAAACGTTTGAAGATTTGATAAACGACTTAAGTGAATTAAAAAAACTAAATCAATTTAAAAACGATGGTATTTATAATAGCTTATTGGTTAAAGTGACAATTGCTCAACTATCTAGCTCTATAAGTAAAAAAATTTCGACAAATATCCTAAACGCAATGCTTAATGAAGTAAAAGCTCAAAGAGGAAAAGGGATAACCGAAGATGGATATCAAGTACTTTATTACGATATTAATTACCTAATTAATAATAATTTATAACCTGATTCTTAATTATTTCCATATCTGTGGTCGTGTCTGGATTTGAACCCCACACAAACTTTCCGTTCGCGAAGTTTACATCTTCGCCTCACGGTGGCGTTTATACGGGGCAGGCCTCCGACTTCTTCGACCCGCCTTGCCTTGACTGTGGACCCTGCAAGATTCGAACTTGCGACATCTGCAATGTGAATGCAGCACTCTACCACTGAGCTAAGGGTCCATGCATTGTCGGGCAGGTGTGAATAACGATTAAATCTTAGCATAAATTAATCTCATTGACAAAGCAGGCTAAATTTTGGGAAAATTGAGTATTGATGAATATTTTACGGAAGATCTATTATTTTCTCCTCGACACTGTTCAGACATTTTTAATCGCTGCAGCTATATTTTTAGTCATTTATGTCTTTTTATTTCGTCCTTTTGAAGTAAAAGGAGAATCAATGTACCCCAATTTTTATAACAATGAATATGTTTTAACAAATCTTATTTCCTTGCGTTTCCAAAACCTAAAACATGGAGATGTAATTGTTTTTAAAGCTCCGCTTGATCCTGAGAAAGATTATATTAAAAGAGTTATAGGCACCCCGGGAGATACAGTATCTATAAAAGACGGAAAAGTTTATCTAAACGACAATGAACTTAATGAATCAGCCTATTTAAAACCGGATGTTAAAACTTATCCAGGTAATTTTCTTGCGGACAGCGATACGATTACTGTACCCGAAGACAAATATTTTGTAATGGGGGACAACAGGCTGAATAGTTCTGATTCCAGAGAATGGGGATTTGTTAAAAAAGACGAAATAATCGGAAATTCTATGTTTGTTTATTGGCCAATTAATCGAATGAGGTTTATTAAAAATCCTTACTAAGAAGCGTTTTCTTTATTCAAAAGGTCGTATAACTCTTTTACCTTAGGTCCTGTAACATCAACATCCCCTTTTATAACGATTGAGATTTTTGCCTGAGTTCTTGATTGAGAGATCGCTACTTTATTAAACGAAAGTTTTTCTTCCAGTTTTTTTGCCATTTCATCAAGCTCAGGTACCCAAAGCTTATGAACTTTATTTCTTGTCTCCTTTGTTTCGATTTGGCCTTTTTCCTGTCTTGCTAATTCTTCAGTTTCCCTAACCGTACTATTTTCTTTTAGAATTTTTTTAAACAACTCAAGCATTAACTTTGGGTCACCTAATGAAATTAATGGTCTAACGTGTCCTTCTGTGATTACTCCGGCAACTAATGCATCTTTAATAGCATCCGGTAAAGATAAAAGTCTTATTGTGTTTGAGACTGTTGGAGCGCTTTTTCCGACTTTTCTTGCAACTTCATTTGTACCTAGTCCAAATTCATCAATCAACCTCTTATAAGCCTGGGCTCTTTCAATTGGGTTTAAATCCTCTCTTTGAACGTTTTCTACAATCGACATCTCAAGCATTCCCTGAGGAGTTGTTTCTTTGATTACAACCGGAACCTTTTCAAGACCCAATATTTTAGAGGCTCTCCATCGTCTTTCGCCTGCGATTATTTGATACCCTGCCGGAGTTTTTGCAACAACAATAGGCTCTAAAATTCCTTGTTCCCTGATTGAATCTACTAATTCCTGAAGTGAATCCGGAGAGATTATACCCCTTGGCTGAAGAGGATTCGCCTGTAATAAGTTTATCTCAAGCTCGAAGATTCTATCCTGTGTATCCATAAATTAATTAAATACTTAAAACTTGTACCAGTTTTTTCCCTTTGGCTGTTACAAAACCTACTGTTCCATCAATTAATGAAAATAAAGTAAAATCTTTTCCCATAGAAACACCTTTTCCAGGGTGGAACTTTGTTCCGTTTTGCCTAACGATTATATTTCCGGCAATTGCTCTCTGTCCACCATAAATTTTAACGCCTAAGCGCTTTGCTCTTGAATCTCTATTTCCCTTTACTGCTCCTTGTGCTTTTGTATGTGCCATATCTTATAATAATTTGTGAAAACCAGATATATTTTATCCTGACTTTTCACACTAGTCAAGATATCAAAGAATGTCAATTATGACTTTTTCTTGGCAGTTTTCTTAACAGTGGTTTTTTCTTTTGCTAAAATCGCTTCTTTTTCCTTTGTACCTGATATTTTATCTATTTGCACTCTTGAAATGCTTGCTCTAAATCCGATTGTTTTTCTATATCTTACTTTTGCTTTAAACTTGGAAACCCTTAATTTATCTCCTTTTACATTTTCCAATAGCTTTCCTTCGACTTTTTCGCCAGTTATAAAGGGTTTTCCAATTTTAATATTATCATCTGATACTAAAAGCAAAACTTCATTAAAAACTACTTTCTCGTCTTTTTCTGATTTTAATCTTTCTACATCAATGACGTCGCTTTCTGAAACTTTATATTGTTTTCCGCCTGTTTTTATAACTGCGTATTTCATAACGATTAATTATAGCAAACTTTTCATCTGATTTCTAGAACCTGTGTATCTTTTGATTCCTTATTAATTGATGATAAAAATCCCAAAAATATAAAGCTTGATAAAAGCGAGCTTCCCCCGTAAGAAACAAATGGAAGCGGTACCCCGACAACGGGAACTATTCCCATATTCATACCAATATTTGTAAAAATTTGTATTAAAAAACTAAAAAAAACTATTGCAGAAAAGTTTTTAACAAATTTATCGTTAGAATTTAAAAAAATTGTATATATCTTAAAGAGTAAAAAACCAAAACAAATAATAATAATTAATGAACCGATAAATCCTAACTGCTCTGAAATACTCGCAAATATAAAATCGGTATGGCGTTCGGGTAAGAATCTTAATCCAGACTGCGTACCCTGACCTAAACCCTTACCCATTATCATTCCCGACCCAACAGCAATTACGGATTGAATAACATTGTACGATACCCCTAAAGGGTCTTTCGTTGGCTCGATAAAGGTAAGGATTCTTTGCCTTTGATAATCATGCAAAAATCTCCAAACAATTGGAAATGAGAACAACACCGGCAACAAGGAAATTAAGAAATATCTAAATGGATAACCTATATAAATTACTGTTATAAAAACAACACCTGCGTAGATAAGCGCTGTCCCCAAATCAGGTTGTAAAAAAATCAGCAAAACAATGGGAGCTAATAATATAAATATGTTTGCAAGAGATTTAAAACTAAAACTTCGTATCTCAGTTATATAACTTGCAAAGGCAATTGCCAAAAAAGGTTTAAAAATTTCCGAAAACTGAAGCCTAAATCCTAAGATATCAATCCAACGCGCTGCGCCCCTGCTTTCAACACCCAAGAAAAACAAAAAAACAAAAGCAAATAACGAAGCCACATATATTGGCGTTTTATAAAATTTTATGACCTTATAATTTGTTTGGGAGAAAAAAATAAACGCAAACAAAGAAATTACTAAAAATACCAATTGGCTTTTGAAAAAAATTACATTTAAAGAAAATAAATTAACAAGACTAATTAAAACCAATAAAAAAACAGGTATTATAATCGACCAGTCTATCCCCAAAAGTGGTTGTCTATTCATTTTTAATAACGGAAAATTTTTCTCCCTCCAGAATTTCTGCGACCAATGCTTTTTTCTTAATATATTCCTCGTGTTCTTTCGGCCAGAAAGGAATAGTAATTTTTACCTTTTCGCTCGGGCGTGTCTCAAGCGCTTTTCTTTCTTCCTGAATTTTTCTTACAATATCTCTTGCCAATCCAAATTGTAAATCAAGATTGTCATCACTTGTTTTTGCTTCAACCCTAAACTCATCTAATTTTCCCGTAAAACTTAAATTGTAAACATTAATTTCTTCTTTAATAACATCTACAATATCTTTTGATAATTCTTCCGGTCCCTTATACGACATTTCTTTAATTGGAATTCTTACCTTTATCTCTGCTTGCTTTCTTAAGGAATGCGCAGCTTCAACCAACTGCCTTGCTTTAGCCATTTCTTCTTCTAACTTTTGATTAATTAACTTCTCATCTACCTCTGGCCAATCGGATAAATGAACAGAAATCTTATCTGTTAAGTTAAGATAGATTTCTTCAGCAATAAACGGCATAAACGGCGCTAAAATTTTAGAAAGATTTACTAAAACAGAATATAAAGTTTGGTAATAACTATTTTTATCCTCTTTGCTTTCTGCAGAGGGTCCAACCCTATCCCTGCTCCTTCTTATAAACCATAAAGATAAGTCATTAACAAAAGTTTCTATTTCAAGCGATGCTTTTTGAACCCCATAATCCTCCAATGATTTAGTAACGATTTTTAAAGTTTTGTTAAATCTTGATAATATCCACCTATCCAAAACATTTCCTGATATCTTATATCTTATATCTGATATCTTTGACGGCTTCCAATCATCAACTTCCCTGTATGTTAAGAAAAAATTATAAACATTCCAAAGCATTAAATGAAATTTTCTTCTGGTTTCATCTGCTTTCTTGTAGCCAAAAAGCAAATTATTCTCGGGGTTATGCGTTACAAACATCCAGCGCATTACATCAACCCCGATTTTATCTGCGCCCTCATTAAATTCAATTGAATTCCCCCATGATTTGTGCATCGGTCTGCCATCTTCTCCAAGCATAGAAGCAAATCCCAAAACTGTTTTAAAAGGATTCTTTTTTTCTAAAACTGTCGACATGGCAATCATCGAATAAAACCAGTTTTTGAATTGTCCTGGGAAAGATTCCGTTATAAATTCTGCGGGAAACCACTCATTCCAATATTTTTTATCGGTTGTATAACTTAATTTTTTTGTCTCTGGATCCACATAGGTTGAAAAGGGGACAATACCTGCATCAAGCCAAACATTGCCAACATCATCAACTCTAGTTACCAAAGAACCACACTTAGAGCATTTAATTTTTACTTCATCTATATATGGTTTATGCGGAGTATGTCCTTCAAATTTATCCCACCCCTCAACTGCTCTTTTTTCAAGCTCTGTTTTTGAACCAATTACTTCAAAGCTCCCGCAATCCTGGCATTCAAAAATAGGAAGCGCTAATCCCCAATATCTGTTTTTCTTGCTGATTAACCAATCATGCATATTGGAAAGCCAATCAAGTTCTCTTTCTAAGCCAAATTCAGGACGCCAGTCAATCATTTTTGCCGTATCCATCATCTGCTCCCTTAACGTCTTTTGTTTTCCAGCTTCAAACTTCGAGTTTCCAGTTTCCAGTATGTCCATCGCTATGTACCACTCAAGCGTCACTTTCCAAACAAGCTCTGTCTTACATCTCCAACATGCAGGATATCTATGGGTATACTGCATTGTTTTCAACAAATACTTTCCATTTTCTAGAGATTTTAAATAATCAATTATTAATTCGGGATGCTTTTTTGCATTCTTTCCACTGAATTCCCCCATATTATCCAAATAAGACGCGTCATCTGCGATTAAAGAAATAATTGAAAGTTTTTCTTTTTTTCCTAAGTCAAAATCCTCTTTTCCGGCGCCTGGCGCAACGTGTAAAAGTCCTGTTCCTTCTGTAGAAACAACAATCTCGTTCCCATCAACAACTGTATGAAAAGTATCCGGGTTTTCTTGTCTAGCTTGTTTTATCAATTCCAAATCATCAAATGGAGCACTATATTTTAATCCTAAAAGCTTTTCTCCTTTAATATCTTCTGTCTTTTCCCATTCATCTTCTAAATTATTTAAAATATATTCATTAACCTTAATTTGTTTTCCTTTTAAATCTCTTGTCGGAACATTTCCCAATTCATCTTTTTCTATAAATATTATTTTTTCTTTTGTTTTTCTATTTTGATATATTCCATAAGTAAATTTGGTATTTATACCAACGGCAACATTTGCAGGAACAGTCCAGGGAGTGGTTGTCCAAATTAATAGATAGGTGTTTTCAAAACCTTTATCTAAAATCGGAAGTTTTACAAAAACAGTTTCATGCGTTAATTCTTTATAGTCCTCTGTTAACATTTCGTGCTGGGAAATTGCGGTTTCACACCTTGGACACCACGGCACACTATCTTTTCCCTTATAGATCCAGCCTTTGTCAAAACAGGTCTTTAAAAAGTGCCAAATCATGTAATTATTTTCATCTGACATGGTGTAATATGAATTATCCCAATCCATAAAATAACCTAAACGCTTACTCTGTTCTGCCTGAATTCCTGAATACTTGATTACCCTTTGTTTACAAAGTTCAACAAACTTAGCGATACTTTCTTTTTTATTTCCCTCTACCAAATTTTCTATATCTTTTTTATTCCTGATTCCAAGCTCTTTTTCAACTTCTACTTCAACCCATAAACCCTGGCAATCAAATCCATTCTGAAATCTTTGCTTGTAACCCCGCATATTCCAAAATCTTTGCCATAAATCCTTATAAGCTCTTCCCCAGGCGTGGTGAACTCCCATTGGATTATTTGCAGTTATCGGGCCGTCTAAAAAAGAATAGTTTTTATCGGATGAATCGTTTTTATGGAGATATTTATCTACTAATTTTTCCTTTTCCCATTTTTCAAGAATATCTTTTTCAAGAGTAGGAAAATCAATTTGCGGAGATACACTTTTAAACATAATGATAATTTTATATTAAAAACCTGGCTACATCAAGATTAGATTAAATTTATCGTTTTTTCCAGGAAGGTTTTCTTAAATGAGGAGCAACCCATATCGGCTCGCTGAAATTAAGTCTTGGCGCGTCAGCTCCTAAACCTCCCGGAGGTAAATTTAATCGGGGGTCTTTACTGTAATCCGGGGAAATAATCTTAACAGGAATTATTTTTCCGGCCTTATCTCTGGAACGAAACTCTTGAGTTCTTCGCTTTGGAGCTTCAATGTTTCTTGACACACTTTTAGTATAGCAAATATAAACTCTTCTGTCTTAAGAATACGCTGTAATTTATCCCTTAATTACAATAATTGGCCTAAGCTTTGCAACTTTTTTAGCAATTCCTACTTGATCAACAACATCAACGACATTATGGATATCCTTGTAGGCAAAGGGGGCTTCTTCGGCAAGATCCTTGACGGAATGAGTTTTTACATAGACACCTTCTTTTTCAAGCTTTATCATCAAATCCGCTCCTGCGATTTCTTTTTTAGCTGCGTGTCTTGACATCCTTCTTCCTGCACCATGGCACGATGAACCAAATGATTCTTCCATTCCGATCTTTGTTCCGGCAAGAACATAAGAGGCAGTACCCATACTTCCCGGAATAATAACCGGCTGGCCGGTTTTCTGAAAAAAACTGGCTAACTCCGAATGATGTGGGCAAAAAGCACGAGTCGCTCCCTTTCTGTGCACAATTACTCTTTCTTTTTTTCCGCTTATTATGTGTTCTTCAATTTTTGTGATGTTATGCGCTACATCATAAAGAATTGACAAGCTGCCACCTGCGTTCCCGAAAATATTTTCCCAGACTTTTCGGACTTGGTAGGTAATCATTTGCCTGTTTGCCCAGGCAAAATTTGCCGCCGCCGCCATAGCGTTAAAATAATTTTTTCCTTCAGGTGAGGATAACGGAGCGCAGGCAAGTTCCCGGTCAGGAACCGTAATGCCATATTTTACCATTACTTGATTCATTAAGTGGATATAATCAGTCGCTACCTGATGACCAAGACCACGGGATCCTGTGTGAACCAGTATGACGATTTGATTAAATTTTAAACCAAAATTTTTTGCTGTCAGTTCATTAAAAATCTCATCAACCTTATCTATTTCTACAAAGTGATTTCCTGCTCCCATAGTGCCTAGCTGATCAAGCTCTCTTTTCTTGGCATAGTCTGATACGATATCCGGGTCTGCATTTTTAAGCATTCCGCCTGATTCAATATGATCCGAATCTGACTTATTACCATATCCTTCCTTAATAACTCCCTTAGCACCTTCTCTTAGTACATAATCCAGTTTTTCCAAACTAAACTTAAGTAATCCGCCACGTCCGACGCCTGCAGGAATTGCCCTAAATAACTGTTCTGCTAATTTTTCGATGCTTGGTTTAATATCATCAAAATTTAAATCAGAAATTAAAAGACGAACTCCGCAATTAATGTCATACCCTATCCCACCGGGAGAAATTACACCTTCAGGATAAGCTGTTGCGGCTATGCCTCCAATTGGAAACCCATATCCTTCATGCGCGTCAGGCATAACAATCGCAGACTTCCTAATGCCTGGAAGCGTTGTAACATTTACAAGCTGTTCTAAAGAGCGGTCATTAAAAATTTCCGAAAGAATTTTTTCGCTTGCAAATATCGAGGCGGGCACGCGCATATCACCTCTGTAAGTTTTTGGTATTTGCCACATATAATCTGTAATTTTAATTAAATTATTTTTTGTAATCATTTTCGTTTAAATGGAATTTTTGACAGTATTTCGTATGCTGCTCCACTTCTTCGCAAATGTGACTCCATAATCAAAAATGAGTTAATACGCTCCTTCCAGTTAATATTCCCGTTAAGCTTTTTTACCGGAAACGATGGAAAATCATTTGGGGCAAAACGGGCAATGGTAAGGTGCAGTAAAAAATCCCGTTTTTCTTTTCTTTTTCGAAAAAGACGCTTAAGTTGATTTTCTAAAACAACGGTGCCGGAAGATTCACCCTCTGCCCATATCAGACGGGGATGTTCGGGCTTTGGCCCAAAACTAATTTTTTTAAATTGGACTGAAAATGGCTCAAGAGCAATATTTGCATATTTTACTTTTTCAATTACTCTTTCTACGCGACCACTGTACCATGGGGAAATTATCGTTATATGCAAATCTTTATCTGATATCCAGCGGACTGGAAAATCGTGTCTGGCCTCTCTCCAGGCTTGAATTTTTTTTATTAATCCTTTTGATATGCCCAAAGCGACAAATATTCTTTTTTTCTTTTTATATTGCATATTTAATGAGGAATAATTTTAAAGGACTTCATATAATTACCTCCAAAAATTCCGGTTTTTCCTTCCAAGCTGTTTTTGTACCAAATTTACTACAAAGGTTTTGCATCTTCATAATAATTTCTTCCTGCTCGTATTCTTTGGCCAGATTTGCCTGTAAGTTTTTAATAACGGTCGGGTACAAGCTGATTTTTTTTATGCTTGATTTATCTGTTTCAAGTATAAAAATAAATGATTGATTGTTTTTCTCCACTTCATCTACTGCATAATCATCAATAAAATTACCGGCGCAATAAAGAATAGGTTTATTTTTATAAACTTCAATGCCTCTAAATACGTGTCCTGAATGGCCAAAAACAACATCAGCTCCTGCATCAATAATGGCATGGGCAAAAGGAATATGTTCTTCGGGCGGCTCATATCCCCAATTAGGACCCCAATGTGCGGAAACAATCAGAATGTCTGCATTTTTTTTCACTTTCTTAATCTGCTCAAAAAGTGATGCAGCTTTTGCATCTTTAGTATCGACCGGAACATAAAAGATTCCTGGTTTTTTATCGGTTGCTTCCCATTCGGGCTCATTATCGGTAAAGGCGATAAGCCCTATTTTTTTTGAATCAACATCGCATATAGCGGGCTCTGATGCCTCTAAAAAACTCATCCCAACGCCTGCATAATTAATTGCATTACTTCCTAAAATCTTCATAGTATTAAGCATTCCTTCATAATTGAAATCGAGTATGTGATTGTTTGCAAGTGAAACCATACCCATATCTGAAGAAAGTAAAGTTTTGAAGTTTTTTTGATCAGTCCGAAAATGAAATGTCTTTTGAGGAATGGGTTCTCCGGTGTCTGTAATTACGCATTCAAGGTTGCATATTCTTAAATCTACTTTCTTAAAAACAGGTAAGGTGTCCCCCCAGGGATATTCAGGTTTTTTTTGCTTCAGTATCTCGTTGACTAATCTTCCTAACATGACATCGCCAACAAATAAAATTCTCATAAAAAGCCTCCTTCACACCAAGTACTTCTTAAACCAATCGGTGGCAAATTCTGAAACTTTTTCCAGTGTTCCCGGTTCCTCAAATAAATGCGTTGCTCTTTCAATAATTTCTATTTTTTTCTCGCACCGAAGTTGGTTATATACATCTTCATTCAACCCAATGACGCCAAAATCATTTCCGCCGACAATAAGAAGAGTAGGCGAAACAACCTTGTCTATCACATCGAGTGCCAGATCCGGTCTTCCACCTCTGGAAACAACTCCTTTAATCTCTGATCCTAAAACTGCAGCAGCCTTAATCGCCGCTGCCGCGCCGGTGCTGGATCCAAAAAGCCCAATTGCAAAATTTTTCGTTTCTTCTTGTTTATGCAGCCAGTTAATAATGAAGGTTAATCTCTCTGTGAGTAGATTTATATCAAATCTATTCTCGTAAACTTCATCTTCCCTACTGGTTAATAGGTCTATAAGAAGTGTTCCAAGCTTCCCGTCTTGTAGAAATTTTGCGACAAAACTATTTCTTGGCGAAAGCCTACTGCTTCCGCTCCCGTGGGCAAAAAGCACAATTCCCCTTGCCCCTTTTGGAATATTTAGGATTCCTTCCAGAGAAATATCATTTACTTTAATTTTTATTAATTTCTCCATAATTTTACGGCCCGTGACTTTGGACTTTATTCAATATAATATCAAGCTAAACATATGGTAAAACGATGGAGATGTCAGTGATACTTATCACCGGCATATTTTCAACTGGTTGAAAATATACTTATTATGATTTGTCCGGGGAACAATGAACGACGATATTTAAGAATCTGAAAGTTCTCAAAGAGGATTGAATTATAGAATTAGTTCTTCTGACGTAGAAAGGCGGGGATGTCCCAGGTATCGTCTTCTTCTTCAACTATCGGCTCTTCTGTTGGCAATGGCGGTTCGGGAGAAACAACTAAAGCTTCCCTGCTTTGCTCCATAACCCTATTAACCGTTGGCGTCATAAATTCTTTTAATGTTTGCCTGGTTGAATCAAAGCCGGTTGCAATAACTGTTACCTTAATCTGATCATGCATTGTTTCGTCTATTGTTGCTCCAAAAATTATATTTGCATCAGGATCTGCTTCCGAAGCAATGATTTTTGCCGCTTCATCTACTTCGTTCATTGTTAAATCAGGTCCTCCAATAATATTAAACAGCACTCCCCTTGCCCCCTGCATTGATATTTCCAAAAGCGGCGAGGCAACAGCGCTTCTTGCGGCAGCTTGAGCTCTATTTTCCCCAACACCAGTACCAATTCCCATTAATGCAGACCCGGCGTTTGACATAATTGTCCTGACATCTGCAAAGTCAACATTAATAAGCCCCGGAAGTGTAATCAAATCGGAAATCCCTTGGACTCCTTGAGTTAAAACCGAATCTGCAACCTTAAATGCTTCTAAAAGTGAAAGTTTTCTGTCAACCACATCTAAAATTCTTTGATTTGGAATAACAATCAGCGTATCTACTTTATCTTTAAGTTCTTCTATCGCATCTTCTGCCGTTACCATTCTTCTGGTTCCTTCGAATGCAAAAGGTTTTGTAACAACTGCAACCGTAAGTGTACCTACTTCTTTAGCTGCTTTTGCAATAATTGGAGTTGCTCCTGATCCCGTTCCCCCACCCATTCCGGCGGTTAAAAACAGCATGTCTGTACCATCAATTAACTCTTTTAATTTTTCATAAGATTCTTCCGCAGCTTGTTTTCCAATATCAGGATTTCCGCCTGACCCAAGACCCTTGGTTAAATCCTCACCAAGCTGGAATTTTGTTGCCGCTTGATTTAAAAGAAGTGATTGCGCGTCTGTATTAACAGCAATAAAATCAACACCTGCTATGGAACTTTGAGAGATCATTGAATTAAGAGCATTTCCTCCACCGCCACCAACACCCATCACTCTAATCTTTGCAAAATTTGTTGTTTGAGGTTTAATTAACATAACTCAATATACCAAAGCATACTAGCAAATAGAAAAAGCTTTTGCAAGCCCTCGATTTAATCGGGACAAGTATAAATTTAAGGCAGAAATGATTTGATAAATGATATTGCTTTAGAAAAGATTTTATTGTCAATTCTTAAACCAGGGACTTTCGGCATTGAAAATCCGAAAGGTAAAGAACTTTGTGTTTCAATCGTTCCTCCATAGACAGCTAGACCAATAGCTGTTGAAAAAGCAGGATCTTGAATTTCATCTATTATGCCTTTGATATTGGCAGGTGTTGCGACCCTAACCGGCATTGCAAGCATTCTTTTTGCAGCATCGCTAACTCCAATTGTATGAGCGCCTCCGCCTGTTATGACAATTCCCGAAGGAGTTTGCCCTGCAAATCCGCTCTTTTTTACTTCAATTCCAATCATTGTAAAAAGCTCATTAAGACGGGGTCTTATAATCCCATCTATTAATGTTTTTTTAGAAACTTTTTTTAACTCTTCCGAAAGATTTAGCGAAGACAAATCAACTTCGTCTGCTTGCTTTTCTTCATGCTGCTCTTCTTGCCCATCTTCTGAAATTCTTGCTTGTTTTTTTACAGGGTTTGATAGAAATAATTTTATTTTTTCGGCGGATTCCAAAGAAATCCTTAAACCAATCGCCAAATCATTAGTAATATGTTTTGCTCCAATTGGAATAACCGATGAATAAGCAACCGATCCGTCAACGTAAACTGAAATATCAGTTGTCCCCGCTCCTATATCTACTAAAACTACTCCCAATTCTTTTTCTGTATCCGATAGAACTGCCAGAGAACTTGCGTATCCTGAAAAAACAACAGCGTCTAAATCAACTCCAACATTAGAAAACGCTTTTTCCATATTTTTGATAGAAACAGTATTTGCAGAAATTATATGAGTATCAACTTCAAGCCTTACTCCTGTCATACCAATCGGGTCTTTAATGCCTTCTTGTCCATCAACAATATAGCTCCTTGGTAAAACATGGATTATTTCCCTGCTTGAGGGAAGAGAAACGGCCTTAGCCGCATCAAAAACTCTTGCCAAATCGCTTTCGGTAATTTCTCCTTCGGGTCTTGCGACCGCAACTACACCTCTTGAATTTTGCGACTCCAGATGACTTCCGCCAATAGATGCAATTATATGAGATGCGCTGTAACCTGCCATACGCTCTGCAGCTTCTAAGGAATTGTTAATAGAAATCACTGCTTCGTCTATATCAACGATCTGACCCTTTCTAATGCCTGTAGCAGGAGTTTCTGAAACACCCAATACATTAACCTGATCATCAACTTTGGCAATAAGTGTAACAATTTTTGAGGTTCCTATATCTATTCCGACAACTATTTTTCCTTCGTTCATAAACTAATAAGAAACAACAGGATTATTAAACCTAAAATCCAAGCTTTTAAGTTTCTTTCCTTCTATTGTAAGCCTAGAAAGCACGAGTTGTAAAGAGGAAATTTGATTTTTTATATCTTTCTTTTGCGAAAAAATAATATTACTCCCATCCATAAGCTCTACAACTAAACTCCCATCAGAACCATTTGATATTGTTTTAAATAAAATATTAGACTTTTCAAGCTCTTTTTCCAAAGCAATTGTATTTGAAGTTTGATTTTTCGAAACAGGACTTATATACGTAGTTCTTCCGAAAGAAAAATTTAAAAATAAATATTCTATTAAAATAAGTGCTGCTGATAAAAAAAATATAATTATAAATGCAGTTTTTGTTCTGGACTTAATTTTTTCTTTTTTAAGCTGTCTTTTGCGTATAAACATCTTTTAGAATATTAATTATATCTTCTGCTGAATTCTTAAAGACTACTTTTTTTCTTAATTTATAATTGTTGATATTTTTAAACATAAAAGTAATTTTTGAGATAAATAAATCAGGGGTTATTAAATTTTGCTCCATAATTTCTGCGAGTCCCAATTCTTTCATGTAACCCGCATTTTTAAATTGTTCATTTTTTTGCGAAAAAGGAAGTGGTATAAGTAGCGCCGGTTTTTTTAAATAAATAAGCTCCGTTACTGTATTTATTCCTGATCTACCTACGACCAAATCTGCTTTTGATAACATTAGAGCTGAGTCTTTTGGTATAAGAAATTTTACCAAAGTATAGTTTTTTGATTTTTCTTTTTTTAGATTATTTTTTCTTAACGTCAGTTTTTCAAAATCATTATAAATTTTTGAATCACCTGTTTGATGAAAAATTGTATATTTTTCTAAAAGCTTTTCTAAAGAATTTGCTACCAATTCATTAATTGCGTGTGAACCACTGCTCCCTCCTGTAATATAAATTAAAGGCAAATTGTTTGATATTTTTTTACTATCCAGTAATTTTAAAATATCTTTTTTTATCGGATTACCCGTTAAAACAGTTTTTCCTTTTGGGAAAAATTTTTTTGAAGATTCAAATGATATGCAAATTTTTTTAGCAAGCGGGGAAAGTATTTTATTTGCAAATCCGATTTCAAATGTTTGCTCGTGCAAAACAAGAGGAGTTCTTAAAGCAGATGCCGCTAAACCAACCGGTACCGATAAATACCCACCAAAGGAAAGAACAACATCGGGTTTTATATTATTTAAAATTCTAAGCGCCTGATAAAAACCAATTGGCATTTTTAAAAATGATGCCAAGGTGTATCTTGTAAATTTTCTTTGAAATCTTGCTGTTTTTAATGCAAAAAAGGGAATACCTAATTTTAGTATTTCCTGGTACTCTAAAGAAAGCGCATCATCTCCTTCAAAAGAATGTTTTCTGCCAATATAATAAACATCTTGTTTTTCTAATTTTTCTAAAACCGCCAGAGCCGGCGATAAATGTCCGCCTACTAAAACTACCTTCATGTTATTCTTCCCTGCTTTCCTATATTTAAGAGTATACCAATTGCAGACAAACTTATTATAAGAGCGGATCCTCCATACGAAATAAACGGAAGTGGAACTCCGGTTAGGGGCAGAAGCGCTGTTTGCGCTGATAAATTTATTAAAACTTGTCCTGCAAGAAAAGTCGTAATTCCACCTGCCAAAAGCTTTCCAAATGTATCTTTGGCATTAATAGCTATATAAAACCCTCTCCAGATAATAAATATGTAAACAAAAATAATAAAACATGTTCCTAAAAATCCTAATTCCTCTGCAATAATTGCAAATATCGAGTCTGTTGTATTTTCCGGAAGATACGCATACTTTTGTAAAGAATTTCCAAAACCAACACCTGTTAACCCCCCTGATCCTAACGCAATTAATATCTGCCTTACATGATAAGAAGATGAACCAATATCTTGATTGATATTTAAAAAGGTTGCAAGCCTTGCTGCTCTGTATGGCTCTAATTTTACCAATATTAAACCCACCAAGGTAATTACCGGAAGAATTGCCGCAAAATACAGTAGCCTTGCTCCCGACAAAAAATAAATCGTGATTGCTTCCAAAAGAATAATTACAGCCGTACCCATGTCGGGTTCTACCATGACTAAGACCAATATTACTGATAAAAGCAACAAAAATGCCCAAAGCCTTCCCTTTTCTTTACTCGAAAACCATGCTGCCAGATATATGGCAAGCGCTAGCTTAACCAATTCTGACGGCTGCAGCGTTATAAAACCGATATCTATCCACCTATGCGCCCCGAGAAAACTAACTCCAATACCTGGAATAAATACCAAAACAAGAAGTAAAACAGCACCAATAAGTATCGGGATGGCTAAATTATAAAACTTATGGTAATCAAATTTAGAAAATAAAAATAAAGCGGCAAAACCTAAAAACATCCAGAAAACTTGTTCTTTAACATAATGATATTTATCGATAAAATCTCTAAACGCTACAAACGATGAAGCATCGTAGAGCATAAAAAGGCCAAAAAAAGTCAGAAAAGCTACAGCAAAAAACAAAAATAAATCAATTTTTTTCATTATTTAATGAAAGCGATGTAAAGACCCAAGACCGCAAATATAACTCCTATTAGCCAAGCTCTCATAACTATTTTTGGCTCATCCCATCCGCGTTTTTGAAAATAAAGATGCAACGGCGCAACCGGAAAAAGTTTTTTCCCAAATACTTTTTTCCAAAAAATTTGCAAGAGCGAAGAACCGACTTCTAAAATAAAAACTCCGCCAATAACTGCCATTGCCAATGTTTTGCCCGACAATAAACCAATTACGGCAAGTGATGCGCCTAAAGACATTGAGCCAACATCACCTAACCAAATTCTTGCTTTATAAATATTGAAATATAAAAATGCAGCAATACTTCCCATAAGTATGGCAATAAACATGGCTAAGCCCTGATCTAGGTTAGTATAAGAAATTGCCAAAAATGAAACCAAAGCAATTAATAAAAGTCCCGATGCTAAGCCGTCTAATCCGTCTGCAATATTGAATGCATTTACAAAAGAAACAATAACAAAAGCGGCAAAAGGAATATAAAATATTCCGATATCTGTTAAACCAAAACCTTTAATAAAAAGAAAACTATACCCAAGCTTTGAATAAAGAAGAGTTGCCGGAATAAAAGCTAGGATCCATTGGAGCAAGAATTTATATCTAAATCTAAGTCCAAAAAAAGGCAATTTATTATCTCTATCAACAAGTTTTTTTGCGTCATCATACAACCCTAAAATTCCAAAACTTATAAAAGTAAATAATATTATAAAAAGCTCCCAGGGGTTTACCTTAACACTTAATAGACCTATCGACCAAAGAAAAACCACAATTACGACTATTATTATTAAAAGTCCGCCTCCAAAAGGAGTCCCCACTTTCCATTTATTAAATTTATCAAAATAAGGTGTTGGCTTATTAAATATATCTACGGTTTTTTGATCCTGTCTTCTAAGTTTTACCTTATAAAGAAAATCTATAAACGGAATTATCAATAAAGCCGTAACAAGAAGAGAGAGCAGTGTTAAGCCCAATAATTGATCCATATCCAGATATTATATTATTATTAAAGAGTTTATTCAATGAAGCTTGTATTAACGGGGCACTGAAGTAATTAGTTCCTGGGCTTCCAAAAGCTCGTCTTTTGTGTTTACACCTTTCCATATTAACTTACCGCCTTTAAGAGTTTCAATTTTTTCATTATGTTTAATTCCTATTCCAATAAGGCTTGTTAGATAATATTCGCCGGTTATTGGGCTTTTTTGGACAAGCGGAAGGTATTTCTTTAGAAAATCTACTTTAAAAACATAACAACCGGGATTAACTTCGTTTATACTCCTCTCCCTTGAGGTGGCGTCTTTTTCCTCAATCACGGCTTTTACCCTTCCGTTTTTATTCCTGACAACTCTGCCAAGTCCATAAGGGTTATCTTTTTCAATGGTAAGAAATGTAAAAAACGAATTATCATCGAAATGTTTCTTAATTAATTTATTAATAATATCTTTTGAATAAAAAGCAGAATCGTCTCCATTTAAAACAAGGGCATCGTTAGTTTTATTGTTAAGCTTTTGCAAAGCAATCTTAACTGCATGCGCTGTACCAAGTCTTTTTTTCTGTTCAGCAAATTGCGCTCTTTTTTCAAGAACATTTATTACTGATTCTTTTGCAAAACCAACTACAACTACTATGTCTTTAATATTTAAGCTCTCCAAAAGTTCAACCGTGTGTAAAATCATCGGCTTACTTGCAAGATACATAGCAACCTTGTTTACGCCTTTAGATTTCATTCTTGTTCCTTTACCTGCCGCTAAAATAATCGCTCCAAGATTTTTATTCATATATTTTCTTCCTTAACTCTTTTAATACTTGCTCCTAAACTTTTGAGTCTTTTATCAAATTGCTCATATCCTCTATCTAAATGCTCAACGCCAAACAATACGCTTTCACCGCTACCAGCTAGCGCTGCCAAAACAAGTGTTGCTCCTGCTCTTAAATCAGTCATGTCAACAATTCCATTATGAAGATTAACCGGTCCATGAATCTTGGCTGCATGAAAATTTTTTCCATTATCGTCTTTTATATTAAAATTATAAAAATCATTAGGATTTTTAACCACAGGATTATATAATTCAATTTGTCCACCTAATTTTTTTAAATCTTCTGAGTACGTAAACCGGTTTTCATAAACTGTTTCGTGTATTACGGATTCTCCGTCTGCTTTTGTCATTAAAACTGCCCACGGACCCTGCCAATCAGTCATAAACCCCGGATAAAAGCCGGTAACAACACTGGTTGCGCTAAGAGGACCTTTATAAAAAAATCTTATCCCATTTGATTTTTCTTCAAATCCCCCTCCGCACTCTTTCAAAAGCTCTAAAAATTCCTCTATACCCCGCTTTTTAATATCTTTAATAAAGATGTCCCCTTCTGTGATTATTGCCGCAACCGCAAATGTTACAACCTCATTTCTGTCAGGAACTATTTTAAATCTTGCCCCATGTAATTTTTCTACACCTTCTATAATTATTCTTCTGTCTTTTTCTCTAACAATTTTTGCACCCATTCTGTTTAATAAACCTATTAATTCATCAACTTCAGGTTCCTGCGCTGCGTTTTCTAAAATTGTTTTTCCTTTTGCAAGAACTGCTGCAAGAATCATGGTTTCCGTACCTGTATGAGTGTTTTTTTCGAATTTGTAAGTAACTGCATTGAGTCCCCTAGAAGATATTGCATGGAAATATCCGTCATTACTGTCATATTTTACCCTAACCCCCATTTTTTTAAGTCCATCGATGATTCTGTCTATTGGTCTTGCTCCAATCCTACATCCACCGGGATTAGGAATTACTGCCTGACCAACTCTTGCCAAAAGAGGCGCTAAGAACATATATGATGTTCGTATTTCTGCCGCCTCTATTAAAGAGATCTTTTCGCTTGAAAACTTCTTTAATCTTATAGAAACAGTGTGATCCCTAAGCTTAACCTCTCCGCCTAAATGTTCAATAATATGCACCATTGTCATAAAATCTGAGATTATCGGCACATTTTCAACAATAACCTCATCGGATGTTAAACAAGCAGCCACTAATACTTTTAAAGCTACATTTTTTGAGCCCAAAATAGAAACTTCACCTTTTAATTTTTTTCCGCCTTTTATTATTAATTTTTCCATATTCTAATTTATTAAATGAAGCGAAATTTTATAGATATCACCGGCTCCCATAGTTATTATTATGTAATCTTTGCCAAAACTTTTTTGATCGAGATATTCTATCACATCTTCTCCTTTAGGTGTATATATAACATCTTTATGAATTCTTGAAATATTATCTGCAAGAAGCTTTGAGGTAACAGAATTATCTATCTCTTCCCGTAAGGAAGTATACGTATCAACAAGCAAGACAACGTCTGCAACACTAAAAGAACCAATAAATTGTTCGAACAAACTTTTTGTTCTAGAATAAGTATGAGGCTGAAAAATACAAACAATTTTTTTATTTGGGAAAGTTTTTTTAAATGCCGTCAATGTTTTTCTTATTTCCGTGGGATGGTGAGCATAATCATCGTATAAGAGTGCTCCTGATAGTAATTTTCCCATATACTCAAAGCGTCTTTTTGTTCCGTAAAACTTCATTAGTCCTGTTTTTATTTTTTCTATAGAAAGACCAAGCTCCAAACAAACGACAATAGCTGCAAGCGCGTTTAAGGCATTATGTTCACCTGTAATGTTTAAAACGAATTCACCTAAAGATGTATTCCTTGCGTTTACCCATAGAAACATTCTATCCTGCTCTATGCTTAATCTATCTATATTAAAATCTGCATTCTTAGAAAATCCATAAGTTATAAAATGACCCTTATAGTCATTCAAAAGCCTTGAAGTTTCCAAGTCATCAATACAAGCTATCAAAATTCCGTTTTCACTAATATTATTAGAAAAATTTAAGAACTCATGTCTTAGCTGATCTATTGAGGAATATAAATCAGGATGATCAAATTCAATATTGGTTATAACACCAGTTTTAGGATGCTGCCACAGAAATTTCGGAGTTTTATCGTATTTTGGCTCTGTTGCATATTCATCAGCTTCTGCAACAAAATATTTTCCTTTTCCATAATGACCAGATGAACCAAGCGAAGGAATATTACCTGTTCCAATTAAAAATGAAGGATCTAATTTATTTTCTTTAAGAATCGTTGCAATCATTGCCGTTGTTGTTGTCTTACCGTGAGATCCCGCAACAGAAATTCCATCAAATACTTTTTCCATTATCGACCCATCCATAAACTTACCCACGGCTTGCCCCTGTGACCAAATTGAGATTCCAAGTTTTTTTGCTTGAATGTTTTCTAGATTATCAAAACCTCCATGCGCTCCTGTTGTAATTACCAAATCAACTCCCTCTACGTTTTTTTCATCAAAACCGACAAACGCTGTTATACCGGCTTTTTTAAGTAACTCATCTGTAATAAACTCTTCGGAAATATCGCTGCCGGTTACTATAAATCCTGCCTCTTTAGCAATAATTGCAAGAGGTGTCATACCAACACCCTTGATGCCTACAAAATGAATTCTTTTTATTTTTTTCATTAGTTGATTTTTATATTATTTAAAACATCTTTAACAACTTCAAATTCATCCCAAGGTACTTCACCATTTCCTAAATTCATCGATGCTTCCTGCGCCTTTCCTGTAATTAAAACCAAATCGCCCTTTCTTGCCATTTGTATTGCTTTATTAATTGCTTCTTTTCTATCTAAAATTTTAATAACCTTAGATTTATTTTTTTGAATTCCCGCATCGATTTCTGAAACAATTGTCTTAACATTTTCACTTCTTGGGTCCTCTGCTGTTAAAATAATAATGTCACTATATTTAGAAGAAATCTTGCCCAAAAAGGGTCTTTTTTCTTTATCTCTTTCCCCGGCGCTTCCAAAAACATGAATTATCTTTGCTTTTACAATTGGCCTGACAGAACTTAATATTTTTTCGAAAGCATTGGAAGTATGAGCAAAATCTATCATGACGCTAAAATCTTTTTTGTAAACATAGTTAGCTCTGCCAACTGGCATTTTAAAATTTTTAAGCGCTTTCTTAATATTCTCATCTCTTAATCCTAAAACCCTAGCAACAGACGTAGCAGCCCAAATATTATATTTATTAAAATCTCCGATAAAATCAAAATTATCAAGGTTAAAATTCAACGGGTTAACGTCTGAGTTTTTTGATAAACCAAATGTCTTTAAATTATTACCATAATTTTTAATACCGGATAAATAATCATAAGATTTATCATCTCTGTTAATTACACAAAATTTTGCCAGTTTTAAAAGTTTTGCTTTTGTATTTAAATAATTTTTAAAATCCTTATGATAATCAAGATGCTCTTTTGTAACATTAGTTAAAACTGCTATATCAAACTTAATACCAAAAATTCTATTTTGATCAATAGCATGAGAAGTTACTTCTAAAACAAAAAACTGGGTTTTTGCATCTTTTGCTTTTTTTAAAAATTTCTGTAATAAAAAAGAACTAGGGGTTGTAACATGAAAACCCGTGTCATAATTTTTATCATCTATAGTTGCGCCAACGCTTGAAATCATTGAAACCCTATAACCTGCAGTTTTTAAAATATGATAAATTAAATTTACCGTTGTTGTTTTCCCGTCTGTTCCGGTAACCGCAATAACCCTCATTCCCCTTGAGGGAAACAAAAATATAATATTTGCTACAATTGCTATAAGTAAATGATATTTGTTCTTAATTTTTTGCCACATGTCTGCTATTATACCTTTTATTAAAGCTATTCTCTAGTTTTTCAATAATTAATTATGCTTAAAAATGACAAGATAGTTACTCTAAAAACACCTTTGCAATTAAAAGGCGTTAAAAAAATTATTGGACTAATGGGAGAAGAAAAACCCCAGGTAGTAATATTTAAAACACACTTTGGAATCCATACTTTTTTTCTTAAATTCCCAATAGATATTGTAATCCTTTCTAAAAACAACGAGGTAATGATTACTAAAAAATCTATAAAGCCCAAAAAAATTGTTTTTTGGAATCCTAAATACAATACGGTAATCGAGATGCCGGAAGGAACAATCAAAAAATTAGGTATAAATATAGGCAGCATATTAAAATTTTAATTTAAGGCGTTTTATCTCTTATTGCTTCCCAATATTGTCCCCGTCTACAAAGCTTATCAACATCTTTTGAATCTTGAAGAAGTATTTCAACGGCACGCTCCAAAAAAAGGGTATTTTGTGAGCCTTTTATTAGAATCATGTCTTTAGGTTTTATCAAATCAAGAATTGTTTTTTTTGCTAAACTAAAATTTAAGAAAGAATAGTATGGAAAATCATTTCTTTTTAAAATAGGAACTATATACTCTGTCGATAAAGGACCTATGAGTATGGCAATATCTAAGCTTTCTAAAATTTTTCCGGCAACTTGCTCGTGTAAAGCCTTACTCATTGTGCCAAGCTCGCGCATATCCCCAATAATACCAATCCTCCGCCTTTGTTTTCCTATATCTTTTACAAAAGACAAAAGATCTAAAATAGGAGTTAACGTTGCATTATTATAAGAAGAGTCAATAATGACTGTATTTTTTATACCCTTAAAAACACTCATCCTTCCGGGCGGAAGAAAAAATCCTTCTTCCAAAGCCTTAATCGCATCTTCAATCTCAATATTACCTGCGTCTGCGATAGCTATAGCAAGTATAAATGAATAAGCAAAGTGTAAGGGCAGGGGATTTTCTATTTTAAGTGTATAATTTTTATTTTTAAACTTAAAACTAAGAACAAATTCATTTACAAAATTTTTAATGTTTTCTATATAAAAATCTGCATTTTTATCTTTCCCAGAAACTGTTAAAACTTGAGAAGTTATTTGATTTTTTACTTTTGCAATGTTTTCATCATCAATATTTAAAACTGCGGTTCCATCTTGATTTAAAGATGTAAGAAGTAAGCTTTCCTGTTTGGCTGTTAATCTTAAAATATCTTCTTCCCTTTGCGATAAACTCTCTTCCTTAACTAAGGGATCAAAATAAACACTGTGCTCAAAAGAAATATTGGTTAAAGCACTAATTTTGGGTTGAATAATTTTTAAAAGATATGACATATTTTTGGGCTCAACCGGACTATCTATACCCATTTCAGCAATATAAATATCAAATTTTTCCCAATCAAATAGCACTCTTATGGGTGCTAAAATCAATGCTTTTAACCATTCAGAATGTGTATAATTTTTAATATTTAACTTTAAAATATCTAAAGGTATGCCTGTTTCGCTATTTTTACCCTTTCCCTGCCTAACTGTATATTTTTTACTAAAAATAATCTGGATAAAGTTAGAAAGCGAAGTTTTTCCGCTTGCACCTCCAACACCAATAATAAGCGGATTTATTTTTTTAATCTGAAGTTTAGCAAAGAATCTTAAATACCAAAGAACAAATAAAATTAACCTTTCTTTCATACGCGTATTATAACTTATTCCCCTTCTGGCGGGATACCATAGTATTCAAGAATGGATTTTGCAATCTTAAAAAACGTCGGCGCAGCTGTCTCAGCCCCATAAATCGAAGTAGTCGGTCTATTGTAAATAACAAGCATGGTAAATTTGGGATTATCAGCAGGCGCAAAACCGACAAAGGAAGCAATTGTCTGATTAGGATCATAATGACCTTGAATCGGAATAGAAGCTGTTCCTGTTTTTCCGGCTATTCTGTAGCCCTTAGGACGGGCCCAAGACGCTTCTCCCTTATTTACCGCGTTAATCATAATTTCTGTCATAATCTTGGCTGTTTGCGAATTTATAGGCGTATCTATAAGTTTTGGCGGAATTTTTACCACAGTTCCATCTAAATTCTCCACAGCCTCAACAACATGAGGCTCCATTCTTTTACCCTCATTGGCAATCGTAGAAATCCCGTTTAAAATCTCTATTGGCGTTACCGATATTCCCTGCCCGAATCCGGTTGTAGCTAAATCAACTGCATACCACTGATTTTTAGGCTTTAAACTCGCCGAAACCTCCCCTTGCAAATCTATTCCCGTATCGTTGCCTATCCCAAATCTACCTAAATATGAAAGCATTCTGTCCAAACCCAATTTCTGGGCTGTAAACACCATGCCTGTATTATCCGAATGCTGAATGGTTTCAATCATGTTAATATCTTTAAAGTATTTGTTGTTCCAGGTATGGATCTCATAACCGCTGACAGAAACCGGCCCCTCACAAATATTACATTTTGTTTCTGGAGTAACCACTTTTGCATCCAAGGCCGAAGACATAACTAAAGGCTTAAAAGTAGAACCCGGCTCATATAAATCTGAAATAAAAGGATTTTTGTAAAGACTGTCGTCGTAATTTTGATACTCTCTTGGGTCAAATGCGGGAAAAGAGACCATAGCAAGAATTTTTCCAGTTTTTGGTTCCATTACGGCAACCATACCTGAAGTTGCTCCATATTGCTCAATTCCCTCTTTGAGCTTTTTCTCTACCAAAAATTGAATCGATCTGTCTATGCTTAAAATCAAACTCTGCCCGTCAACCGCACCTGATGCGTGATTCATCTTTGCTAGAATTGGTCTTCCGAACGCATCATGAACCTGCACAGCTAATCCCTCTTTGCCTCTTAAAAGCCTATCGTAATAACCCTCAATTCCAAAATAACCCTTGTCGCTTCCGCTATCATCCTTTCCGACAAAACCTAAAAGCTGCGCAGCCATAGAGCTTTCTGGATAAAATCTTTCGTATTGCTTATTAAAACCAATTCCCAGCAGATTCAAACCCTCTAGTTTTTGTTTAATTTCTGAACCCACGCCTGATCTTATTGGAACCCAAAACCTATCCAAATTAACCTGGGCGCTTACAGAAGCAATATCTAAGTCTAAGATTGAGGCTAAAATACCGGAGACTTCTCCTTTGTTTTTTATTTCTTTAGGATTTGCAAATACTAAGTATGTGATTTTATTACCTGCAATGGGAAATCCGTCTGAGGTTTTTATTTCTCCTCTTTGAGGCAAAATTTTTAAATTAGTCCCGTACTGAGCCTGTCCTAAGGCTGATAATTCCTTAGCCTTAACAACCTGCCAATAAAACAATCTTGCGACTACCAAAAGAAAACAAAAAACTATCCCAATAAATACGAATCGATATCTCCATGTCATTGTTTTATAGCAACGGGAATTTGTTTATTTAAAACAAGATCACTTTTGCTATCAATAAATCCTGCATCATGCGCTTCTTTGGAAACATTTGTTAAAGAAGCAGCTACGTATAGTTTTTCTGAAATAATTGAATTTTCAAATTTATACTTATCCAACTCTTCCTGAATTTTCCCCAAAACCACACCTGAAGTAGAAACATTATTCGAAATAAATATTTTTACAACAGATAATGCTAAAATTACTAATACTAATGTTAAAATCATTAATCCTGGTTTTTTCATATTAATTTTTTTCAAACACTCTTAATTTTGCGCTTGCCGCCCTTGAATTTTTTTTTAACTCTTCTTTAGTCACGCTAACCGGTTTTTCGGTAATTATTTTTCCCATATTTTTTTTCTCAAAATCTTTAAAAGTTCTTTTTACTATCCCATCCTCTAAAGAATGAAAACTTATAACTACTATCCTTGCCTTTCCTTTCAAAAGATAAATTGCCTTTGGCAAAGCTTGCTCGATATTTTCAAGCTCTGTATTAACCGCCATTCTTAGAGCCTGAAATACCCTTTTATTAACTACGTTTTTAGTAAAATCAGACGCATCACCCCTTATTCCATATGCTTGCTCAATAATCCTTGCAAGCTCACTAGTCGTTTGAACCGCTTTTACTCTACGGGCCCTGACAATATTTCCAGAAATGGCAAAAGCACGATGCTCCTGACCAAGTTTATTAAATAAATCATAAAGTTCTCCTTTCGTTAAAACATTTACAAGAGTTTCGGCAGTTACACCTAAATCCTTATCCATCCGCATATCAAGCGGTCCCTCTTTTAAAAAACTAAAACCTCTTTCGGGCGTATCTATCTGATGAGATGAAATTCCTAAATCAAATAAAATCCCCGAAACCTTTTCAAAACTATTTAAATGTGCAATTTCTTCAATGTCTCTAAAATTCCCTTTTGCTAAAGTCAATTCTTTATTCTTAATTCTTGATTCCTGATTCTTTCTGACATAATCTAGCGCGTCTTGATCAACGTCTATTCCTAAAACTATTCCTCCAAGATTCAAAATAGCTTGCGCGTGTCCTCCGCCTCCAAGCGTTGCATCGATATATTTCTCTTGCTTTTTTATTTTTAAAAACTCGGTTACTTCTTTTAAAAGAACCGGCGCATGAAAATTATTCATCGCTTTTTTTCCTTTTCTCTTTTTCTACAAGTCTTTGGGAAATAGTATCTATATTTTTTTCAAGGTTCTTTTGATATTGACTCCATCTGTCTTTATCCCAAATTTCAACATATCTTGATAAGCCTAGGAATACGACATTATCTTTAATTTTTGCAAATTCTCTAAGATAAGCTGGTAATACAAACCTTCCTTTATTGTCAAGCTCGACACTCGTTGCTCCCCCGAGTAAAAACCTTTGCGTTTCTCTTGTATCGGATTCAATAAAAGGTCTTCCTTCTGTACCCTCGAGTAAGGCTTTCCAATTTTCTTGCGATACGATAATAAGCGAGTTTTCATAACCAAACGTAATAATTAACTTATCACCCAAAACTTCTCTGAATTTTTTAGGTAACGCTGTCCGGCCTTTGTCATCAATTTTTCCATCATGTTGTCCTATTAACATATCTTTAACCCGCGATATGGGGCCTGCCTAAAGTGTCCCACTATTTCCCAATCTGTCCCACTTTCTATCATTTTGCGCCAGTTTTTATAAGCTGTCAAGAGGTAAATAGCATTTTGTAGTGTTAAAAACAAAAAAAATCACTATATCTAGTGATTTTGTAAAATATTTTTAAAAAAGGTTACTCGAGGGAAGAAAGTACTTGCTCTGCTTGATAGACTTTGCCGTCTGTTTTTGTAATTTTTAAAATTATTTTTACGTTTTTTACACCTGTATCATAATGACAAACATCCGAACACGTTCCAAATGGAACTGTTTTTGTAACGGGCTTTTTAGTAGGATCAATTTTTACCAAGGCTCCCCTATCTACATCTTCTCCATTAACTGTTGCAGAATAAGAAAGTGTAGCTTCTATATCTGAAATTCCTTGCGGGTTACTAATTTCTATAATTGCATTTTTACCCGCTGCATCTTGCTTAAGCGTAAGACCAAGCGAATCAGCTGTGATTGTAGGCACCGGAATTTGAGTTGGCAACGCAGTTGTATCTTGAGTATTTTGAGTGGTTAAAGATTTATTGCTTAAAAGTAAAAATCCTAAAAATATAACGAGTAAAACTACAATTCCCACTGCTAAAACCAATTTTTTATTTTTAAAAAGCTCTTTCATCTAACTAAATTAGCATATCCAAAACAATTCTTGGTGTCAATAGTTGTATTTATGCTCCGTGGGATAGACAACATTATCGCTTATTTTTCAAATTATTACTGATTAATTTCAATGCCCAATTTATACCAATATAAATACTTAAAAACATTAAAGAGATTGCCCAAAAGCCAAAAATGGTTGCCTGAATATCTAAATCATCTGTTCTCAAAAACGGAATAGTAAATAATATTGAATAAACAATAAATAAAACTACGGATAATAATATTAATATTTTACTGTCTATTTTTATTTTTATTTTCTTTTTTATAATTTCGGAAAAAAGCATAACTATCGTAGACCAAAACAATAAGTCTCTAACAAGGCCATTAAAATCTAAATTATTTAGCTCAATTAAATGCTGAATTAAAATACCCGTATTTAAATACCAAAATAACAAAAATATTAAAGAACTAAAGAAAACAGTTAAACAAGAGTAGGAAATGTAACTTACCAGTAAAGATATAATCCTTAGTTTTAATCCTGACATTATTAATTTCATTCTACCATAGCTAGTCGGCTCCGGAGAAGCAGCTCTATGGAATAAACGCCTGTCCGACCCTAAAGGAATGGTTAATCCTGCTTATTTTATAATTAAATAAAACTTTATATAAAAATATAAAATGGATATAATATAACTAATGTTAAGCCGTGAAGAAAATCATTTAATTTTTACTCTTGTTATTTCTACTTTTGCTTCAGCTTTAGCCGGAATATTCTTACAAATTTATGTTTTTAGATTATCGGGATTTCCGGGAACTGTAATTTTTAATTTATTTTTATTTATTTCTCTTTTATTTACTTATCTTTTTTCAGGATTTTTACTCAAGAAGCACTCTACACATTTACTTATCGGGAGTAGTTTTATAATAAGCATATTAGCCTACCTTCTTGTAATTTTACTTCAAGCAAATGCTGTTAACTATCTTTCACTGATAGGTTTAATATTTGGAATTTCCGCCGGAAATTTCTGGAGCGGATTTAATTTACTACAATATATTTTAACTAATAAACATTCAAGAAATGCTTATTTTGGGAAAAGTCTTTCTCTTATTCAAATTGCCGCAGCTTTTGGACCAATATTTGGCGGAGTAATTGTAATGGCGGTTAATTATTTAACAAAAAATTCCTATGCGGGTTATTACTTTTTATTTCTTATAGTGGTTTTTATCAATCTTTTTCTTGCTATAAATACCAAAAAACTTCCTAAGTTTACAGGAATAGAATTTTCTTTTAAGGACTTAATAAATCACCAAAGAAGCAGAAAATGGAAAATAGTTTTAGGGCAAAATTTTATAGGAGGACTTTATGACGCCGCTTTTAATACAATATTTGCAATTCTCCTATTTCTTATTCTTAAAAATGAATCTTTAATAGGAGGTACTAGAACAGGCATGCTTTTATTTATTGCCTTAACATCTATTATTGGAACAAAATTATTAGCTAAACACAGCTGGCTTTATATTGCGGGGACTCTGGGAACGGCAGTAAGCATTGTTATTTTTGCCGTATTCCAGAATTGGCTTGGAATTTTTCTTTTTGGATTAATCAATGGCTTAGCTACTCCGTTTTTTAGTATTCCTTTATCCCTTGCTATCCTTAATACTATTGATGAAAATAAACTCCCCTGGCAAAAAAAATATCACATGCTTTTGGAGAGAGATGGGATATTGGGATTTGCAAGAGTAATAAGTTATATTTTCCTTTTAATTCTTTTTACTCTTTACAATAAAGAACAGATGGCCAAAGATTGGATGATTGCAATCGCAATTTTTCCTCTTATCACAGGCTTTCTTCTCTACAAGCAGTATAAAATTAAAGATTGAGCTTCTCGGGATATGATACAAACTTATTTGAGTTTATCTTGAAGATAATCCGAAAGCTCATCAATTTTTGCCCTTTCTTATTTTGAAGCTTAAGTTAAGTAACAATAAATTTTAAATAATTGATACTACTTACTCCTAATTATCATATATTAATATATGATAATTAAAACAATTTATTTGTTTTGATAGGGTTTTATACCATAACTCTTATTGCATTTCCAAAAAAAGGAAACTAGTTTAAATATATATGCCTACTGCCCAAGGTAGAAAAGCTTTCTTAAGAATTCTTTTTTATTTATTTGTTTCAGGAGTACTTTTTATTTTACTTCATAATACCTCTTATGCGGAAACCACGGTTTTTAGAAGCGCGAATACCGTAACTACAGATGTAATAATCGGCAACACATACAATGTATATACCGATATGTCAAACTGTTCTGCAACTGATGGACTGACCTGTAACAGAGCCCTAGGATCAGGCTATGGGAATCTTTATTTCAGGAATTTTGGAGACTTTGGTATTCCTGACGGCTCAACTATTACCAATATCAAGATTCGGGTAATAGGAAAAGCAAATATTGGCCTTTACGTGGGAGTGTCCCCTGGAACAAGCTATACATCAAACTGCCAAGTACTTTCCGATTTATGGACTATGTGGATTCTTAATGGTATAAACATATCTACTTATACTGTGACTACGCCAATTTCTAATGGGGTACTCTCCTCGTGTCTATCGCTTAATAATGTCAAAACAAATAATTTTATCTGGAGAATTAACTATTCGGGATCACAAAGTTGGTACGCGAATATTGACAACTTTGAAATTGCATTTGACTATACGCCTCCTATTGCGCCGACACCCACGCCTACACCGGCTTCTGTACAACCGTTTTTAGACTTACCTTGGGATTATGAAGGAAAAGGAAAGAGCTTTGAAAATGTTGTCCTCAATCCAGTCTCATGGTTTGATCATCAATATCCCTTACAAAATGTCCCTTGCTGTGAAGAAAAAGTTCTCGTTTTCAAGGGAAATGAAATTAATGGTTTTTATCGATCGCACAATGGGTATGACTATGGTTTGAAAAACGGTGTAGTTCTTGGTACACCGGTTCTTGCAGCCGCGTCCGGCTGGGCCACTTTTAAACCAGAGTCAGAAAGCGGAGGAGCAGGAAACGTTATTAAGATTGACCATGAGAATGGATATCAATCCTGGTATGAACATTTATCACCAAATGGTCTCATTGTATCCTCAACTCAAGAACGAATTTTTGTTAACAAAGGAGATAAAATTGGAGAAGTTGGTATGACTGGCAATACCAGCGGTCCGCATATCCATTTCTCCGTTTTTAAAGACTCGAATGAAAGCGACACGTTTGATGACGATATTCCATGGGGTGTTACTGATCCGCTAGGATGGCAAGGAGAGAACTCAGATCCCTGGACACAGTGGGAAAGCAACGGCAGAAAAGGAACACCTAGCTATAATCTCTTTATTGCCCGGGTGCCGCCAAAACAGGAAGAAATTCCAACTGCCGGCGGGTCAATCTCACTTGGAGATATTCTAGTTAGCATATCTAGTAACACATTCAACGCTGAAGTAAAAATTATCGCGGATTTTGGTCCTTTTGAATCAAATGGGTTAATAAAAAGCGTTATGCCCTCTATTTTTCTTAATGCCTTTGATAGTCTCGGACAGAAAGTTACCCAGTTTCTACAACCAGTAACCATAACCTACGACTATGCAGATGCAGATTTGCTAAATATCAACGAAGAGTCTTTAAAGATTTATTGGTTTAATGAAGAGACAGGACAATGGGAGGGATTGCCAAGTATTGTTGATACGCTGAATAAAAAGGTTTCTACGGAGACTACTCACTTTTCGCAATTTGCATTAATGGGGGAGCTAAAGGATTTGATTGCTCCAGTAACGGATGTTATTATCTCAGGAGATAAAGGTCAAGAAGGTTGGTATCGATCAGACGTAAGCACTGAACTACAAGGATATGATAACGATGGAGGCATAGGCCTCCAGTATACGCTTTATACAATTAACGGCAGCGATTGGTTTGAATATAAAGACCCAATCATATTTTCCAGCGAAGGAACGCATACAATTACATATGAGTCTTATGATAAGGCTGAAAACAAAGAAGATAGAAAAATAATAACTTTTTCTATTGATAAAACACCGCCTATTGTATCAGTATTCCCAGATCCTCAGGTTCTTTGGCCTCCTAATGGTAAATTCGTTCCCGTAAAAATTAGCGGTTTTATCCAAGAATTGCATCTTGCAAATAAAACCTTTAACATAATAGATGAGTACGGTATGACTATGCCCGAAGTTAATGAATTCGGGGATACTATTTTTCTTGAAGCCAGAAGAAACAGTAGTGATTTTGACGGAAGAAAGTATATAATAAATATAGACACAATTGATTTTGCCGGAAATAAATCAAGCGCGCAAACGGAGGTAATAGTACCACATGATAAGAGTAAAGAGTAAACATAGAAAATTAATTTATTTAATAATTGCAATTATAATTGCTGTTTTTGTCATCCTCCTTCTTAATTGGCAGCAAAAAGGTACAACGCAACACGTAAGTAAAGATTTAAAAATATCCCTAAGCTATCCTAAAGAGTGGTATATAGACGATAGATACCAGAGTATTCTTTTAACAGATTATAAAACAAATCAAAATAGAAATGATAAACCATCAGCCGAGCAGGTCGAGATATACATAAGCGAATTCTCTAATTGTTTTTCATCCCTCGAGGATGATTTGAAATATCCTGCCTGTGGAGAGGGCAAAGAAGATAGACCAGATGAGATAATCTCTAAAGACATAAAGCAAGTATCAGGGGGAACATTTTATAAATATACTACCAGAACGCCAAGTAATGAAGAGTTAGTTCACTATTTTTTGAAAAATGGAAACAAGATTTTGCAAATCTCTAAAGAACCAGACCCCTCCCAGTATGAGAAAGAATTTGAGGAAATCATCAACTCAATCAGATTTTTATAACTATAAAAAAGCATTACTACTCCTCAAAGCTAAACGTATCCAGCATTTTCTTCAATAAAGCATCGTAGTCGCTCTTATTTTTTCCTTCAGAAATTATATACATAACCAAAACTTTATCTACACGGTCTTTATAGGGCAAGAATATGCTTAGAGTTTTTCCGGATTCTGAAATTAAGAATTGATACCCATTTATTCCATTTACTTCAATTTTACTTACTGGGTATAATGAATTGTTATTAAGTCCGGATTTACTGCTTTTCTGAATTGCAAATCCTTCAAGACTCATACCTGGAGCTTTGTTTGCGATAAATATTGTTATTAAAATCCCATCATGAAATTCCGTCCCGCTTCGTTGAGTTGGTCCATCAACCCAAAAATCTACAGCGTTGCCTATAGCGTCTGGATCGCTGACCCTATTTTCTACAGAATTAGAAACAACTTTCATGTTGGCAGGATATGTAATACTCCAACCAAAACCCTTTTCATAATATGTTTTCATAATAATTTCATGATTAATTATAGGGAGAAGAGTGTTTAATAATTGAGTTTGGCTAACCACAAAAAATAATAATACACCGAAAGAAATAAAAATCACCAAAGACCATTTATTGATAATTAATTTATAATTATTCTTTTTGAACATTAGAAATATTGTAATACATTTTTGATCTGCATCAAATCGCCAGGTCATTTAAATACACGCCTTAATCTTTTTTAAACCTCCGATTTTTTTGTCTGTATAAATATAATCTATAAAGTCAAATTATCATATATTAATATATGATAATTTAATTACAGAACTCCGGGTTTAACGTATCCACCCGCAGCTCTGATAGAATACCGTGCTAGCTTTAAAAGGAAACTCTTAAATTCTGCATGCATTTTCTTCTTCGCTAACTTTTTAAGTGAAACTTCGTATCCTCCCCCTCTTGCCTCTAAAAATAATTGCATTCTGGAAACAGTAGCTTCAGTTACATTAAGTGCAGAAGCTATGCTTATGTGAGGAACGCCTTCCTTAAGGAGAATTACTATTGCCAATCTTTTTGCTAACATTAGTCTTTCGGTTGAGGAAAGCAGAGAATTAAGAAAATATTCCATTTCATCTTCTTGTTTAATATCTGCTAGGACTAAATTAAAATTATGTAACAATTCCTTTTCTGCTTTTTTATTAAGCTGTTTTTTAGAAACATGAGTCATACTTCATATCATATATTAATATATGATAATTAAGAAAGCTTTTTAGCCATGTATTCTGGTAGTTCGTTTATTTTTACTCTTTCCTGCTTCGCGGTATCACGGTCTCTGACTGTTACGGTTTTATCCTCAAGGGTTTGAAAATCAACTGTAATACAAAACGGCGTTCCTGCTTCGTCCTGGGCAAAATAACGCTTACCAATGTTTCCTCTGTCATCCCAGGCAACCATCATATCCTGCTTTAGGCTTTCATAGATTTTTCGAGCCTCTGAAACCAATTCTTCTTTATTTGCCAAAAGCGGAAAAACAGCAACTTTGTAAGGCGCTAATTTGGGATGGAGTTTAAGCACTTTTCTTTCCCCATCTTCCGTATAAGCATCGATTAAAAAAAACAACAGACTTCTGTCTATTCCGCCGGAAGTCTCAATTACCCA
Source organism: Candidatus Levyibacteriota bacterium (assembly GCA_016217835.1). Classification (GTDB taxonomy): domain Bacteria; phylum Patescibacteriota; class Microgenomatia; order Levybacterales; family UBA12049; genus JACRFQ01. The sequence goes on along the minus strand of JACRFQ010000043.1, from coordinate 4,148 downwards.
AGGAGTAAACTTTTTTCCTTCTTCATCTATAAAAGATAAATTATGGGCTGATAGATCAAAATCTCCCCTATTATGAATTCCCTCAAACTCGCTCCAACCAAACGGCGCGTTATATTCAATATCTTCGGCAAATTTTGCGTAATGAGCCCTTTCTTTTTCTTCATGTTTTCTAAATCTTAAGTTTTCCCTATTTATTCCCAAAGACGTATACCAATTCATTCTTTGATTTTTCCAATAGTTAAACCATTTATCTCCCTCTGCTTCATCGGGTTTTATAAAGAATTCAAGTTCCATTTGCTCAAATTCCCTGGAACGGAAGGTAAAATTCCCAGGCGTTATTTCATTTCTAAAAGCTTTTCCGATTTGGGCAATTCCAAAAGGAATTTTAACGCGTGTGGAAGAAGCTACATTTTCAAAATTTACAAACGCGCCCTGTGTTATCTCTCCTCTTAAATAAATTTCGTCCTGCTGCCCTTCGATAATTCCAAGGTATGCTTTTACCAATAAATTAAACTTTTGAGGAGTTGTCCATTCGGTTTTTTCTTTATGAGTTTTTTCATGAACTTTAATTTCATTTTCTTTATCTGCTCTAAATCTTTGATGACAAACTTTACACTCAACTAAAGGGTCTGTAAAAGCTTTTAAATGTCCTGATTTTTCCCAGACCATTGGATTCATCATGATTGCCGCGTCAACTCCGACAACATCGCTTCGAAGTTGCACCATTTCTTTCCACCATAAATCTTTGAGATTCTTCTTAAATATTGCACCTAAGGGTCCATAATCCCAGGTGCCTGTTAATCCGCCGTAAATTTCAGATCCCGGGTATATAAATCCACGTCTTTTGCAAAGCGCAACAATTTTTTCCATTAGATTATCCATAGCCTAATGATATCAGAAAAGAATGGAGTTTTAAACCTGCCTGCCGGCAGGCAGGACTAGGAAGTAAACTGAAGCAAAATTTGGCGGGTTTTAAGCTTTCTTTCTAAAATCCCTTCAATTAACCCTTGGGTATTAATTTTTATTTTTGAAATTGAAAACGTATGAAAACCCAAAAGACTTAAGAGCTCAATTTCAAATTCGTAAACAGTTTCTTTTAAATTAAAATTGTTTGATATTTTATTAAGAGTTTTAGTTAAAAGATTAAAAATAGCTTCGTTTTCCTGATTTTCAGCGCACAAACCATCAATAAGCTCACAAATATGATAGGCAGCTGCGATTTTTTTTAAGTCTTTTTTTAAATCAGAGAAATTATTTAATGAATCAACTTCTGTTAAAGTAGATATATTTTTACCTTGATGCAGGCTAAAAATAGAATAATTAAGAAGCTCAATATGAGGGCTGCGTCTGCTGGTAATTTTTCTGACCCCCGAGGCTTTTATATTTATTTTTCCGTTTCTTTTTGAAAAAACCGTAATTATCCTGTCGGCCTCATTATAATTTCTTCTTTTTATAACAATTCCCTCTGTTTTAAAAGACCGCATATGTTATTTTAGCTTAAGATTTAAGGTTTTATCGCTTGCCAAATCAAAATCCTCTACCGTTCTTCCGTTAACTGTTATTTTATAGTTGTCGTCATTTGTTCCGCCTTGCTTTTGAACAAGAAGGGGCAATAATAAATTATTCGACAATTTAAACGGAAGCTTATAGGAAACTGTTAATTTTGCCGCCCCCTGCGGCCTGACTGTCAAAAATCCCTCAAATACTGTCTTTCCTAATTCTTCGTAAGAAGTCATTTTTACTTCCGAGCCCTTAGACGAAACCAACTGGCTTCCTTTAGGAACATATATCCTAAACCAATTTCTTAAAACCGCATTTAAACAAAGATTTCCTCTTTCCAAATTACAATCGGACGGAGGATAAGGGTTTTTATAATCAACTGTAACTGTTTTTGTAATTACTCCATCTGAACTAACGCTATAATCTTGCGTAACTGATTGTGAAACAAACATGTTTGATTTTGCGCCGCCAAAATTAGCCTCATTTAAGTGAAAGTAGTCACCTTCAAAGGGAAGTATTCTTCCGGCTGCATTTAACCCCTCAAAACCGGCCTGAGCATCTTTGTCATACATATAGGTAAGCACATGTTTTTCAGACAGCTGCAAAAGCATGGTTTGGAATAATGGTCCCCAATATTTTTTAGGCGAAGAAGAAAATGCTTTATTCATAATGGCATACATCAAATCTCCGATTATGCCTTTTCTATTTTCTTTTACAATCTGCGCCGGTTGATCGGCGATTACTTCAAGTTGATAGATAACCTGGGGGCAGTTGCATCTTGAATCATTTTTTGTCGTAAACGTTGTTCCATTTACGTTTATATCTCCTAAAACTTCCATCGCAGCTACTAATGCGTGTGTATCAACAGCAATTATGCCGTCAATTTTTTTATATCCGCCTGATGTTTTGTACATTTTTGAAAAATCATCCATTGAAACCTTAAAATCAGGAGAAAGATTAACATCCCTTAGGTTTAAAAGCGGAACTTTTGGCAAATAAGCAAGGATTGGCCTTGGAGCGGCAGGCTTATTAGAAATAGTTGCATCCAGGCTATAAATATCACTTGAAGAATCAACGTGAACAATACCGCTATCAAGCCTAAATACCGAATATGCAGTCATAAATCCGCCGGTTGGTCTTAACTCTTTATCATTTTGAAAAATTATTAGATATTTTTTCTCATCGGGCTCACCCAAAACTTGCGGCAGAGTTTTAATCAAGGGTTTTGCGTTTGTAATAAGATCAACACTTTGATCAGTTAAAGTTCTTAAATTATCTATGGTATTTTTCGCTTTTTTACCAAAAATAAAGGCAGGATAATGATCCGGATTAACCTTGTCTATTTCTGTTCTGACAATCGCAAGCTCACTTGAGATATCATCAATTCTTGGGGTTATTTTTCCAATTGCCTTAACTGCCGTCCCTATTCTTTGCTCGGCTGTTCCACCGGCAAAACTCCCCTGACCTTTAAGCCCTAAAACATCAGCATAGGGTGCAATCGATTCAACCAATATTGTCGCTGCGTTTAATCCGTGCTCACCGGCTTTTGTTAAATGATAAGCATCACTATAGTAAAAACTTGCAACAGGAACATATTTTAAATACCACATTGAATTTAAATTCGCTTGAGTAATTGCCAAATCTGTCTTAGTTTTTTTGAGCTGATCTAAAGCTAGTGAGACATTTTGGGTTTTTATGGCCCAAGAAGCAGCCTGTGCATCCTGATAAGTTAATTTTGCAGATTTATAAACCTTAACTGCCGGAAGATAAACACCAAAAATACCAAACAAAAATAAAAATAAAACAATTAAAAGAACGCTAATGCCCTTTTTGCTTTTGATAAATTTTTTAAAATTAAATTTCATTTTTGGGTTTTTTTCTAAAGGTTTTAAATCTGTAGACGGAGTTTGGGTTTTTTCTTGTTCTTCAAGTTTAAAATCTATTTTTTTAAAACCGTCCATAACATATATCATAGCTTGAAAATAACAAACGTGTCAACTGCTCTTGAAGAGATTTAGAGGGCGCCTTTGCCGGAAATCATTGCCCAGGGGGTTTTTAAAATAATCCACAAATCATAAATAATTGATCTTTTTTTAACGTACATCGCATCCATTTCAATTCTTTTATCAAAATTTATTTCGCTTCTGCCAGAAACCTGCCAATAACCCGTCAGCCCGGGCTTAATTGAAAGCACAATTTTTACGGCAGTTTGCGTTTTGGGATATTTTTTTTGCTGATCTCTTAATTCATCGGGATAATAAGCTCTTGGACCAACTAAACTCATATCTCCTTTTAAAATATTAAAAAGCTGCGGCACTTCATCTAAAGAGTGCTTTCTTAAAAAATGCCCAACTTTTGTAATTCTTGGATCATCTTTTAATTTGTAACTTCCTTTTTTGTATTCGTTAAAAAGATTTGCGTATTTTGGATTATTTCTTAAAATTTCGTGCGCATTTTGAATCATACTTCTGAATTTATACATTTTAAAAGTTTTTCCGCCTCTTCCAATTCTTTGGGGAGTATCTGCTAAAACAGGGCCTTTTGAATCTAATTTTATAAGTATTGAAACAATTAAAATTACAGGGGAAAAGATAACGATAAGAATTAAAGAAAAAGCTACGTCCATTAACCTTTTGCTGAATTCATAA
>JACRFQ010000044.1 GCA_016217835.1 Candidatus Levyibacteriota bacterium | reverse complement strand
TCTAAAAATTTTAACGCTTCTTCCCTGCTCTTTCCGTTGTCCTGGGCAAGTTTTAGTATTCCTTGACCTTTTTGAATCATATTCAAGATTTTTAAATATTCTTCCGAACCTTTCTTTTCTAATTTTTCGTTATTTTTTAAAGTTAAAATACTGCATCTTGAAAGAACCGTTGGTAATAAAAAATCAAGCGTATCAACAAGGATGATAATAATAGTATTAACAGGTGGTTCCTCCAAAACTTTTAAAAATGCGTTTTGGGAATCTATTGTCATCCCCAAGAAAGCTTTTAAGATTACTGCTTTTTGCTCACTTTTTAGAGGTTTTAAAAAAATGCGTTTTTGTAAAAGTCTAATGTCCCCTATTCCAACGGATTTTTCCGTTTGGATAATATCGGTATCAAATTTAGAAATTTTATTTTCTTTAATAATTTCTAAAGCTTTTTTTCTGGTTTCTTCAATTGTTCCAACGATTAATATGCTTTGCATAAGAGTACAATTTTCAATTTTCAGTTCTCAATTTTCATTGAAATATCAATTTGTCATTGGAAAATTTATTGTAAATTGTAAATTGGGAATTGTAAATTCTATTTGACTTTATATCACATTTCCGACTACTATAATAGTAATGCCCGATCAAATAAATTTATCACAATCACAAATTTCTTCAAATCAGACCCTATCTGATATTCTTCTTGCCGATAAATTAATTAGTAAAGTCCAATACGATGATATTAAAGTTAAGGGCGCTAGTGAAGGTATTTCGGAAGAATCAATTGTCGAATCACTTAACATTATTCCTCTTGAAAAATTTGCCGAGGAAAAAGCAAAACTATTAAATATTCCCTTCGTTTCTTTAGACAATATTTCTTTTTCTCCTCAGGCTTTAGGTTTTGTTCCAAGAGTTGTTGCCGAAAGATTTTCTTTAATACCTTTTGCATATGATGAAAAAACCAAAGAATTGTCAGTTGCCATGAGTAATCCTGTTGATTTGGAAGCGGTTACTTTTGTTAGAGAAAAAACGGGACAAAACATTAAAACATTTGCAGCCTCTGTACCCGAAGTTGATAGAGCCATAAATCAACAATACAGACAAGAAATTGTCGGCGAAGTAGGAGCTGCGTTAAAAGAAACAGAAACGCAAAATAAAGTTAAAACGATTAATGTAACTCAAATTTCCGAAATTATTAAAGAAGCGCCGATTGCAAAAATAGTCTCGACAATTTTAGAGTACGCTGTTACGAGCAGAGCTTCGGATGTCCACATTGAACCGCAGGAAGATAGGATTAGAGTGCGTTACAGAATTGACGGAATTTTATACGATAAATTGTCTTTACCAAAAAGTGTCCAAGAAGCAGTAATTTCAAGGATTAAAATTTTATCGGAAATGAAAATAGATGAACATAGAACTCCGCAAGACGGACGTTTCAATTTTAAGGTGGAAGATAAAGAGGTAGATCTTAGAATTTCGGTTCTACCGACTACGTATGGGGAAAAAATCGTTATGAGACTTTTAAGAAAATCCGGCGGAGTTCCTTCTTTGGAAGAGCTTGGTATAAATGGTCCGTCTATAAGGAATTTGGAAACTGCGATGCTAAGGCCTCATGGAATAATTATAGTAGTAGGACCAACAGGAAGTGGTAAAACAACAACTCTTTATTCTGTTTTGAATAAATTAAATACAACAAGGGTCAATATATCAACCCTTGAAGATCCTGTTGAGTATCAAATGCCGGGAATCAACCAGGTACAGGTAAATCCCGCTGTGGGTCTTACTTTTGCCGAGGGACTTAGATCTTTTCTAAGACAAGATCCAAATATTATATTAGTTGGAGAAATCCGCGATAAAGAAACAACAGAGCTTGCAATTCAGGCGGCGTTAACCGGTCATTTAGTCTTTTCCACGCTTCATACTTCAAACGCGGCAGGAGCGCTGCCAAGGCTTTTGGATTTGGGCGCCGAAACATTTTTACTTGCTTCTACCATGAATGCGGTTTTGGGACAAAGGATTGTCAGAAAAATTTGCCCTCATTGTAAAGTAGAGATTAATCCTCCGCAGCAAATTATTGATGAAATGAAAATAGTTTTGGGAAAATATTTCCCGCAAGGTCAAAAGGAAATCAAGTTTTACAAAGGAAAGGGTTGTGAAGAATGCGTTAATACAGGATATATAGGAAGGGTTGGAATTTTTGAAACACTTCCTGTTTCTGAAAAAATTGCTGCGATGATATTACAACATGCAGATTCTGGTACAATTGAAAAAGAAGCAATTGCCGAAGGCATGATAACCATGAAGCAGGATGGTTACTTAAAGGTGCTTGCGGGAATTACAACTGTTGAAGAAGTACTTAGAGTTGCTCAGGAGTAAACAAATGACTAGTGACTAAAGACTAGAGACTAAATTATGGATATTCATGAATTATTAGATCTAACAATTAAAAATAATGCATCGGATTTACACCTTTTACCGGGTGTTCCGCCTGCTTTAAGGATAGATGGTCAATTAAGATATCTTTCAAATTATGTTCCCGCTACTGCTCCGGAGATGGAGACGATGATTTTTTCAATATTAAAGCCTGAGCAAAAAGAATTACTTATTAACAATAAAGAAATTGATTTTTCTTTTGGCTTTGGTGGTGGAGCTTATGGGGATTTAGGAAGATTTAGAACGAATCTTTATTATCAAAGAGGAGTTTTATCGGCTGCTTTTAGGTACTTACAACCAAAAATAAGAACAATAGAAGAATTAAAGCTTCCAAGTATTTGTCACTCGTTTGCTAATTTAAAACAGGGTTTTGTTTTGATTGCAGGACCAACAGGGCACGGAAAATCAACAACAATTGCCGCAATTATCAACGAAATAAATCTTTCTAAGGCTTCTCATATTTTAACAATTGAAGATCCGATTGAATATTTGTATCCAACAGGTAAAAGTATTATTTCGCAAAGGGAGATGGATTTAGATACTCATTCGTGGTCGCTGGCTTTGCGTTCTGCTCTGCGTGAAGATCCAGACGTTGTTTTAGTTGGGGAAATGAGAGACCCTGAAACCATTGCGGCTGCGCTAACTATTGCAGAAACCGGTCATTTGGTATTTTCAACACTACACACGAATTCGGCATCCCAGACAATAGATAGGATTATTGATTCTTTTCCCGCCAGTCAGCAATCTCAGGTTAGGACTCAGCTTGCTTCTACGCTAAAAGGCGTTGTTTCGCAAAGACTTATTCCAAGGATTGACGGAGGAAGAATACCCGGAGTAGAAGTATTGATTGGCACATCTGCTATTGCAACAAACATAAGAGATGGAAAAACTCATCTTATTGATTCTATTATTCAGACATCACAGGATTCGGGTATGATTACGCTTGAATCATCTCTTGCTTCTTTGGTTTTGGCGGGAACCATAAGTTTGGAAGTGGCAAAAAGTTATGCCCTAAGACCCGAAGAGCTTTTAAGAATGGTTGGCTAATATGAAACTACGATATAAAGCAGCAACCGCTGATGGAAAACTTTCCCAAGGATTACTGGATGCAAAAGATATAGATGGGGCCGCTAAATATTTAAGAGAGAAAAATCTTATTCCGATTACCATTGAGAGAATAGATAATAAATTTTGGAATAATCTCCCCTTTCTAAAAAAATTTAGTCAAGCTGATTTGGTGCTTTTCACAAGACAGCTTTCTTCAATGCTTTCATCAGGCCTTACGCTCTTTAGAGCATTAGAGATCCTTAAAGAACAAATGCAAAATCCAAAGATGGCAGAAGTAGTTATGTCTTTGATCAACGAAGTTGAGGAAGGAAAAACCCTTGCCCAGGCTTTAGAAAAGCATCCGCAGGTTTTTAGTCCAATTTACATCTCTATTATTAGCGCGGGAGAAAAATCAGGGCTTTTAGATAAGGTTTTACTTCGTCTTGCGGATAATTTGGAGAAACAGGCAAAGCTTAGGAGTACTGTTAAAGGTGCTTTAATGTATCCTGTTATAGTTATGATTCTTATGGTAGTTGTTATGTCTATCATGATGATATTTGTTATTCCCCAACTGACGGTTTTGTATACAAACTTAAACGTAGAACTTCCCTTACCTACTAAAATAGTCGTTGGGCTTTCAAATTTTATGATTGCTGCCTGGCCGCTTGTTCTCTTGGGAGGCGCGGTTGTTATTATTGGTTTTAGGAAATGGGCAAAAACACCGGACGGGAAAATGCTAATAGACACAACGGTTTTAAAGCTTCCGGTTTTTGGAAAACTTGTAACTCAGACTATTCTTGCAGAGTTTGCCAGAACCTTTGGTCTTTTGGTTGGAACAGGAACGCTGGTTGTCCAAGCTTTAAATGAAACTGCAGATACAACAGGTAACATTTTATTTAAAAATGCCATACTTGGTGTTGCCAAACAGGTTGAAAAAGGAGTAACAATTGGAGATTCAATGTCTTATTATCCATTATTTCCCCCGCTTATTATCCAACTTGTAAAAATCGGAGAACAAACAGGAAAAATTGACGATACCTTGGTAAAAGCCTCCGAATATTTCGAAAGAGAAGTTGATCAAACGGTAAAAACTTTAACAACAGCAATGGAACCATTTATTATGGTAGTTTTAGGAATCGGGGTTGCATTTTTAATAATTTCTGTAATTACGCCAATTTATAGCTTAATCTCGAGTATTCAGTAAAATTTAGCTTCAAATTGACTATTGACAAGCTATTTTGATTATGTTTATTATTAATACATACATGAAAAGATATCTCGAAACGCTAAAGAAAAATTCAGGTTTTACCTTAATTGAGCTTTTAGTCGTTATCGGAATCCTCGGAGTCTTAGCAGCAGCATTAATCGCAACAATTGACCCGTTCGAACAGCTTAAAAAATCTCAAGATGCAAGTGTTAAAAACACGGTGGTAGAATTTATCTCCGCCAATATAAGATATTACGCAACGCATAATGCTATGCCTTGGTGGGCAGTGGCTTCAGGAGGAGCCGGTTGCGCTGTAAGTTCGCTTAATTTAACTGATGCTGCAGGTAATTGTAGCGTGAGTACTCTTATAGCGGACGGTGAATTGAAAGCCAGTTTTATTAATGCTACAAATATCTTAAGGAATATCCGCTTCTTTGGTTTAGCAGCTAACACTGCCGGAGTTACAGCATGCTATTTCCCACAATCATTATCTCAGAAAAAAGATCCAAATACAGTATATAACGCAAGCGGGGTTACACTTGCATCAGGTGGCACATACTGGTGTTCCAATTAAATCTTCTAGATGTTTACCGGTTTAAGAAAATATATTCTTCCTCTCTCTTTATTTTTAGTTGTTTTATTAATATATATCCATAATTTATCCAGAAGTGTTTTTGGTGGAGATGTTGGAGATTTTGTAACATCGGCAATAGTTATGGGCGTACCTCATCCTTCGGGGTATCCATTAATCACATTGTTGGGTTTTCTTCTTACCCGGATTAATTTTTTAACACCTGCTTTTATGGTAGGTTTAGTATCCGTATTTTCTGCTTCTTTAGCGGTTGTATTATTTTATATTTTTTCCTTAAAAGTTACCAATAGTAAGTTGATTTCTTGTGTTTCTGCTTTTGTTCTTGCTTTCAATTACCTTTTCTGGTTTTACGCAGAAATAGCTGAGGTATTTGCGCTTAACAGTTTTTTTGTAATATTATTACTTTTACTTGCCTATTTATATTATAAAGATAAAAAAGCTAATTATTTTTATTTACTGGCATTTTTTACAGGTTTATCCTTAACTAATAATTACATAATAAGTTTTATTTTTCCTTCGGTTTTAATTCTAATTTTTGCAAATTATAAAAAGATTCTAAAAAAACCTAAAACTATATTTTGGGGTATGTTATTTGGCTTACTCGGTTTATCTGTTTATTTGTATATTCCGGTTGCTTCTTTTTTTAACCCTCCGGTAAATTGGGGAAATGTTAAGGATTTAAATACATTTTTTGATGTTTTATTAAGGAAGATGTATGGAACCTTTGGGGTAGGACCGACTCCTGATCTTAATTTAATGCAAAAATTAATTATTCAAAAAAACTATTTCTTGTATTTATTATACCAGTTAACAATACCCGTATTATTTATCTGTGCGTTGGGAGCAGTAAGCTTACTGCGGAAAAGTAAATTACTTTTTATTTCTCTCTTTTTAGGATTTTTATTGTCAGGCCCATTTTTTATTGCGCTAATTGGTTTACCCCTATTAAAATCTTTTTATATTGGTATTTATGAAAGATTTTATACTATGTCTGCTGTTATTTTACTCTTTTTCTTTCCATTCGGTTTGCAATTCTTTGTACATATTTTAAACAGGATTTTTAAAAAAAATACCTACGAAAAATTATTTATCGCAATTTTTTTTATTATCCCCTTGCTATTTGTAAAATATAATTTTAGCAAAACCGACTTACATAATGTATGGATAGGAGATAATTTGGCATATGACATCATAAGTCCCCTTCCGTTAAATTCTATTTTATTTTTAACTGCGGATACTCCGCAATTCAATACTTGGTATATTCATTATGGACTCAAAGTCAGACCGGATGTTACTATCTTAGGTATGGTAGCAAACAATAATGTGCATAAATTAACAGATAGCTACTTAAAAGAATTTCCTAAAGATTCTAAAAGTCAAGATTTGATTGCCAAAGCGTTACTGAACGCATCTAATAAAGCGCCTGTTTTTTCTAATATTAAAATTCAACCTTCTAAAGGTAAACAATTCATCTGGGTTCCATATGGCCTCGTTTATAAACTTGAAAGTGATCCAAAGAAAATATTATCAGAACAAGAGTTTTTAAAAACGCAATCACAAATATGGGATAAATTTAAAAACAAGAACATCAGTAAAGATAATAATATTAGTTTAAATAGTTTAACAATATTAGAAATTAATTCTGCATATTCGAATGCCATGATCGGACAGGGAGATTACATATTTACTCAATACCATAATCCGCAATTAGCTTTAGCGTATTTTCAAAAAGCGCTTTATTTTGATAATAATAATCCTGATGCTTATTTGGCCGTAGCTGTTTTTGAAATGAATGATTTGAATTGTAAGGAAGCCAGAGATAATATATATAAGGCAATGGACGTAGATCCCCTGACAGATAGAGCTTATTATTATCTATATATAAATTATAAATTTTGTTTTAAAGATAATAACAAGGCTGCCGATGTGGTAAAAAGTTATAACAAAATTTTTAAAGGAGATTTTTTTAAAGATATTAAAGAAAATGAGAAAAAAAATAACATATGATCACAGCTAGCATATTTTTAATAGGACTTTTTGTAGGATCTTTTTTGGGGGTTTTGGTTGATAGGATTCCAAAGAAAAAAAATTTTATAAAAGGAAGATCACATTGCGAAAATTGTAAAAAAGAACTTGGGGTTTTGGATTTAATTCCGGTCTTGTCTTTTATATTCTTAAAAGGAAAGTGTAGATACTGCCATGCTCGCCTTCCCTATTTTTATCCTATTATAGAAATTTGTACCGGAATTATATTTGCGTTGACATATATCTTCTTAATTCTTAATTCTCAATTCTCAATTTTTAATCCTTTATCATTAATCACTCTTTTGTATTACCTATTGATTGTATCAAGTTTTATAGTTATTTTTTTTACCGATCTAAAATACGGAATAATTCCTGACAAAATTATATTTTTAGCAATTGCTGTTAATATATTTTATTTGCTCATTTTTAATTCTTCATTTTTAATTCTTCATTTGGTTTCAGGGTTTGGAGCTTTTATATTTTTTGTACTTATTTCATATATATTTTTTTCTATTACCAAAAAACAGGGTATGGGCGGAGGAGATATAAAGCTGTCGTTTTTATTGGGTTTATTTTTGGGCTTTCCCGGTATTATTGTTGCGCTTTATTTAGCTTTCTTGACAGGGGGAGTTTTGTCTATCATACTAATTGTATGGAAAAAAAAAGCTTTTTTAAAAGATACTCTTCCCTTCGGTCCATTCTTAATAGCGGGAACGGTAATAAGTCTGTTTTGGGGAAATCAAATTTATTTATATGCCTTAAGCTTACTCGGGATGTGAAAAATCACAATTTTTCTTTAGGTTTTACACTGTTGGAATTAATTGTTGTTGTGGCTATTCTTGCAACTATGGCAGCAGCGCTTCTGGCTGTTTTGGACCCCTTTAGCCAGATTCAAAAATCAAAAGATGCAAGGGTGAAATCCGATTTATCTCAAATTCAAAAAGGCCTGGAGGTTTATTATCAAGACAATCAAAGCTACCCAACGAGCAACCTTTCTTATCAAATTGTTGATAAAAGCGGAACAGTTAGGGATTGGGGTTTACCGTGGACGCCTTATATGAACATCCTTCCTAAGGATGCTACAACTGCCAATAAATATATTTATTATTCTTCAAATGGACAAACTTATTACATATATGCTAGTCTAAATAGGGGAAGCAAAGATTCACAAGCTTGTACAGGCGGTCAATGCGCTGCTCCTTCGGGTTCAGGAATTAACATGCTAAATGCATGCGGCGGAAAATGTAATTTTGGCGTTTCGAGTCCGGATGTTTCGATACAATGATGAATAATAAATTAATAAGTAAAAACATAAAGGGTTTTACATTAATAGAATTATTAATAGTAGTTGCTATTATTGGAGTTTTGGCAACACTTTTAATGGCAAATTTTATCGGAGTCAGGCAAAGAGCAAGGGATGTGCAAAGAAAGTCAGATTTAAGACAAATTCAGTCTGCTTTAGAAATCTACCGGTCAGATCAGGGAATATATCCACTTACAGGAGGTTTTCCGGCTTGTGGGTCTCCTCTAGCGTACGGAACTGCGCCAAATCAGGTTACCTATATGACAAAGATTCCCTGCGATCCCTTAGGAGGCAGCTATACATATACCTCTGCTTCTGGAGTTAGTTATACATTATATACCTGTCTTGAAAATTTAAACGATTCACAAAAAGATACAACAGATTCTTGTTCCAGTGCATTCACAGTCTCTTTTACGGTTAGAAATCCATGAAATTAATTTCAAATTTCAAATTTCAAATTTCAAATTTGCATGGGTTTACCATGATCGAGTTAATTGTTGTTTTTCTAGTGATGGCTGTTTTATCAACCGTTGGAATTGCTTCATTTGTTGATTATAGTAGGGCTCAGGTTTTGCAGCAAGCTGCTAATGACCTGGTTAATACTTTAAATACCGCAAAAACAAGAACAGTTTCACAGAATAAGCCTATTGAATGTCCGTCAACAAGCGTATTGCAAAGCTATAGTGTTACCATAAATACCGGTGCGGGAACATATTCTTTAAACGTAACTTGTTCAGGTGTTACAACTCCATTGTCAACAACACCCCTTACCAGGGATGTTTCTTTTAATTCTGCAAGTGATACTCCTCCAACAACGACAATAAACGTCATTTATCCCGTATTAACAGGTGGAGTTAGGGGAACCGGTAATATTGTACTTATGTCTTTTAATAAAACAAAAACAATTACCATTAGCAGCTCTGTTGGAAACATATCAGTGCAATGATGATTAATCAAAGGGGACAAACTTTAATAGAAGCTTTAATTGCCTTAGCCGCGGCATCTGTAATTATCTCTGCGATTGCGGTAGTTGTAATTACTTCTATGAGTAATTCAACTTTTAGTAAAAATCAAAATTTGGCAACGCATTACGCTCAGCAAGGTATAGATATTGTGCGTTCGCAAAGTGAATCTGATTGGATTGGTTTCTTAACCAAAGGCGGAGTATTCTGCCTTGGTGAAGGAGCAACTGATTTAGGTTCTCCTTCGGTTTGTTCATCTCCCAATATTAATAACTTTTTTGTGCGTGAGATTACTATAACGCAAAATAGTAGCGGATGTGGTCTCGTTGCCGACAAAAACGCAAAAGTTGTTGTAAAAGTGTCTTGGGCAGATGGAAAATGTTCTGCAAACATTTATTGTCATTCTGTTTCGCTTGATACTTGTCTTGCTAATATTAATACTGTGTCAGCACCATGAAAAGAATTATGAATTATGAATTAAGAATTAAGAATTCCGAAAAAGGATACACGCTTGTTGAGCTTTTGGCAGTAATGATTATTCTAATTTCTGTGGGTGCGGTAATGATAGCAATATTAGTTACTTCTTTACGGGGAGGAAATAAGAGCAATACGACCAATGAGGTAAGGCAAAACGGAGATTATATTATTTCCCAAATGTCCAAAATGATTGCTTACTCAAAAAGTTTTGGTGGCGTAAAAACAACTTTAGCCGGAACTTATATAACCGATTGCACAGCGGTTAGTTCTCCCCCCACGGCATATAAATATATTAAGATAACATCTTTTGACGATGGGGTAACTGAGTTTTCCTGCACCGGCTCAACGATTGCCTCAGGAACTGCAGACCTAATTGATACTACTAAATTTACAGTTTCTGATTGTAATTTCTATTGTAGTCAGGTAAATACGACATCCCCGGCAACAATAAATGTTCTTTTTACTTTAAGCAAAAAGAATTCCGGTTTTTTTGCGGAAAATCAAACAACAATTCCTTTTGATACCACAATTACGTTACGAAATTACTAGTTTGGTTACCAGAAATTAAACCTTACCCAATCGGAGTTGACAAGCTTAAAGAATTATTGCTAATCTATATCTATACTTTCATTTATGTTTGGAAAGAGTTTATCGGGTTTAATTAAAAATCAAAAAGGACAGACGCTTTTAGTTATCGTGCTTATAATGGTTGTGGCTCTAACTGTGGGACTTTCTCTTGCTTCCAGAACGATTACAAATATCAGAAATACCAGAGAACAGGTAAGTTCACAAAAAGCATTGTCAGCGGCAGAAGCAGGCATTGAAAGGGCAATTAAAAAAGCATCCTGTACAGGGCTTTGCGCAGAAGGAGTTTTTTCTGGAAATACAAATTATTCAACGACAGTAACGCAGGTTTTAGGGGATTTGTCATTTCTTCTTAACGGAGGAAAAATTGTTTCTAAGAACGATGCAACTTATGTTTGGGTTACGAGTCCTCTCGATCAAAATAATCTTTGGCAAAATCCCTGGAGCGGAAATTTAACCATTTATTGGGGAAATCCTGGTGAAGATTGTAATAACGCAAGCAACAGGCCTGCAGCTTTAGAAGTAGCTGTTATATCCGGTACCGTTGGTGCTCCTGTTATGACAAGACGTGCGCTTGATCCGTGTCCCACAAGGGTTGCAACAAGTAATAATTTTAATGTTGATAGCTCTTTGATTTCTGCAAATTCAACTAAGATTTCAAATGTTACCCCTTTATATAAAGCAGTGTTTTGTATCGGGACTGCCGGTTGTCCTATTGCCGGTAAGGGTTTACTCGTCAGAATAAATCCTATATACGCAGATAGTGTTATCGGCGCAGCAGGAGCGGGTCTTCCTTCTCAGGGTGTTACAATTACTTCAACTGGAACTTCAGATGATAATATAAAAAGAACAGTAACTGTTTTTCAAGGCTACCCCGAAGTTCCTGCCGAATTTTTTCCATATATTCTTTTTCAACCCTAAAATGAACAAAAAATCATTCGGCCTTGATATAGGCGCTACATCAATTAAACTTTGCATGCTTGACGGAAGAAAAGGCTCATTTATTTTAAAAGCAGCTTCCATATCGCCTGCTCCGGTACGGGGAATGATGTCAGAGTCGCCTTTGGACATGGAAGAAATGGCTCAGGCAATTGCCAAGGCTGTAAAAGATGCCGGAATTGATTCAAAACTGGTTAATATTGCTCTTCCCGAGAACCAAGTTTATACAAAAGTTTTAGATATGCCTGTAATTTCAGATAAAGAGCTTGCGTCTGCTATATATTGGGAAGCGGAGCAATATATTCCGGTGCCTTTACAAAACATCACTCTTGTTTGGAATGTTTTAAAAAGACCAAATCAGCCAAGTCAGGGAGATAAAATGCAGGTTTTAATGGTAGGAGCGCCGACAGTTTTGGTTAATAAATATCAAAAAGTTATTCAATTGGCAGGATTTTCTGTAAATAGTATGGAAACTGAAATTCTTGCAACAATAAGATCATTAGTTTCAGATGAGACTTTTCCCACAAGTCTTATTGTTAATATCGGATCAATAAGTACGGCATTTGCAATTATTAGAAACGGAACAATGGTTTTTACCTATTCAATGGCAGTTGGAGGTGCGGCAATCAATAGAGCTATTGCTACTGATTTTGGTTTAACCCCACAACAGGCAGAAGAATACAAACGTGTTTATGGTGTCTCGGGAAAAAGTTTAGGTGGTAAAATTGGTCAGGCAACAGAACCGATTTTGAATTCAATCTTAGCCGAAATTAAAAAATCTATTGCGTTTTATGCCCAAAAATATAAAGATGATGCGTCAATAAGACAGATTATATTATCGGGCGGTACGGCAAAACTCCCGGGCATTGAGATTTTCTTTGCCAATAATTCCGGTATCGAGACGGCAATTGCAAATCCATGGAAGGTGTTGGCTTCACAGCAAATGCCAAAAGAGATACTTAGTAATGCTTCGGATTATACAATTGCGGTTGGGCTTGCAATGAAAGATTATGAGTAACGATATAAATCTTGTTTCAAGCAAGACTTTCCAGTTCGAACAAGAATTAAAACGTTTAAAAACGTTAAAAATAATAGCAATTGGATTTTTAGCTATGGTTGCTTTGGTATCGGTGTTGCTTTTTGTTGCAATATTTGCTCTTCCCACTTCTTCTGTTAAAAAGGAACAAGAACAGGCATTATCAAATATTTCTTCTTTAAGCGAGAAGTTTTTTAAGTATTCGCTTATCGGCGATAGGCTTAATAGTATAGCCGGTATAATAAAATCGAGAAAAAATTATTCATTACTTATTAACACGGTGTTAAGTAAGCTACCGGCTGATTTATCTGTTGATACAATGACAATAGATAACGGAACGTTTATCCTTATTGTTTCAGGGGGATCTTTAACGCCAATGGATAATTTTATAGAAGATGTTGTAATTTTAGGAAATAAAGAAAATATAATTAAGAACCTTTCTATACAAAGTCTTGTCGTTAATACGGGTAGTGGGAAATATACCCTAACGTTACAGGCAGATACGTTGTAATTATGGATATTAATATTAATAATTCAAAAAAAGTTAATCTTGATGCGCAGGTATTTACCACTGTTTACAGGCATTATAAAGATAATATTTTGCCAATTTGTGTAATTTTGATTTGCGTTGGGATACTATTTTTTATCATTATTCCGCAATTTAATAATTATTTAAAATCTAGAGCAGAGTTACAAAAAGAAACCGAAAAACTGAAAATTTTAAAAAACAATTATAATTTTCTCCTAAGTCTGGATGATTCTAAAGCAAATACGGATTTTAATAAGTTGTCGCAAGTCTTACCGGCAAATAAGGATTTTACGGGGATTATGGGCGCAATTACTATTGCTGCAAGTAAAACCGGAGTATCGGTTGAAGATTTCAATTTTTCTTTAGGTGATTTGGATAAGGCAGAAAATGATGCTTCAAAATACCCTTCAATAAAATTAAATGTCAATATCGGAGGGAATGCCCAAACTATTGCGAAATTTATAACGGAACTTTATAAAACTGTTCCTGCTTCGGAAGTAGTAAGTATTAAAACAACAGGAAGTATGTCTTCCCTGGTGATTATTTTTTATTATAAACCATTTCTGCCTCAAAACGTAAACAATGAATTGCCCATTTCTCCTCTTTCCGCAGATAAACAATCCCTTCTTGATAATGTTTCCTCCTGGAACAGTTCGGATATGGGAACATTTTTACCGGATGTATCGGCTTCGGGATCAGGCGGAACAAATCCTTCACCATTCTAACCGCTTTTAATAAGATCCGGTCTTAATTTAGAGGTAATTTTTATACTTTGATCATTTCTCCATTTTCTTATTTGCCCGTGATTTCCGGAAAGTAAAATTTGAGGGACAGTGCTTTTTTTATAAATTCGCGGTTTTGTATAATGAGGGTATTCAAGTAAAGGTGAAAATGATTCATTTGTCCATGATTCTTCTTTTATTACTCCCTTAACGAGCCTT
>JACRFQ010000042.1 GCA_016217835.1 Candidatus Levyibacteriota bacterium | reverse complement strand
TAATAGCTAACAACGGGGTATAGTTTAGTGGTAGAATGAGCGGCTGGGGGCCGCTTGGTCTCGGTTCGATTCCGAGTACCCCGACTCTTCTCCTCGATTATATGTCGAAGACTCTGAGCTCGTCGAAGAGTCGAGACCTACAAAAAAGTTCGAACTTCCTTTCTTTCTAATCGGTAGTCGCTCCCGCTCCTACTATCTTTATCGCTCGGCCTTCGGCCGAAGCTCTAAAAGCTGTCGGCTCGCCTCCGTATTTACGGATAGGGAAAACGCAAAAATTTTAAAGTACTCAAATGGCCGCTCTAGTGTACTCAAACCCTTTCGGATCTGTCTAAAACGGCCATTAAAAAACCGAAAGTAAAGTTTGAGTACCGTTTTAATATACCAGTTTCTAAGAAAATTTCAACTGCAACTTTCTATGTCAAACGCGTTTAGAAAAAAATTCTCATTTTTTCAATAGAGGCTTTTAAAATATCATATTCAGTTTTACCATTATCTTTCTGATGATGAATTTGATTTCTAATAAATGTGTGTATGCTCACTTGATTTGGTTTTCCAAAATAAGAAGATTTTTGTAGTTCTTTTTTTTCGCCAACAAAAAAATCATTATCAAACTCTTTAATGCCTTTATTGTCTCCGTTTAAAAATTTGAGCTCTTCAAAAAGCTCATTGTGATACTCTTCAGTCGCAAGATTAAAAGCAAGATAATTAGTTTCATTTGCTGAAATGTAGGGCAAAACCCGTTTCTCTATCTTAGAAACGTCTGTTCCATTGTTGTTGATTATGCTAATTTTTACATTACTGTTATATGACATCTGTTTAACTAAAAGAGGAGAATGAGATGTAAGAATAATTTGTGCTTCTTTAGAAAATTCCAGCAAAAACTTAACAAATTTTTCCTGCAATGCTGGATGCAAATGAAGCTCGGGCTCGTCGATTAAAATTATTAATTGTTTTCCGCTCTGTTTGGCTAAATAGAAAGAGTACAGAAGTGCAAAAATCATTTCATAACCCGAACCAAGATCATCCAGTAAGATTTGTTGATTGTTATCTTTCTTTGTGGCAAAGAATGCATTTTTAAATGGTTTGTAGTTATCTAAAAAATCTAATTTTATTTGAGAACCACTAATCTCATGAAATTTTTTTACAGCTTCCGACAGGAAGTCATTTTCAACTTTGTCTTTTTTGATTTTAGTATCTAATTCCTCATTCAAATTATCAACTTGAGATTTTTTTAGATATTGATAGCTAAAATCTTCCATCAATCTATCAAATCTAGTTGTGTTATAGGTGCCAGAACGAATTTGAAAGATACGATTTTTGTCTAAGAATAAAACATCATTTTCGTCAAATCTTTTTGATTTCCAAGGATTATTTACCCCAACTCTTAAATCAGGACTATCTTCCTTTATGTTTTCGCCATCTGCTTGGATAAATCTGCGATCGAGAATTATCATGCTAGATAAATATGCCTTAAAGTCTCTAGCTCTAATATTTGCTTTGAAAGAAAATCCATGCGCTTTGAATGATCCTGTAATTGTTTTTGTAACTTCAAAATCACCTTTTGCATACAATTCAATTAGAATATCATTCTTCGGATCATTGAAGTCGCTAATAGAGACGGACTCTGTTTTATATTCCAATAATGGAAGTGCGAGAGCATCTAAAAGGGCTGTTTTCCCACTTCCATTTTCACCCACAAATACATTTAGTCCCGAACCCTCGTTTATATTATCTGGCGTATTGATATCCTCAATTTCGAAATATTTTTCTGGTGAAAATAGTCTAAAATTTTTAATTTTAAGTGATTTTATAAACATAAATTCTGTAGCAAAATTACACTCTTTTTTGAAAATATTTTTGAAATTTCATTGATTTTTTACAAAAAGATATTTAACGATTCTATCTGCAAAGTTAAAAACGTCGAACACTGTTTCTCTGTCCACAAATCTTTTTGCAAATCCCCAAAGGATTGGATTATCTTCTGCCGGTAAATTTAGTTCCTCCACTTTTTGAGTATTAATATCAATTTTCCTTACTTTATTAGCACCAACCTTTTTGACAATCTTTTTTATATTGTAATGTAAATAGGGATTTCTTACTGTATTTTTAAAACTGTTCAAGACTTCCTCCAGCGTATCATCAATAATTTCCTTTTCTTTGGCTTCTTTTATTGTGAGTCCAAGCTCTATATTCTCAATTCTTTCCCATTCTGTCTTCTCATAGTTATTTCCAGACTTTTTTCTTGCAATTGCTTGTTTAAGTGAAAACTCTACAAGAACGGCACTTAATGAGATAGCAGCACCATACAAACCGAACAAAATGCATTCCCTTATTTCGTCGTAAAGAAAACCAATTGTGGGAATAGCAATATCAGGCTGTATCGGAAATTTTGAAATGTTAGTCAACGCAATATTTTTCCTTTGGCCAAATATTTCTTCTATAAACTCTTCTTCAGTTTTAGATTTAGGTTTATCAAATTTAACTCCTCGTTTTTGTAAATCCGCAATTGTGTTTGGATTAGAAATAACATGCGTTGCTCCTCCGGCTAATTCAGACAGTAAATCATCGATATTTTTCATAATTTTTAAGTAGCAGAATTATACGCCCAGTTAAATCTTGAATCAAGGCAATATGCTAAATTAATTAAAACTGCTTATTTCCGCAGGTTTTACGTTTGGTAAAGCATTTTTATCGTTACATGATGGTTTGTAATTGTTGTATAAAGCCACTTCAACACTATCTCTATCTGATTGCAATTTAACCTCCGCATAGTTTATGTAAATAGCATATTTTTTAAAGTTTTCTTTTACACAAGAATTCTTCTCGCTCTCTCCTGCGTGCTGAACGGTTCTATTATAGATATTATCCGCTTGTCCTACATAGAATGGTTTATATTTCTCAGTTGCTGGGAAATATGTAGATAGTTTATAAACACCCGCAATTTGAGGCAATTTTTTTATGCTATTTTCATCAATTATTTTATATCCTGCCCAATTAAGAGTTATCATTTTTTTCTCACCCCTTTTCCCTCTTGACAAAGTTTATTTTTCATTTTAGACTATACTTATATACATTAGTAAAATGTTAGTATAAATTAGTATTCTTGTCAAGAGGTATTTTTTGTTATAATTTTATTAAATATGCTTAACTTAACCCCTAAACAAAAACAAATATTGGAATATATACAAAAATTTACTAAAGAAAAAGGTTACCCCCCTTCTCTAGCTGAAATTGCTAAAGAATTTGATAGATCTGTACCAACTATATTTCAATTTGTTGAAACTTTAAGAAACAAGGGTTTTCTTGAAAAGGAAAACGACGTTGCAAGAGGTATCTACACCAAAAAACCCGAAATATTTTTGCTTGGTAAGATTGCCGCAGGCGAGCCGATTGAACCATTAGAAAATCCCGAACCCATCGAAGTTCCAAAAGAAATGATTACTAGTCCGGCAAATTATTACGCCTTAGAGGTAAAAGGAAATAGTATGATCGACGAGGGAATTTTGGATCACGATATTATCGTAGTTAAACATCAGAATACTGCAGATAACGGAGATGTCGTAGTTGCGATTACAGAAAAGGGCGCAACTTTAAAAATATTCAGAAATAAAAACGGAGAAATATTTCTAGAACCTAGAAACAAAAACTCAAAAAATATTTATCCAAAATCATTGGAAATTAGGGGAAAATTTGTAGGATTGGTAAGAAAAAACTAGTTTTTAACAAGCTTTTTGTCTATAATTTCGGCATGGATACTCACACGCCGACGCAGAGAAAATATAATATGTCTCAGATAAAAAGCTCAAATACGCTGATTGAGTTAAGGTTTAGAAAATATATATGGAAAAATGGACTAAGGAGATACAGACTAAAATCAAAAATTTTAGGAAAACCGGATATTTACTTTCCACAACAAAAATTAGCAGTATTCATAGACGGTTGTTTTTGGCATAAGTGTCCTATTGATTTTATAAGGCCGAAATCAAAAAATGATTATTGGGATAGAAAAATTAAGAATAATGTTCGAAGAGATAAAAAGATAAATTTAGAACTTAAAAAAGAAAGCATAAAGGTATTAAGATTTTGGGAACATGAGATAGAAAATAATCCTGAAAAATGCTATCGTATATTAAGGACGACATATGAAAAACACAACGGTATTTAAACTTGCTGAACTATTCTGCGGACCTGGCGGATTATCATTAGGAGCAATGCTTGCGTCGGCAAATGATGATAAAAACAATACCTATAAAATAAAACCTGTATGGGCAAACGACATAGATGAAAATACCTGTAAAACTTATGCAAGAAATATCCATAACGGCGATTTAAAAAATGTTCCTTGTGCTCCAGTTGAAACAATAAATTTCGAAGATGTCCCATCATTTGACGCCTTGGCATTCGGTTTTCCTTGTAACGATTTCAGTGTCGTTGGAGAACAAAAAGGATTTGATGGCAAATATGGTCCTCTCTATACTTATGGAGTAAAAGCAATAAAGATACACAATCCTAAATGGTTCATGGCAGAAAATGTCAGCGGACTACAGAGTGCAAATAACGGAAAAGCTTTTGTCAAAATTCTAGAAGATTTGGAATCAGCGGGAAAAGGATATAAGCTCACAGCTCATTTATATAAATTTGAAGATTATGGAGTTCCGCAGACGCGCCATAGAGTTGTAATTATTGGAATAAGAAATGATTTAGGACTTAAATTTAAAGTTCCTTCTCCTACAACAGCTAATAAATATGTTTCTGCTAAAGAGGCTATAGAAGATCCGCCTATCTCAGAAAACGCGGCGAACAATGAAATTACAGCTCAAGGCAAATTAGTTGTCGAAAGACTTAAGCATATACCACCAGGTGAAAACGTATGGTTTGAGGGATTACCTACGCATTTAAGATTAAACGTTAAAGGTGCAAGAATGAGCCAAATCTATAAAAGACTCCACCCAAACAAACCTTCTTATACTATTACTGGTAGCGGAGGAGGAGGAACGCATGGCTATCACTGGAAAGAAGATCGGGCTTTAACAAACAGGGAAAGGGCTCGAATACAAACTTTTCCAGACAGTTTTATTTTTGAAGGATCAAAAGAAAACGTTAGAAAACAAATAGGCATGGCTGTTCCCCCAGTCGGCGCAAAAGCTATACTTGATGCTGTTTTAAAAACATTTGCTGAAGTCAATTATGATTGGATTCCTGCTAATATTCGCACTGGGGAACCGATCAGAAACAAGCAGGAAAATATTTTTGATTTTCCACCGGCTATAGCAACTTTATAAGCTTTTCCCAATCATGCTTGCTTCTATGAAGCTCACCGGATTTTTTTACAAATCTCGTTCCATTTTCAAACTCTAAACCAGGAATGCTAGAAACTTCTTCCAATTCATCAAATTTGCACCAACCTACAATCTCGCATGGTATATTATTGAAATCAGGCAATAAGTCTTTATATTTAGAAAAATGTGGCTTATCTTTTACTGCTTTTATAACTTGGTCCTTTGTAAGACGGAGCAAATGATCATCTGGGATATCGGGACGGCAATAGATATAAATATCTGATCTTCTTTCAGCTAGCTTGATTTCGTTCCCGCTTAAAACCAAATATGCGCTTTTGGGCTTCGAGGACTTTATTCCTACACCTATTTTAGGCTTTCTCATTTTATGATTTTCAAAAACTCCAATTATATCTTGAGGCACTATGTCTGCGTATATATCAAAATCAAGTTCAACTTCCAATCCGAACTCTTTTTTTAGAAATTTTTTTACTGCTATCTCGCCTAGCTGTCCTTTAACCCAATTGGTTATTTTCTGTCCAAATTCTCTTTGGCGTGCTGTACCCCAATCAGATAAAACATATCCTTTAAAATGCTGAGCGAGAGCAAAATCCAAACATAAAGCATAGTCTTCAAAATTAAGCTCGATTGTCCTCCGCTTACGATCTTCTCCCCAACGCTTTAATTCATCTTCATCAAAAAGAAATCTCCCTTTTCTAACTCTAGGGAGAGATGAGAATTCATTTGCATTTTTGAAATAATTTTCAAATGTCTTTTCATCTAGACCCGACGTTTTTATTGCATCTATTTTCGTAAGGGTTTTGCCCATAATTTATTTAACTTGAATTCTATCACTTCAAGAGAAAATATTAAAGACGAAGGATTAACGCAAAAATATTTCAATTCCCTTTGCGTCGTTAACCGTCAGGGTTTGACTGCAAGAATTATAATTTCCTGTTGCGATTACCGGATAACCACCCGTAGTGATTAATGATGAAGGATTATTGATTAATGCTTTTCCCGAAAGACTGATTACCAAGTTATCATTTTTAACTAACACAACTTTATTGTGGGTTTGTTTGGGAGCAAAGTAATCAAGAAACTGCGACAAAATAAGAATTCCCGAAGAATCCGTTTCCAAAACATTCAAAGTTTTTATTGTTCCGATTTGCGACTGAACTCCTCTTTCGCAAAGAATCTGTCCTCCTCCAAAAACCCCAAATACTCCAAGAGCAAGGGCAACTCCTGCAATTCCCAAAGAACCTTTTAATGTAAAACTAAACGCTTTTTGTTTTTTAATATCTTCTAAAAGCACAACAATTTTTCTTAACGGATTACCGATGTGAACATCTAACAGATCGTCTTGGTTTTTGGAATAACTTGTATGCTCTCCTAAAAATTTTGATATCGGGTCTTGGGATTTCTGTGGAGCTTTTGGTTTATCAACGTGAATAAAATGCCCCTCTTCATCTCGGGGTTTATGCTCTGCAACTACACTTTTTAGCTCACTTTTGTCAGACATACTACTATTGTTACGCTCCAGCCACAAAATTGCAAG
>JACRFQ010000041.1 GCA_016217835.1 Candidatus Levyibacteriota bacterium | reverse complement strand
CTTATAGGAAAAAATGGAAATATTTAATTTATTAATTAACGGAAACATTACCAATATTCTTATAAAAATATTTTTTTTAGCGTGTTCTTTGCTTTTTACAATATTTTTATTAATTGTTTTTAAACAAGTAGCTTCTATGAATAATCTTGTAAAAGACGAAAACGACTCTCTCATCTTAAAACTTATTGCTTTAATGCTTTTGGCATCGTCTTTTTCGCTTTTTTTAGCTGCTCTTGTTATACTATAAAGAATGGCTGATCAAAATCTTACATTTGCAAAAATAGTTGCCAACCCAAGCGAATACTCTTGGTCTCAGGCTTATAACGCGGGTAAATTATTTGCCGTACTCTCTTTGGAATCAAAGGAAGAAACAAAAGAAAAAGATTATTTAAATGTTTTAGGCAAAGAGGTTTTAGATACGCTTGAGCAGGAATTTTTTACCCTTGAGACTAAAGATCTTGAATCAATCAAAAAAGCAGTCTTAGAAACTTCTGTAAAAATCCCCCAAGACATTAATCTTTCTTTTGTTATTGGTACATTTGTAAATAATGTTTTATATGTTTATATTCTTGGCAACGGAAAAGTGTCGCTTAAAAGAAATGGGCATTTAGGAAATCTTTTAGAATCTAGCGATCAAAAAGCAGATTCTTTTAAAAGCGCATCGGGATTTTTGGAAGACGGTGACGTTGTTTTGCTTCAGACAAAACAGTTCGCTAATATAATTTCCGCCACAACTCTTTCGGAATTTTTAGATAATTTATCTCCGCATGAAGCAGCAGAAAATATCGCACCCTTGGTTCATGAAAAAGAAGAACCGGGTGCTGCGGCAATAATAATTAATTATACAAAGCCTCTAGAGGAGATTGAAGAACCTGTTATAAAACCTGGAGAAGAAAAAGAAGAAGTTACAAAGCAGGAACCTACGCACGGCACTTCCCCATTTTATTCTCCAACTTTAAATAGAAAATTAAAAATTTCAGGCAATTTAAAATCTATTTTTACAAGACTAAAGCTTCCCAAAAATTTAGAAATCAGCCATTCGAGAAAAGTTATTTTAACTATTGTTGTGGTTATTATCATTGTTTTTGCAGGAAGCGTTGTTTTTGCAATTAAAAAACAGCAGGACACAAAAATCCAAACACTTTTTAGCCAGATTTACCCCCAGGCTCTTAAAGAGTATGAGCAAGGACAAGGGCTTTTGGATCTAAACCAAAACCTGGCAAGAGACAGTTTTTCTAAAGCGCAAAAACTTTTAGAAAGCGGGGGAAACAAGTTCCCTAAAAACTCTAAAGAAGAAAAGCAAATCCTAGAGCTTTTAGCGAAAGTGAATACCTCGCTTCAGTCTTCATCCGGAGTTCAAAGCAGCAATGCCAAAGAAGTTAGTGCTTCGCAAAGCTTTTTCCTTTCTGCAGAGCTTAAAAATACAGCTATTTATTTTTCCTATGATGACAAAAATATTTATGGACTTACCTCTGACAATGTCTATTCGCTTGATACAAACGGTCAAAACAAAAAAGAAATTATTAAAAATGACAACGACTGGAAACAGGGCGTTGCCATATTTCCCTACTTTTCAAACCTTTATATTTTAGATAAAAAACAAAATCAAATATTAAAATATGTGGCAACTTCTTCAGGTTTTTCAAAAGCAAATTATTTAGGGGAAGGCGTAACCCCGAACTTTTCTAATGCAATTTCTATGGCAATTGACAGTTCTATTTATGTTTTATCAACTGATGGAAAAATTGTTAAATTTACCAAGGGAAAATTAGATAATTTCAGCGTGACAGGCTTAGATACGGCGTTTTCAAATCCAACTAAAATTTATGCAAATGTTAACGATGACAATATTTATGTTTTAGATAACGGCAATTCAAGAGTTGTGATTTTAGATAAAAATGGCACCTACAAAGCTCAATACAAAGCCAATGTTATTAAAGCCGCAAAAGATTTTGATGTTTTTGAAAAAGACAAAAAAATCTTTGTCTTATCCTCCGAGAAAATTTATCAAATCGACCTTAAGTAAGCCCCCACCTTTGCCATTTATCCCCTTTTGAAGTATTATACTTTTATCAAGCTCTGAAACTAAAACATAACTTGTCCTGAGCTTGCCGAAGGATGAAAATTACTAATAAAAAAGCATTTTTTGATTATCAACTTTTAGACCGGTTTGAAGCCGGCATTAATTTATATGGACACGAAGTAAAATCAGTACGCTTGGGCAAAGCTGATCTTTCGGGAAGCTTTGTAAGAATAATTGGGAGTGAAGCCTACCTGGTAAATGCCAAAATTTTTGCTTATCAACCGGGACAAGTTGAGGGATATGACGAAAGACGCACCAGAAAATTACTTTTGCACAAAAAAGAAATAATCGCTCTAAAGTCAAAAACCGAAGGCTCAAATTTATCTTTAGTACCGGTTTCCCTATATTTAAAAAGCGGATTTGTAAAACTTGAGGTCGCTTTGGGTAAGGGAAAAAAGAAGTACGAAAAACGGGAAAGTATTAAAAAGAAGGATATTCAAAGAGATTTAGAGCGCGAACTCTCCAATTAATTTAATTAAATCCATTAAATAATAAATTACTAATATACTAGTATATTAGTAATAAATGGTCACGAAAAACCCCGACCTAAGTCGGGGCAATGTGGAGATGTCGAGCAATGAACTCGAGTCCAAGAAAACATTTTAAAAAAATCTACAAGCTTATTCTACTTTTAAAAGTCGTTTTATTCTTTTCCAATAGAAGGGAATGAATAAAACCAAGATTATAAATTCGATAAGGAACTAATCGGCTTCCTTATTATTTTCTCAACTGTATTTATGCTCATATAGTCCCATTGAGAAAAGACAGTATGAACAGCTCAACCTAATTAAGCAAATGCGTAATTAAGTCTTGCGCTACGATTTTGATCGTTAGCATTTAATTTTTGATTCTGTTTTACGGCTGTTAATCAAAGCCGGCTTGCATTTTTTAAAGTGCGAATCTTGTCGATGCAATTGCATCCCCAATAAGGCGTATTATAACACTTTTATATCCAAAAATGCAAGTCCTTGCCGGCTTGCATGTCCAGCTTCGCAAGGCCTCGCCTTGTAAAGCTAATTAGGGATTGAACCCCTAATCTCTCGCTAACGTTAAACCAATCACTCTTTTTACTCCGTTTTTTTTAAGAACCTTAGCTGCTTCTTTTAAGGTTGAGCCCGTTGTTACGACATCATCGACGAGAAAAATGCTTGCATTTTTCAATGATGAATGGTTAATGATAAATGATGAATTCAATTCAAACGCGTCTTTAATATTCTCTTTTCTTTTTATATTTGATAATCCGACTTGGGAGACTGTATTTTTACTTCTTTGTAAAATATTTTCAAAAGGCAGATTGAATTTTTTTGAAAGCTCTCTGGCTAAAATTTCTGATTGATTGTAACCTCTTTTCTTAAGCTTTGAGTTTGATAACGGGATTGGAACCACCAGCCACCCGCCCGCCACGCTAGCCGAGCTAAGCGAGGCATTGCGGGCAGGCGTGCCATCTGCCATTAGCTTAGCAAGATTTTCATTTTGAATAATGCTTTCATAAAATAAATCTGTTAAAACCGTTGTTAAATCTTTTAAGTAGGGTTTGTATTTAAAATTATAAATTAATTTTTGCGTTGTCTTGTTGTATGTTAATGCAGAAAAACAGCCATCGATTGAATATTTTCTGCAACAAACCGGGTGGGTTAAATTATTAAAACTAGGCTTATCGCAAACCAAGCAAAGATTTTTAACGTCAAAAGAAAGAAAAATAAAGCAGTTTTGGCAAAGATACTCTCCCTGCTTTTTACAATTAACACAACGCTTGGGAAATATGAAGTCGAGAAAACTCATGATTTACGATTTATGATTTATGATTTATACTTATCTAATATCTAGTATCTAGTATCTAATTAAAAATGGCAAAGATTTTTATCTTCCGGCACGGACAAACAATAGACAACTTAGATCACGATTTTTCAGGTATTCACGATGTCGATTTGACACCCGCAGGCATTGGGGAAGCAAAAGGCATTGGTGAAAAACTTAAAAATGAAAAAGTCACCAAAGCTTATCAATCAGACTTAATCCGTTCACAACATACACTACAACTTGTTTTAGATGGGTTTCATCAAGGCTTTGAAATAATCACCGACCCAAGAATTAAAGAAAGAGATTACGGAAACTTAACAGGATCAAGTAAGGACGAATTGGAAAAAATTGACCCTAAAGACTTTGCGCTCTGGCACCGCTCATACGATGTTCCCCCGCCCGGCGGAGAAAGCATTAAAGACGTTGAGGTTCGGGTTTTAGATTTTCTAAAAGATAATGTCCCGACATGGAAAAAAGATGATGTTATTTTTATTTCAGCTCACGGTAATTCAATCAGGCCGATAAGGCGCTATTTTGAACATTTAACAATTAATGAAATGTGTTCCTTTGAACATACTCCCGGCAAAATCTACGAATACAACATTTAGTCTCTGGTCTCTAGCAATTTAGGTTTCACTTTAAATAATTCTTAAACATCTTTTTTATTGTTCTCCTGCCATAACCACCCTTTAGATACTCTTCTCGGTTTTTAGCATCTCTTTTGCTTAAGAATGCCTCATAAAAAATAAGTTCGTAAGGTCTGAAGGGTTTGGTAGCTAAATTTTCTCCATTATTATGCCGTTTTATTCTGTTTTTTAAATTTGAGGTATAACCAATATAGAGACTTTTATTTTTGGTGCTCTGGAGAATGTAAACGTAATAGAACATATGTAGGCGAGACGCAAAATTTTATTTCATAAAATTAGCGTCCCAGCAGCGTTTAAATTCGAAGAATTTATTACGCTGCGGAGGAGGTGAGATTCGAACTCACGCGAGCTTATTCAGCTCAGGAATTTAGCAAACTCCCGCAATGGACCAACTATGCGACTCCTCCAATATTTGTATTATAGCATTGTAAAGCTGATATAATCTAGTTTGATATGAGCAAAAAAATAAATCTTCTCCATGCTTTTAGAATACCCGCTGTTGTTTTATCTGCAACACTTTTTTATGCTCTATTCTTAATATTAAAATTAGAAACCTTAGCCATAATTTTTGTTCTTTTTGCTATTCTTCTTGGATCCTACAGACTTTTTTACGAAACTGCTGTTTCTATTTTAAAAAAACAATTTGCCCTTGATTATATTGCGATTTTAGCAATTTTAGTCTCTTTAGCAACCCAACAATATCTGGTGGCGGCAATTTTAGCTTTAATGATTTCATCAGGAAGAACTTTGGAGGATTATGGTGTTTCACAAGCTAAAAAATCCTTAACAAAACTTGCCGAAAGAATTCCAAACGAAGTTTTTTTATGGAAAAACGGAAAAATTAGTGAAAAAATAAAAATTGAAAAAATAAGAAAAAATAATGAAATTATTATTAGAAAAGGCGAGGTCATCGGACTTGACGGAGTTTTAGTTTCAGATGATGGCCTAACAGATGAATCTTCCTTAACAGGCGAACCCTACACCATAGAGAAAATACAAGGCGACCCAATCAGAAGCGGAACAATTAATATCGGAAACCCGATTGTTATAAAAATTACTAAAGAACAAAAAGATTCTGCCTATAACAAAATCGTTGAAATGGTTAAAAATGCCCAAAATGAAAAATCACCAATGGTTAGAATGGCGGACAAATATTCAGGTGTATTTACTGTTGTGACTTTGGCAGTCACCGGCTTTGCCTATGCAATTTCGGGCTTTGATTTAACCAGAGCTTTGGCAGTTTTGGCAATTGCTACACCCTGCCCTTTAATAATTGCAACCCCAATTGCACTTTTAGGCGGAGTTAATGCTTCGTCTAAAAAACATATTATTGTCAAAAAACTGGCAAGCTTAGAAATTTTGTCGCGCGCCAAAGTTTTAATTTTTGATAAAACCGGCACTATTACGCTCGGGCGACCAAGAATTACTGAGCTTAAAAATTTAAGTGATTTTAAAAATTCTGAAATCTTGGCAATTTCTGAAAGCATTGAAAGAAATTCACTTCATCCTTTAGCAAAAGCCATTGTTAATTATGCTAAGAATCTTAATGCGCCGATTATTCATGCAACTAATATTGAAGAAAAAATAGGCGTTGGGATAAGCGGCGTTGTTAGTAAAAAAACTTATACTTTATCAAAATTAAAAAGCCAGGACGGAATGACAATCGGACTTTTTGAAGCTAAAAAACATATCGCAACTTTTAAGTTCGAGGATGAAATCAAAGAGGAATCAAAAGAAATTGTTAAGAACTTAAAAAATCAAGGCTTTGAACTTTTTATCTTTACAGGGGATAAAAGGGAAGCTGCCGATAAAGTGGTAAGAAATTTGGGGCAAGACATTGTTGTGATGGCAGAGGCTTCGCCCGAAGACAAACAGAGAGGAATTGCGCAACTTAAAAAACAGGGAAAAATTACTGCTATGGTTGGCGACGGAATAAATGATGCTCCGGCTTTAGCTTTAGCTGATGTTGGCATGGTTTTTAGCAATGAAGAACAAACCGCGGCAAGTGAAGCTGCGGACTTAGTATTTTTAGGCGGGAATTTTTCGCTAGTTATTGACAGTTTAAATATTGCTAAACGGACAATTTATATTGCCAAACAAAGTATCTTTTTTGGCATAGGCTTAAGCGTTGTGGGAATGATTTTTGCTTCTTTTGGTTTTATACCTCCAATTGGCGGTGCCTTTTTACAGGAAGCAATAGATGTTGCGGTAATTATCAATGCTTTAAGAACAAGTAGGTAAATTTTAAGTTTTGTATTAATCCATTGACAATGATTTTCCTAAACTTGCTCCACCGGCGCCAACTGCAACTACTCCTCCTATACCCACTGTGCCTGCGACAATTGCAGCAGAGCCAAATAATGCAAGTAATATTTTAAGTATCGTAGCTCTATCCGCTCTTCTTAATGCAGCAAGTGTTGTCCCCTCAAGCTTTCCTTGACCTGCTAATGCTTCCAGATCCTTTGCCACTTGTGGGTTCTTAACCAAAGCTTTTTGGAACATTCCTTCTGCCCAATCAAAGGTTGCGGTATAATCAACTTCGTTTTCAGATATTTTTGCACCTGTTTTTACCCTAAGCCTTATTAATTCCTCCATTACCTGGGGTGTTGCTTGCTTCATGAATTCCCTGTCTGCCAATTTTGCCGCAATTTCTGCAGGAGAATTTCCCGAAGCCTCAAGAACTGCTCTTACTACATCTTCAGTGCTACCATTTAAGTACAATCCCCAAACTCTACTTACTACTCCCTTGTTTAATTTTCTTGAATCATGTCCCTTCATGATTCCGCCAACTCCCCTTGCTCTTGTTTTTGTATAAAACAGCTCCCTCACACCATTTTTAAGAGTCTCTGCATCTGCTTCCTTAAGTCCATCTACCATTGCTTGTAGTTCCTTTTCTATCGATTCGCTGTCTGTGGATTCTCTTTCTGTAATTAAATCTACAAGTGCGGTTTCTATTGATGACATAAGTCTGTCTGGCAAGAATTCTCTTCCTCCCATTGCTGTAGTTAAATCAGAATAAGACTGGTCAATATTTATTCCTGCGTCTTTAAACTGGCTTAAGAGATCTTCCCATTCAGCTTGCGCACCTGTTCTTTTTGTATCCAAACCTTGTCTTTCGTTTTGTAAAGGCTCCAACTGAGACTTTACTCTATCTACCTGAACCCTAGCCGCAGCTTGTGCTTCAATTGCAGCCTTATATGCTCTTGCAATTTTATCTTCTTCCCCTTCTATGGCTGCTAGCTGAACTAACTTATCAGCAGAATTAAGAGTTCTATCTGCATGCAACGCAGCTCTTCTTTGAGTAATCATCTGAAGCCTGGTATTATGCAACTCTATTGTGCCAGTAAAAGAGTCGTAGTTTCTCTGGGCATTATCAAGGGTTGAAGTAAGCCCCGGAATTGCAAGGCCCTTATCGGCGCTTGCGTCAAACGTTGCTATATCCCGATCTATTTGTTGGATTATTTGCTGTTGCTCTCCTAATTTTGCGACAACCGCATCCCTGGTAGATTCTGCTGCCTGAACCTGTTCTCTAGCAACTTTTATCTCTTCTTGATTTCCTTCCCCGCTTCTGATGAATGCTGATTCTACACTAACTAACTTTGAATAATATTCAGCGTTTCTTGGATCACTAAGCCAGGCTTCTACATAAGCTCTTCTTTCCGGCGTTCCCCGTGGTGGAAGAGCTGCACCACCCGGTAGTCTGTCTAAACCATGACTAAATCTGTCAACAATCTTAACTTGATCTGTAGGATTTAATGCAGAAAATCCCTCTGTTGCAAATCTGGTTACTGAATTATGGCTATTAATTGAGTCTAGTCTAAGCACTCTTTGCCTCGAGTCTTTAATCATTCCCGTCCCGTCCCTCTGTTGTCCTGCAAACCAAAGATCATCTATTAATTGCGTTGCCTCCCGGGTGGATATTACCTCCGGTCTTACGGTTCCTGTTTCCGTAGCTGCTCTTTGTTCTATAACAGTATTAATTAAACTATCTGTTCTTTGCTGCTGAGCAGTTGGCGGACCTATGGGACGAGTCACTCGTGTTCTCAAAGCAGTTTCTGTTTGGACTCGTTGCGTATCTACGATTGGTTCTGGCATATATCTTTAATTGTTATCTGTTTTATGCTATAAAGTCAAGTTTTGGCGGAACGAAATAAATTTACTCTGTAAATTTAAACGTTCCAGCAGCGTTTAAATTGCAAAGCAATTTATTACGTTGCGGAGAGGGCGGGATTCGCCACTGATCAGGATAAGCTTCTCATTTCTAATGCGG
>JACRFQ010000040.1 GCA_016217835.1 Candidatus Levyibacteriota bacterium | reverse complement strand
TTATCCTTGTAAAACTTTTCTTTTTTGTTGTCGGAACTTATATTATTGTCATCGGCAGCAAAAAAACAGGCGACAAACTCGAATCCCTCACTCAGTAAATACTACAAATTTCTAATTATTCTAATTTCTAATTGACCTAAAAAAATTCCAAATCCCAACTTAGAAATTGGTGCTTTTTTACCTGCCCGCAATGCCTTGCATAGCGAGGCGGGCGGGGAAATTAGGTTAATTAGATCAATTAGGTTAATTTTCATATTTAGCATTTGCATATTTGCTTATTAGATTGCTATTCTATATTTATGAGTTTTTTAGAAATTAGCACCATCTTATCAACGGTTTTCTTTGCCGTAATTACATTATTACTCTCAATAAGACAAAGAAAAATCAGCGCCCGAATTCAAAAACAGGAAGAAAAAGAAAAACAAAGGCTTTATCAAATTTCTATTTTAAAAGAAATCCAGGATCGAATCGGATATTCTTTAGATACCGAAAAAGTAATTGATGTTATAACCGGAAGCTTAGAACACCTTTTTCCCTACTCAACCACATCCAGTATTGTCATTAAAAATAACAAGCTTTTAATGAAAACTCATGTCGAACAAACCGTTAATTCTTCTTTTATCTTACAAGTTAAAAAAACTATGCTCGCTTCTTTACAAGCGCTTGTTCCAAACTTACCTATACATCTGGAAGAAATGATTACCGGCGTTCCCCTAGATGAAGCTAAAACCGCACCTGTGAAGTCATTTTTTAATATTCCCCTGGCTGTTGGCAATGATATCGTTGGGTTAATCAATGTTTCTTCAAGTGAAAATGATTCATACAAAGAAGATGAAATTACAATTCTTTACCAAATAGTCGCTCAGGCCTCAAATGCTTTATCTAAACTTCAGGATGTTTTGGATACGGAAAAAGGCAAGCTTACAGCTATGATCTCGAGCCTAGCTGACGGAGTGTTTATGGTTGATACACATAAAAACCTTTTAATTATTAACAGCGCTGCCAGTTCTTTTTTAGGAATTGCTTCAAAAACTCCCGGTTTTACCGACATACTTACTGCTACGGGAACACAATATGACTTCTCTCAAAAAATTGATGAAGCTTTACAAAAAAATCAACTGGTGGAAGAAAAGGAAATTACAATTAACGATAAGATTTTCCAGGCTTTTATTACACCTGTCCAGGGTTTTAGTGCAGAAACAAGTAAGCCAATCGGAGCTTCAATACTTTTACATGACATCACAATTGAAAGAAATGTCACAAGAATTAAAGAAGACTTTACCCATATGATTGTCCATGAATTACGCGCTCCGCTAACCGCTATTAAAGACAGCGCAGAGCTTATGATTGAGGTCTATGACGAGAAAGGCACTCTACAAAAAGAGCAGCAAAGACGGCTTTTGCAAATTATCGACCGGCAATCCAAAGATCTTTTGGAGCAAATCAATCAGGTTTTAGACGCCGCAAAAATTGAAGCAGGCAGGTTTAGCATTGAAAAAGTAAGCTCGGATTTACCGGAGCTAATTCAAAACGCAATTGAACCCTTTATGCCCCAGGCAGGCAAAAAACAAATAACCATTTCAACCGACATTTACTATCCATTGCCAAAAGTAGAAGTTGACCCTGTAAGAATTGGTCAGGTTTTAAATAATTTAATTTCTAACAGCCTTAAGTTTACACCTGCAAACGGAAAAATTGTTGTCAGCGCAAAAACAGGAGACGGCTTTGTCACAATTTCTGTAGCTGATAACGGCATGGGCATTGCCGAAAACGACCAAAAAGATCTTTTTTCCAAATATTATCAAATACGCACAACTCCGCATCAGCTGGCTAAGAAAGGCACTGGACTGGGGCTTTTTATAATCAAGGGTATTGTAGAGGCTCATGGAGGCTCGGTTGGGGTTGATTCAAAGCTTGGGCAAGGCACAACTATTTACTTTACTCTTCCTTTTGAGGGTGTTATCAAACCCGAAATAATACAAGGACACCTTCCACAGCCAAAGCTCAGCCCCTCTTCTATGGTTAATTAGCATAAACCTTAAAGCTTTTACCGTCTGAAACAACTTCTACTTCCCCATTTTTATCCGTTCTAAGCATTTTGATATTGTATTTGGCGAGCAAATCCAGAGCTATTTTAGCAGGATGCCCATAGCGGTTCTTTGCTCCAACAGAAATTATAGCTAATTTAGGATTAATTTCTGATAAAAATAAATCACTCATGCCTGTCTTAGAGCCGTGATGCGGCACTTTTAAGACATCTATCTTACCAATGCTATTTGCAATTTTATCTTCAACCAAAACTCCTGCGTCACCTGTTAAAAGTACCTTAAAATTACCATAAGAAAGCAACTCTATTAACGAAAAACCATTAACATCGAGGCTGGGATTATCTTTAGTTAAATTTTGGCTATCTTGTAGTTCTTGATTTTCAAGCGAAATCCCTTTTGGCCAGATTGTCAAAAGAGAGGTTTTGTCTGCAAAATCAATCCGGTCTCCGGAAAAATTAAATTTAGCAGTTAAATTATTCTTTGCCAGCACATCTTGTAGTTTACGATAGGCCAAGCTGTTATATTTTAGGTTTTCTGTAACATAATGCATCACCTTATATCTTTTTAATACAGAAATTAAGCCGGTTAAATGATCTGCATGAGGATGCGTTAACATCATCACCTCAATATCCCTATCCCAAAATGGCATATGATTTTGCAAACAATTCAAAATTGAATCATCAGGTCCGCCGTCAATTAAAATGTCGCTTCCGTTAGAGGTTCTAATTAAAATCCCGTCTCCCTGCCCCACATCGCAGACAATAAAATGCAATTTACCATCATTAAACTTCTGGTTTTGGTAAAGGAATATGCCACCCAATAAAAACAAAACGGATGCGAACAGTAAACCCCGCACCCACTGCCCCGGGATCGAGTTATTGGTAAGCCTTGCTTCACGTTTTGCTGTTAAATCTCGTTCTGATGAACAAGACATTGTGGTGCGGGGTAAAAAATGCTTAGTCATTGCGCTTTAAATAGAATAACAGAAATGAAGCTAATAATAAGTAGTAAGCAGCGCTAAACTGCCAGGGAAAGGTTTGAGCGACAATGCTTCCCCTTAACCCGCCGAAGAAACCAACAATTTTTACAAAGTAAAATAACAACGGCAGGCACAAATACAAAAAAAGGCTTGCAATTGAGGGCAAAACAAAGGAAATTAAAGCTGCAATTCCGCCGATAATCATTAAAAACGGCACAGTCCACAAAACCAAAACATTACAAACCACCGACCAAAGCGAATATGCGCCAAAATTGCTCAAAAGTATCGGCAAGGTGGCAATTTGAGCTGAAATTGTAGTTAAGAAACCCTCGGATAAGACATTTTGAAACCTTGAAAATACTCTTGGGATGAATAGTATTCCAAGCGTTGACGTAAAAGAAAGCGCAAAGCCAATATCCAAAAGATATTTAGGCACTGCAAAAAGCATGGCAAAACAAGTTAATAAAAGCGCGTAAAAACTGTATTGCTGTTTCCCTAAAATTTGGGAAGAAAAAGCAATTATTCCCATAATCGATGCCCTGACAATTGACGCTTCAAAACCTGCTAAAAATGCGTAGAACAAAATTCCTAAAATGCTTAAGGCAACTGCCAGCTGCCTTTTAAAAATTAAGGAGAAAAGATAAAAAATAAAACCGGCCGTCATGGTAACATTCATTCCGCTTGCGGCAATGACGTGCATTACCCCTGCTGTTTTTAGACTGTCTAAAAATTCTTTTGATAAATTTTGTTTAATACCAAAAACAATTCCAAGCATTAAACCCGATAAGTCTTTAGGCAGCGCTTTATCAAAGACTGTAATTATTTTTTGGCGGATAGACTTAACAACTGCTAATCCCGCCGCAGGCGGGACAAGGCTGATTTTTGGATAATCTATGCTTAAAATTCTGGTTTTATCATTTAGCAGTTTGAATTTTAGAGTGCCAAATAGATTGATCTCGTCTTGAAAATAATACTCCGGATAAATTTCTGTCTTAACAAAAACTCTATCAGTATTAGGTAACTCCAGCCAAAAGCTCTGATAATTTTTATACACATTAGGTTCCGAAAGAATCCTTGAACTAAAACTAATCTTATCCCCTTCTTTATACTCTGGTTTTGTTGAATAGAAGATAAACAGCCTTATTCCTAGAATCACAATTAAGAATGAGATAAAAATAAAAAGGGACTTCTTCATTTAAATAATTTTAAATTTCAAATTTTTAATTTTTAATGAATTTCAAATGATTTAATTTTTTAAATTGTTGAATTTGGATTTGATTAGAAATTAGAAATTAGAAATTTAGTAAGCCGTTATCCTATCTTTAATTTGCGTGAAAACCTTTGCGGAAACTATCTTTTTGTCCAAAAGTTCGTTAATTGTTGCATAAGGCCTGTTATTAATTATTTTTTGAGCTGTTACTGCTCCGATACCGGGCAAACTATCCAGGCTTTCAGCCAAAGCTTGATTAATGTTAATCAGGTCTGAAACCGAAGTCGCAGCGCTCCTAACCTGCGATACGCTCTCACCAATTTTTGGAATATAAATTTTTGCGCCATCACTTAACTTAGCTGCCAAATTAATATTTTTAGCCACAAAATCTCTATCCGCATCTGACGCCAAACCCCCTGCCAAAATCAATGCGTCTTTTATAATTGAATCTTGATTTAATCTATAAACACCGGGGTTAACCACTTGCCCTTCTATGTCGATTGAAATTAAATTTTGAGGTTTGGCAACAGCTTGATTATCGTTTACAAACTTTATTTCGTTGGTTTTTGAGGCTGATCCAAAGAAAGATATCAAACCATATATAAAGAATATCAAACCTGCCAATGCCAAAGCTAAAGGCAG
Source organism: Candidatus Levyibacteriota bacterium (assembly GCA_016217835.1). Classification (GTDB taxonomy): domain Bacteria; phylum Patescibacteriota; class Microgenomatia; order Levybacterales; family UBA12049; genus JACRFQ01. The sequence continues at coordinate 5,507 of JACRFQ010000040.1, read as the reverse complement.
CCTGTATTGCTTTAAAATAAGTAGAAATTTTTCTATTTGTTCATTTTGCATTGGCAGAATTCCTAATTCCTAATTTCTAATTTCTAAACAAGCTCTAATGTCCAAGTTTTAAAATTTAGAAATTGAAAATTCATTAAAAATTAAAAATTTGAAATTTAAAATTAACCGACTACAAAATTTATAATTCTTGCTTTTACGTATACTACCTTTTTAACTTGCATATTATTGATATATTTGACTACACTCTGATTGTCTTTTGCGAGTTTTTCGACCTCACTTTGCTCTTCAATCTTATCTGTTGGAACCAAGATGGTTGCTCTCGTCTTTCCATTAACCGCAACAACAATCTGAGTGTTTTCCTCAACTAAATGATTAGCTTGATATACCGGCCAATTCTCTAAATGAATACTGTTAGCACTTGAATTAATTGTTTGCCAAATTTCCTCTGTTAAATGCGGCGCGAAAGGAGCTAAAAGCTTTAAGAATGTTTCGTATTCTTCTTTAGCAATTTTATCTTTAGCGGACAAAAAATTAAGCCAAGTCATCAACGCAGCCACTGCGGTATTAAACTGAAAATTATTTAGATCATCCCCTACTTTCTTAATCGCTTTGTGCATTTGAGAATAGTCTTCCCGACTTAATTCATCTTTGATCTTTGATTTTTGATTTTTGATTTTATCCTGCAGCTCCCAAACTCTTTTTAAGAATCTGTAAATCCCGTTAATAGCGCCAACAGACCAGGGCGCGGTTGCTTCGTAAGGCATCATAAAACAAAGATAAAGCCTGACTGCGTCTGCTCCATATTCTTTAACCACATCATCAGGACTTACAACATTGCCTTTACTTTTACTCATTCTGTTTCCGTCCGGTCCCAAAACTACACCGTGCTGAACTCGTTTATCGGCAAATTCGTCAAAATCAATAAGTCCCATATCTTTAAATACTTTTGTGAAAAATCTGGCATATAAAGTATGCCCCAATGTGTGCTCCGAACCGCCAAAATAAACATCAACCGGCAAAAGCTGCTTAACCTTTTCCTGATCAAAAGGAGCTTTGTCATAATTTGGGCTGACATAACGGTAAAAATACCAGGCGCTGTCAAAAAAAGTATCCAAAGTTTCTGCGTCTCTTTTAGCTTTTCCGCCGCATTTTGGACATTTAACACTTAGCCATTCTTCGTCACTTGCTAACGGCGGCTTTCCCTTTGGCGTGTAATCAACATTATACGGAAGCTCAATTGGCAAATCTTCCAAAGGAACAGGAATCATCGCGTATTCTTTCCCATCAATTATTGAATAATCGCTTCCTTGTTTACTTTTGACTTTCCCGCCTGCAACGCTTGCGCTAGCATTGCGGGCAGGTGACTTTTGACTTTTGACTTCCCAGCATTCACGACAGTGAATGACTGGGATTGGCGTTCCCCAATAACGCTGACGGGAGATTGACCAGTCGCGTAAATGATAATTTACCTTCGCGATAGCGTTTTCAGGCTTTGCTTTAAAACTTGTTTTTTCAATTGGTAATTGAAACTTCGTAGCAAACTCCCTATCTCTTTGATCAGCGCTTGGGACTGCCATAATTGCGCCTGTTCCATAACCTGCCAAAACATAGTCGGAAATCCAAACCGGAATATCTTTGCCCGTAACCGGATTTTTCACGTACTTACTTGTGAAAATTCCCGATTTGGTTCTGTCTTCTTTCCTTTCCATCTCGGTTTTTTTCTTCGCTTGTTCAACGTATTCTTGGATTTCCTTCAATTTGCCATTTGCCATTTGCCATTTGCCATTGAGAAGCGAACTGACGAATTCGTGCTCAGGCGCAACTACCAAAAATGTTGCTCCGTCAGCAGTTTCAGGGTGCGTTGTAAAAACCTCAATTGAAAATTGAGAATTGGAAATTGGAAATTGAATAAGCACTCCTTCGCTCCGGCCTATCCAATTATTCTGACCGTCGATAACCTGTTTTGGCCAATCAACAAAAGATTTATGATTTATGATTGATGACCCGCCTGCAACACTTGCGCTAGCATTGCGGGCAGGTTGATGATCCTTACCGGAGGATAATCCATCTGCGAGAGAACCGAAAGACGGCTCTTGACCACTTGGGTTATCTTCTGAATTTGACAGCTGGCTTTCGCTTAGCGAGCTGGTTTGAGATTGATTTTGCGGAAAACTTGAGCGAGCGTCTCGATCAGCATGTGGTTGTCCTCCGGTTTCTTCCATTTGAGGCCAAATAAGCCGATCTGCATACTCTGTAATTCTTAAAAACCACTGTTCTACTTCTTTTTGAATTACCTCTGCCCCGCATCTCCAGCATTTTCCCGCTTCAATGTGCTCATTAGCTAATACGGTTTTATCTACTTCGCACCAGTTAGATAGTGCTTTTCCCCTGTATGCCAAGCCCCTTTCAAACATTTTTAAAAAGATCCATTGATTCCATTTATAGTACTCGGGCAAGCAAGTTATAGCTGTATAATCCCAGTCAATCATTGTCCCCATGGTTGCAAACTGCTTTGTCATGGTTGCGACGTTTTTCATAGTCCAGTCTTTTGGATGAACGCCCCGTTTAATAGCGGCATTTTCTGCAGGAAGCCCAAATGCGTCAAAACCGTTTGGAAAAAACACATCAAAACCAGCCATCCTTTTATATCTTGCGTGGACATCAGGCGGAACAAACGAAAACCAATGCCCGATATGCAAATCTCCCGAAGGATAAGGAAGCTCGACAAGATTGTAATACTTTTTACCGTGCTTTGAACTGAATTTATAAAGCCCGGTCTTATCCCAAATCTCTTGCCACTTAGACTCAATCTCTTGAGGAAAATATCTTGATTTAATTTTTAATTTTAAATTTTTAATTTTCATTCAATTTTAAATTTTTAATTTTCAAAATTCATTAGAAATTAGGAATTAGAAATTAGAAATTCGCTTTTAGTATACCAAGTCTTGCCTTTTATTAGCAAATTAACTACTATTAAACTATGAAACTTGTCCGCCAATCAGCTGTTTTAATTTTATCTTTTGTTATTGTTTTTTTATGGCAAAAGACAGAGCTTTCAGCCTTTACTGTCCCCTTTTTAGGACTTTTAATAACTGTTTATTTAATCGTTTCTACAAGGAAAAAAGGCAAAGCATTTTTAACTCTTGGCGGAGGCCCGCTTGGAATTTTTATCTTAACAACGCTTGTTTTGCTTTTAATTTTTTCAACCGAAGGCATTAATTCAGCACTGTTTTTCCTTTTGTATTTTGTGGGCTTTGGCATTGCTTTTGTTTTTGAACCTGCAACTACTTTTGTTTTTGCAATCGCAAGTTTCTTGCTCTTTTTCCCGGACACTTCAAGGCCGGATGCAGTAAATAATTTGCTTAAATTGGGCTCGCTTTTGCTCATTTCCCCACTTGCTTACTTTTTTGGCAAAGAATACCGCAAGAGCGATAAACAAGATGAAGAAATCGAAAAACTAAAAGAGCGGAGTGTCGACAGCGCAGATACGATTTCGGAGGATATTGAGGAGGTCATCAAAGATGAAAAACAAAACTTAAAAGACAAAGATATGGGAAAATTAAACGAAGTCTTGGAAGAAACCGAAGACCTCCGCCAGGAGGCGAAAGAGAATTAAGATTTATGATTTATGATTTAAGAAAATTTAAATTTATATTTTTATTGCTGTTCCTATCTCTTATATCTTATCTCTTAGGTCTTAAGTCTGTGCCTTCGGCGATTGCCCAAACCATGACTAATGCATTTTACATTCTACAAATGGGAAATTTAAATTCAATCGCGGGAAAACCAACCGGACAAACCTATAAAGTTAGCTTTACTGTCGGACAAACCGGCGCTAATCTTTTTTCCGGCCCAAATTATAAAGTCAGAGCCGGCTTTCAATATATTTACTCTATTATTCCCTTTAGATTTAGTATTTCTTCTGTTTTAGTTGACTTTGGCATAATTACACCGGGAACGCCTGTTATCAGATCGCAACTCTTAACTGTTTCAAACAACTCTGCATATGGATATCAAGTAACAGTTTCGCAAAACCACAACTTAAGAGTTAATGCTTCGGGCAATGAAATCCCGCCAACTACCTGCGATGCCGGAACCTGCACAACCACGACACCCGCTGTTTGGACAAGTTCTTTAGTTTATGGTTTTGGCTATAATTGTCAAAATGTTTCAGGCACAGATTGCGCAGCGGGCTATACAGATACCACTTATTACCGCCCATTCATTGCCTCCCCCTCTGCCGTATCTATTATGAGTTCTGTTAATGTTGGCAGAAACCGTAAAGCAAATGTAAATTACAAAGTAAATATTGCCCAACTTCAAGCAGCTGGACTATATACAAATATAATAAACTATATAGCAACACCTACCTTCTAATATGAAAATTAACCTAATTGATCTAATTAACCTAATTTCCCCGCCCGCCTCGCTATGCAAGGCATTGCGGGCAGGTAAAAAAGCACCAATTTCTAAATTGGGATTTGGGATTTCTTTAGGTCAATTAGAAATTAGAATAATTAGAAATTTAATACTAATCATTCTTATCTCTTTAATCTTTAATCTTAAATCTCCGACTGTGGCATCAGCACAGTCGGTTGATCTTGGCATCTATCCTCCAGTTTTTCAGGTTGATGTAACACCCCCTGCAGACATAAAAGTTCCTTTTTTCTTAATTAATTACACCGACCAAAGCGTTGACCTGACTCTTTCCTTAAAACCATTTGAGGCTTCAAATGAAGAAAACGGACAAATCAGTTTTTTAGATAATCCCGATTTTGCCGATCCTTATATTTTCCAAAAAGTCATTGTTTTAGACGGCGGCTCGCCTATTAAATCCATTACTCTTTCGCCAAAACAAGAAAAACAATTGGTTTTAGAATTTAAAATGCCTTCAAATCAAGCCAAAGGAGACTATTATTTTTCGCTTATCGCAAGCTCTGCTAATCAAACAATTAACAACTCTAACTTATCTCAGGCAACCGCAGGAATTGCCGCAAATGTGCTTTTATCTATTGGTCCGCAGGGTAAAACTCAAGCTATTTTAGAAAATTTTTCAGCTCCGCTCTTTGCAACACATGGCCCCCTGCCATTTACAATTAGACTCAGAAACACCAGCGATCATTTTATTGCGCCCAAAGGTGACATAATTATCAGAAACATGTTTGATCAGCCTGTTGGCAAAGTAAAACTTTTACCTGTTAATATTTTGTCAAATTCCATCAGAAGAATCCCTGATTCCCTGCAAGCTTCAAACGTAACCCCCCCTGAGGGTCTTAAATCTTACTTCTTAAGCCTTAAATCTCCGCAAGCAGTCTGGCCGGAAAAATTCCTTCTAGGCTGGTATAAAGCAACCTTAACCCTGTCTTTATCCGACCAGGGACCGATTATCCGAAGAGAAACTATGTTTTTAGCATTTCCCTTTGAATACATAATTGGAATTTTAATAGTATTAGGATTAGTAATTTCAATTGTTGTAAAAGTAAGAAGAAGAATTTCTTAAATGGGTC
>JACRFQ010000039.1 GCA_016217835.1 Candidatus Levyibacteriota bacterium | reverse complement strand
GATTTAAGAGATAAAGACGGAATAATTCAAGTTGTGGTCAATCCAAGCGTTTCAGAAGAGGCTTACAAAGCTGCGCAAGGCATCAAGCCTGAATGTGCAATAACAGTCGTTGGAAAGGTAAATAGAAGGCCAGGGGGTAGCGCAAATAAGGCATTAGAAAGCGGAGATGTTGAGGTTGAGGCTATTAAGATTACTGTTGAGGCGCAAGCGCAAACTCTGCCTTTTGACATGGGCGGAGAGGATCTTAATCTTGAATTACCCACTCTTTTGGATCACAGGGCTCTAAGCTTAAGGCACCCTAAGATTCAGGCTATTTTTAAAGTTCAGGCTGTTATTATTGATTCTTTTAGGGAGTTTTTGAAAAAAGAAGGGTTTATGGAGTTTCAGGCACCATCTATCGTGCCTGCGGTTGCAGAAGGGGGAGCCCAGGTTTTTGAAGTTGATTATTTTGGACATAAAACCTATCTTTCGCAAAGCCCCCAGCTTTATAAGCAGATTGTAATGTCGGCTTTTGAACGCGTTTTTTCGGTTAATAAGATTTTTAGAGCCGAACCCAGTGTTACCACCAGGCACTTAACAGAAGTTATTTCCTTAGACGCTGAAATGGCTTTTATCGATTCGTGGGAAGACGTTAAAGACATGGCAGAACAAGTTGTCCGTTTTATACTCGAAAGATTAGAAAAAGAGTGTAAAAAAGAACTCGGGCTTTATAAAGTAACTCTGCCTAAAATGATAGAAAAAACGCCGTTTTTAAGTCTTGGGCAAGCGCAGGAAAAAATTTTTAAACATTCAGGCCGTGATGTAAGAAATGAAAAAGATTTAAATCCTGAAGACGAGCGGGAAATATGCGCAATAATTAAAGAAGAAACCGGTTCGGATTTTGTTTTTATTTATGGATACCCGACGAAAAACAAACCTTTTTATGTTTATCCTGATCCAAAAGATCCAAAGCATAATCAAGGAATGGACTTACTCTGTAAGGGAATTGAGTGGTTGTCCGGCGGAAGAAGAGTTAATGATTACAAGCAATTATTGGAACATGTTAAGGAGTGGGAAATGGATCCTAATAAAATTGAAATGTTTTTGGAGGCCTTTAGATACGGTGTTCCGCCGGAAGGTGGATTTGCGTTCGGCGCAGAACGAATGACAATGCAGATACTTGATCTTTCAAACGTTAGACAGGCAAGCATGTTTCCAAGAGATATGGAAAGGGTAGATGAAAGACTTTCGGCTTCTAAATAAAAACTTTATAAAAAGATATTTTTTTCTTATTCCGGTTGTTTTGTTTTTTCTTTTTTTAATATTATTTTTTCTTATTTTTGTATTTAAAATATTAATTTTTGCAAACAAAACTTATTTAATTCCATTTTCGGTTTCTACACAAGCAAAATTCCCGGTTATAAAGACAGAATTTGTGCCTCAAATTAGCGCCGAAGGCGCGATAATTATGGATGCCGATTCAAAAGTAGTACTTTATTCAAAAAATCCGAGTTTAAGATTTTCAACAGCTTCGACTACAAAAATAATGACGGCTTTAACGGCGCTTGACCATTTTAATTTATCGGATGTTTTAACGGTTTATGAGGCAACAAATGAAGGCTCAGTTTTGGGACTTAAACAAGGAGAACAAATGACATTTGAAAATATGCTTTATGGAATGCTTTTGCCTTCTGCCAATGACGTAGCTTTAACAATCTCTCAAAATTACCCTGGCAGCAGTGAGGCGTTTATTAAGGAAATGAATGTTAAAGCAAAAAATTTTAAATTGGCAAATACTCATTATCAGGATCCGGCTGGACTTGAAGACAGCGGGGACTATACAACTCCATTTGATTTAGCAAGACTTGCCTCATTTGCGGTAAAAAATGATACTTTTAGAAAAGTTGTCGCAACAAAGGAAAAAACAATTTATAGCGTAAGCGGTAAAACTTACGAAATAGCAAATCTTAATAAGTTACTGGGTGTAGATGGGGTTAATGGTATAAAAACGGGGTATACCCAGGAAGCTGGGCAGGTTTTAGTGACTTCAAAAATAGAAAAAGGAAAGACGATTATTATTGTTGTGATGGGTAGTGAGGATAGGTTTTTGGATACGGCAAAACTATTAGATTTGGTTTCGAACAATCTTACTTATTTATCCATTCATCCGTAACAGCCGGAACATAAGCAAAAAATCCTTCGTTTCCTTCAAAAACAATTATTGGCATTAAGAAATCTTGCGCCTGACTGCTAATATAATATGCAAGGAAAGCGTTTGTGATGGTTATATTCGTTGATGTTCCAAAATATGATGCAATGTAGGCTTGTCCATTTTTTAATTCCTCATATGCAACACTTACGGATTTTAAAGGATAGGTAGAAAATTCATCCGAAACAGGTTGGTATATAAAATTTGCTCCGACAATTTGACCTTGATATCCACCGCCTGCTACCAAAATACTTATATTTGAGGAATTAGGTTTTCCATAAAAAATTGGTAACTTATCGATATCTTTTTGGAAAAAATTAACTTCAATAATTTGCGCATTAGAAAGACTTGTTGCGGTACTTAAGGAATTATTTTGTATAGAAAAAAGATTTGATTTCGTTTTTTCTAAATCAATATCTGCTGGCATTACTTTCATGTTGTCTAAAAGACTTGTTGCAGAATCAATAGCTTTTGTTTCCGTTGGTAGATTTTTGCCTTTTAAAATATCAGCATCTGTTGTATAGACAGATGTAATCGTAAAGTTATTGTTAATTGTATTAAATCTTATTCTTTTTTCTATCCCTCCATAATTTTGATTACTTTTCCATTCGAATATTTTATCGGATATTGCTGTATAACCTTTTGCAAAACCAACGCTTGAAATTTTATCTTGAAACTTGTTTACGGCAAGAAGATCGGGTTGAAGAGTTTTTATTCTATAAACTTTTGATTGACTATTAAGATTGGGTAAATTTCCCGTAAGAGTGTTGATAGAATATGTCAAATTCTGATTTACTGCATTTGCAGGAAAACTTTGGGGTTGAAGTTTTCCAAAAGTAACTTCTGGTTTAGGAGGAGGAGTTGGATAAATAGTTTCTTTTATAAAAAATACGACTCTTAGAATTAATACAATAACAACGACTGCTGTAATAAAAATTCCGGCAAATTTTAACAATTGTTTTATATCTCTACTTGCGTCGCTTAAAGTAAACATATATTGAGTATAAGAAAACTTTACGCTACAATCAAGTGAGGCACCATGCGATGCCTCACGTAGGGACATACCGAATGGTATTGTCCCAAGCATATATATGATTAAAGTTAGATTTGCGCCAAGCCCAACGGGTATCCCCCATATCGGAAATACAAGAACTGCTTTTTTTAATTATCTTTTTGCAAAAGCAAATAAAGGTGAATTTATTTTGCGTATTGAAGATACGGATCAAAAAAGAATTGTAAAAGGAGCCGAAAAAGCAATTTTAGAAATTCTTGAATGGCTTGGGATCGAACACAGCGGAGAGATATTGCATCAGTCAGAAAGACTAGAAATTTATAAAAAATATTCGGATGAGCTTCTTTCCAAAAATATTGCATATGAAAAAGATGGCGCTGTTTTTATAAAAATGCCAAATGATACAACTTTTGAATGGAATGATTTGGTAGGAAATAAAAAAATAAAATTTGAAGGAAAGGATCAGGAAGATTTTGTAATTTTAAAAACAGATGGTTTCCCAACATACCATTTAGCGAATGTTGTAGATGATCACTTAATGGATATAACCCATGTAATAAGAGGTGAAGAATGGATTTCTTCAACTCCAAAACACTTATATCTTTACAAAAGTTTTTCCTGGGATGCTCCTTATTTTGCTCATCTTCCTGTAATTTTGGGTCCTGATAAATCCAAGCTTTCAAAGCGCCATGGAGCGCAGTCAATTCTTGATTACCGGGATAAAGGTTATCTTAAGGAAGCCCTTTTAAATTACATGGCAATGTTAGGTTGGAACCCTGGAGCGGACAAGCGTAGCGACGGAGCTCGCTTGCTTGACAAGCGTGGACGTGAAAAAGAAATATTTTCAATAAATGAGTTAATAGAGTTGTTTAGTATTAAAGATGTTAACACTGCAAATCCAATTTTCGATGTTAAAAAACTGGAATGGTTAAACGGAATTTGGATAAGAAATATAAAAGATTTAGATAAAAGACTTTTAGATTTTTATAAAGATGATGAAGAAGTATTAAAACTTATTAATAGTTCAAAAGGAAAATTGTTTATTGAGGCTGCGTCATCAAGAATGAGGACACTTTCAGACTTCAAATCTTTGGTAAGTACTCAGAATTCACGCGCAAAAACTAAAGAAGAAAAAGAAATTGCAGAAAAACTTTTTCAATATTTATCAAAAAAATTAGGAAATGATTGGAAAGATGAAGAATTACTTTTAGAAATTAAAAATTTTAGCAAAGAAAATAATGTTCCATTTAGGATAATATTTTTCTTAATGACAGGCAAAGAACATGGGATTGGAATTTTAGAATTAAACGGAATCTATGGGAAAGATTTTTTTATAAATAATTTAAAAAATGAGTAAAATTTTTGCAAAAATAGTTTCTACAATTGTAAGTCCTGTTTTAATTTTGGCAGTTTTTCCATACGTTGTCATTTTAAAAGCAACAGGAGATTTATCAGCTGCTTTTTTCTGGACAATTTTTTCCTGGATCTTTCTTCTGGCTTTTTTTGTATTTTTTCTTTTAGGAATTGAAAAAGGTTATTTTTCAGATATTGATGTTTCAAAACGAAGTCAAAGACCTCTTCTTTTTACATTTTCAATCGGGCTTTCTTTATTTTACGTAGTATTTCTTTACTTTTTAAAAGCGCCTGATATTCTTTTTATAACACTTTTCGGTTTGATTTTTGGACTTATTTCTATGGAGCTTGTAAATAGGATTACAAAAGCAAGCGTTCATGTAGCTGCTGTTTCTGCTTTTGCCACGGCTCTTGTTTTAGGTTTTGGCCCATTTTATTTGTTAAGTTTTAGTCTGGTTCCTTTAGTTGCGTGGGCAAGAATAAAAACACACAATCATACAAGGAGACAAACCGTAATTGGCTTTTCAATGGGAATTTTAATTACACTTATAGTCTATGTTATATTTAAATATATGGTCTAATTATGTTTAGTTTAAATAAATTGCATAATTCTTTTAAATTTGCCCTTGAAGGAATCTCAATTTCTATTAATGAAAATCAGAATATAAAAATTCATCTTATTGCTGCCATTTTTGTTGTAATTTTTGCTTTACTTTTGGGCTTAACAAGATACGAATTTTTTGCTGTCGGGGTTTTAATAGTTTTAGTAATATCTGCAGAAATGATAAATAGCACAATTGAAGAAGTTGTTAATTTATTGGTAAATGAGCACAGGAAAGAGGCAAAAATTGCCAAAGATGTTTCCGCAGGAATGGTTCTTTTAGTTTCTATTTTTGCATTGATTGTTGGTCTTTTTATTTTTATTCCGCATATACCAACTTTACTTAAATAGATTTTAAGAGATTTAGCTTTGCTGCCGCACCTGGATACGTCCTGTAGCTTCATTATCCAGGATACCTTCAAATCGTTTTATTGCTTGTAAATAGCCTAATAATCGTCTATAATTCGTCTATATCCGTATGTTTCAACCAAAATATATCATCACAGATCAGCTGTTAACGAATATCAAAAGAGTCAATAGTCTTGTTAGTGAATTTAATAATAAGCGCTTCCCAAATATAGTGCTTTTGGAGCTGGAAAGAAACGCACGCGAAGTATCTACTTATGCCTCAACCAGTATTGAAGGCAACCCGTTACCTTTAACTGAAGTTAAAAAAATTCTAAAATCAACTCCTGCTCATATACGAGATAGTGAGAAGGAAGTACTTAATTATAATCAAGCTTTGCAAGATTTAAACAATCAACTTGAAGTAGGTACGGTAATATTATCGCTCGATCTTATTTTAAAAATCCATAAACAAGTAATTATAGGGTTGCTTCCAAAATTTGAGACGGGTCAATTACGAGAAAAGCCCGTTGTTGTGAATGATCCCAAAACCGGGCAACCCGTATATCTTCCGCCTGAGGCTCGCGACGTGAAACCCCTTGTGGAGGATTTAGTCGAATTTACTAATGATAATATAGAGAAAATAGATTCGCTTATCTTAGCTGGCATCTTTCATAAGCAAATGGTTATTATTCATCCTTTTATGGACGGAAATGGTAGAGCAACGCGAATTGCGACAAAAGCATTACTTGCAGCAATGGGGCTTAATACTTTTAACTTATTCAGTTTTGAAAATTACTACAACAAAAATGTTACAAAATACTTCCAAACAGTTGGAGAATTTGGCAATTACTATGAACTGGTAGGAAAAATTGACTTTACCAATTGGCTTGAATACTTTACGGAAGGAATAATTGACGAACTTTTACGTGTGCAAAAACTGCTACCAGAATTTTCTGTAAGTCCAGAAACCCAATTGAAACCTTACCATATAAAATTACTAGAGTATATACGAGAAAAAGGGTTTATTGTAGATCGCGATTATGCCAAACTTGGACCACGCGCAAAAGCGACAAGAGCATTAGATTTTCAGAAGCTTATTGAACTAGGTTTGATTGAAAGAAAAGGCAAAGGCAGAGCAACGTATTATGTATTGAAAGAAAAATAAACATAAATTATGCAAGAAGAATTTGAGCATATTTTTGCTATTTTAAAAAATGGGAATCAGGAAGAGGTTAAAACAGCCAAAAAGAGACTTGAGAAGCTCTGGCATAGCAATAGCAGGAAATTTAAGAAGAATGCGACTATTGCTTTAAAACAGTTGAAAGAATTTGATGTTATTCAAAATCCTAAAAACAAAGAAGCGTTTGTATCGGGATTAAGTCTATTTTTCCTTGTACTCTCTGATGAATATTTTAAGGAACTCAAAGATTTCGTGTTGAAAGTAATTTGCCACCAAAACGGTCATGTTCGAGAGCAAATGCGTAAAACCGCTGATTGGATGTACATTTCACTATCATCCAGAATACATCCTTTTGTTTGGCCCAGGAGCAAAAAGCTAACACAAGAACAGATGCTTGAACAGGAAAAGGCAAAAAAAGAATTTGCAGAATATCTAAACAGTATAGAATTGTTGATGGAGGGGTATTATGAAAGAAGCTATGGGCGAGTCAAATATGTTAGCAGTTTAAAACCGTCGGTGTATAAAAGCCTGCAACTTCTCTGGGGCGATTTAACTCGAGCAGGTCTTGAGAAAGCTTTGCATACGTCATCTCCCAACATCCTCGCAAAACGAGAAGAGACAGAAAAAGAGTTATTAACGCTTATTCAAAAAGCGAAAAGCAATATAACACTTGAAGAAATTCTGGAAATTATTTATGAAGAAACGGATCCTGAGGATTTTAATGATATTGTTCGAACGTTCGATATGGGGTCCTCCTACGAACTTCAAAATGCAATTGAACTTATTAACGATGCCTGGAATTATTTTCCTCATAGAGTTCTAAACGGGCTTAGCCCAGCGGAAGTTGCAAGTCAGAATAAGAAAACAGAACTTCTAAATTAAACTGTTGAATTACTCCCTCACTGTCCGAATTCTAGCTTCAAGTATACGCTGGATATCCTAGAGCCTTAGCCACGTAATTCTGGACTGATTCATTTGGGCTTTTGCGAAAATTATGAATTCGAAGCTAAATTTACTGAATGCTGAGAGTGCGGTACGAATGTTTGAAAATATATTTGAGATTTAGCTCGTAAAATCAATCTATTTGAGGGAATACGGTCGCAATGCATCCTATTCCGCTGGCCGTTTATCGAAAATGTCGAACTTCATTTGATTAGCTCGGCCTTCGGCCTCGCTTGCTCCGGCGCGGCGCCCCCACCCGCCGCGCCTCCGAAACTGTCGGCTCGAAAAGACAAAATCAGAATTGATTTTGTCTCAAAGAAAAAACGCAAAAATTGGGCTTCTTTCCCAAGAAGCCCCGCTCACTATCGTTCGCTTAAAGAACTTTTAAGAGATAAGATAAAACCATGATTAAATATATTGCTTATTGCAGAAAATCTACAGATGAACCGGACAGGCAAATTCTGTCCATAGAGGCTCAAGTTGCCGAACTTAAGGAATTCGCCGCAAAAGAAAATTTGAAAATTGTCCAATTTATCACTGATATCACAAAACTAAGTTGTTGTGTGTAAAATTTTAGGCTTGTTTATGTTAAAATAAAGTAGCTCGAACAAGTAAAAATGAAAACAATTTTCTGCAAGTTTCTCGACAGTCAAAACAAAGACGGTACTATTACCATCAAACCGCTGGGAAAAGCGAAAAACAAGGTTGCCAAACCAATGCTTCCTGGTTGGAAGGATGTTATCACAGAGATTGCAATTGATAAAAAATATGTAAAAGGCTTAGATGGAATTGAGGATTACTCTCATGTAATTATCGTCTATTGGATGGACAAGGAAAAAGAATGCCATCTCAAACATCATCCTCAAGGCAGAGAAGATATCCCATATGTTGGAATCTTTGCTTGCCGTTGCCCTCAAAGACCAAACAGGATTGCCATATCCACAGTGGAGTTAGTCGGAAGAAAAGGAAATATCATAACAGTTAAGGGTTTGGATATTGTTAATGGTACGCCCATTTTAGATATCAAGCCTTACACTCTTCAATATGACAAGCTTGAGAAAGCGGAAGTTCCAAATTGGATTAGTAAACTTGTTTTTTGATTGATATGAGACAACTCACCATTCTGACAGTGGCCTTCTTTCTTTTGGTTTTTATAGTAAGTGGAAGGTCAATACAGGTACAAGCAACATCCCCATCTGATGGCCATACTACTCGTGAAGAAGCGGAAGGAAAAGCAATTTGGGAAAAACTCCAAGCAAGACAAGTTGATTGCAAAAACCTTACTAATGACAACTTTGAAGTGCTTGGCGAATACTTCATGGGTAAAATGGTGGGGAGTTCTCATGAAGTCATGAACAATATGATGGTTCGGATGATGGGTGAGGAGGGAGAGAAACAGATGCACACTGCTATGGGTAAAAAAAATAGCGGTTGTGACACTTCTGCTCAACTTTCTCAAAATGGAATAGGCTTTATGCCGATGATGTGGATGATGGGAGGAGGCGCAAATTCCATGACGGGCTTTGGAAATGTAATGGGATTGAGTGGTTTTAGCTTTTTTGGGTTTCTAATGTGGATTTTCTGGACTGTCGTTTTAGTCGATTCAATTCTTCTTGGAGTTTGGCTTTGGAAGAAGATCAAAAAGGAAAGATAGTTAGTAAATAAATTCTAACATCGCTCATCAGACGACAATTGTAAGAAAATAGTCGGTCCGAGACTTTTGACAAAAAATGAGAGGTTTAGCAAGCACTCTCAAGCTCTTTAGAGACCTTGGTCACTTGAGGGTGCTCAATCCTGCTGCCGAGCAGAGATTCGAACTCCAATAAACGGATCCAGAATCCGTTGTCCTACCATTAGACGACTCGGCAAT
>JACRFQ010000002.1 GCA_016217835.1 Candidatus Levyibacteriota bacterium | reverse complement strand
GGCTTTGCATAAGGCCCTTCATTGCCAGTTCTACGTTTGGCGCCAAAGCTAAGTTTTCGCCTGCATAGGCAAAGCTTATGCTTACCCTTAGCATTCTGTCAAATGGCGAAAACCCTTCCGGCGTATAATGAGAAAAATATCCCCTTTTAAACATGTCTTCGCAATGATTTCTTCCCACTTTTGCCAAGTCTTCCGAAAACACAACCTGAGGCAAACCAACAGCTATCCTTTCCTTATTAACTGCAACAAGCATTTCTTGTTCTGCTTTCTTATCAACCATTACGTTTTTTGTTTTGAAATTTAAATTAACCCGTTCATCGCTTTTGGGCTCAACTGTTAAAAAAGAAAGAGTATCATTAACTGCTCCTCCAAAAATATCGCCCCAGTTTTTAGCAAAGCCCTGAGTATTTGCAACTAAATAATTACCAATTTTTGCATTTGAAACAGAATGTTTAAGAAACACCGAGAAAGGAAGATTAATTATTAGACTTAGAATAAAAGCAGACAATATTAAGCCCGACATTACCCCCGGAATAATTCCTAAATACTGATTTAATCCTTTTAATGTTTTTTCCTTGGGGCCTTCTTTTGCATATAAAGGGACGTTCTCGATTAAACTTTTTAGAATGAGACTTAAAGCAATTTCCGCAATTGTTGCCGCGATGAAAAACCCAAGCGCATTTGCAAAACCTTGCGGCATCAAAAATGTTTTTACTAAAAATAAAGCTACTTTGCTATAAAAGGTTATGCCGAGTAAAAAAGAAAGTGCAAAGGCAATTAGATCGACAAAAGCAATTAAAAAACCCTGGCCATAACCTTCAAAAGCATAAAAAATAAGTATTCCAACAATAATAACATCCAACCAGTTAAATCCTAACATTGGAATAGATAAAGAAGTAATAAAAGAACCAATATCCATTATTAAATTTATTATATAACAATTAGAAATCTGCGTTGTAAGCGCTACACAATAATGCTATTATATTAGGCATGAAAAGACGCTCGCGCAAGAAAACTCCAAAACAAAAAAGGTTGTTTGAAAAAATAGAATCAAGGCGTTTCACAAAAAAAGAAATTATTATAATTTTTCTGGGTCTTTTTTTCGTCCTTATTTTTTACTTCTTAATCCTTAAAGATTTGCCGCTTCCGACAAAATTAGGAAGTTTTACAAATCCCCAATCTACACTTATTTACGACAAAAACGGCAAGCTTTTGTATAACATTTACGGAAGCAAAAATCAGGTTTTTATTCCCTTATCATCAATTCCAAAATATATGCAGCAAGCGACAATTTCAATTGAAGACAGAAGTTTTTACCAACATGGCGCAGTTGATTTAAAAGGTATCGCAAGAGCAACTATTTCAATTGCTCTAAAACAACAAGTCCAGGGAGGCTCAACCCTTACCCAACAGCTGGTAAAAAACAGCCTTTTAAGTCAAGAGCGCACAGTCTTAAGAAAAATTAAAGAAATACTCTTAGCTTTTGCAACCGAAATAATTTATCCAAAAACAAAAATTTTAGAAATGTATTTAAACCAAAGCCCATATGGCGGTACTGCTTATGGCATTGAGGCAGCTTCTGAAATGTACTTTGGTAAGAGAGCTAAAGACTTATCTTTATCGGAAAGCGCACTTTTAGCAGGACTTCCCCAATCTCCAACCAGATATTCACCATTCGGCTCACACCCGGAACTTGCAAAAATAAGACAGCTTGAGGTTTTAAAAGCAATGCGGGAAGAAAAATACATAACAAAAAACCAGGAACAAAAGGCTACCAAAGAAGTTTTAAAATATAAAAGAATTTCTAATAATATCGAAGCCCCGCATTTTGTCTTATATGTAAAGGACTTACTGATTGCAAAATACGGACAAAAGGCTGTTGAAGAAGGCGGATTAAAAGTAACAACCAGCCTTGATAGCGATATTCAAAAACTGGCTGAGGAATCTGTTATCACCGAAATTAATGATCTGCCTAAGTATTACAAGGTTTCAAACGGCGCAGCGCTTGTTACAAATCCTCAAACAGGGGAAATATTAGCTATGGTTGGCAGCAAAGATTACTTTGACGTTAGCATTGACGGCAATGTAAATGTTACGACTTCGTTAAGACAACCGGGCTCATCAATAAAACCCATTAATTACGCTACCGGTCTTATTAATAAATACCCTGCTTCTACTACCCTGATTGACCAATCAATTTGCTATCCAAACCAAGGAGGAAGAGACTATTGCCCTGTTAATTACGACGGCAAATGGCACGGTATGGTGCAACTTCGCTATGCTTTGGGAAATTCTTTAAACATCCCTGCAGTAAAAATGCTTAAACTAAACGGCATTGAAGAAATGGTTGCAACTGCTTCTGCTATGGGAATAACTACGTTTACGCACCTTGAAAACTATGGATTATCCTTAACGTTAGGTGGCGCAGAAGTAAAAATGACAGATATGGCAACTGCTTTTGGAGTTTTTGCAAATAACGGATATCGTGTAGATCTTGCCCCTATTTTAAAGATTGTTGACAAGCAAGGAAAAGTTTTAGAAGAATATAAACCGCCAAAAAGTCCGATTTTTGGCAAAAAAATTTTACCTGACGGGGTAGCTTTTATAATTTCTGACATCTTAGCTGATAACGGCGCAAGGCTTTTAGAATTTGGCGACAATTCACAGCTTAAAATTCCAAAACAAACCGTATCGGTTAAGACTGGAACCACTAATGATTTTAGAGATAACTGGACAATCGGCTATACTCCTTCATATCTCGTAGCCGCCTGGGTCGGCAATAATAATAACTCTCCGATGAGCGGACTGGTTTCAGGTATCACGGGTGCTGCTCCTATTTGGAATGATATTATGTCAAAACTTTTAAAAGGCAGGCCGCAACAACCAGTCCAAAGACCCTCTGATGTAATCCAAAAACAGGTTTGTTCCGATACCGGTTTTTTTCCGCAAGCAGGAAGTTTGTGTCCGACAAGATTTGAATATTTTATTAAAGGAACAGAAAAAGCATTTGGAACCATCGCTGTTGAAAGCGTTTTAATTGACAAAACTACCCAGGATTTGGCAAAAAAAGGCCAAACCGATAATACAGAGCCCAAAGACCAAACAATCTTTACAGATGCAACAGGTGATAAATATTGCATTTCCTGCCCACATCCAACACCTTCTCTTACCCCAACTCCTGCTCCTTAAAGTTAGGGATTTCAAAATAAACGTATCGGGAGTATAATTCAGGCATATTTCCCCTGCCCAACTTTATGAAATTACTAATTATTTTAATTAATTTAGTTCTTAATTTTTTTATTGCAGTTGGCGATTTTTTTGTTTTCTATATTCAATTGATCTTTAAAATAATTAAAAAAATTAACTCTTTAGCTAAAGACCTTGATACCTATAGAAATATTCAATCTAAAAAATTTAAAAACTATCTAGAGCTTATCCGTTTTAAAGAGCTTATATTTTTAAAAAAATTAAAAAGAAAAAAAAGACAAGCTTTTAAAAAGGGGAAAAAAGAGAATGCTATTACTATTTACCCTATTCCTAAAAATATCTTATTAAAAATTAAATACTTCTCTTTGGGATTTCTTGTATGTTTCCTGCTGGTTTTTGTTCCTTTTTCTACTTATATTTTTTTAAATAGCCTTCCTAATCCAAAACAGCTTGCTGCAAGAGAGATTCCCCAAACTACTAAAATTTACGACAGAAACGGAACACTTCTTTATCAAATATATGCTAACGAAAATAGAACTTTAGTTAATTTGAATTCTATTCCTGATTATCTTAAAGAGGCAACTATTGCGATTGAAGATAAAGATTTTTATAAAAATCCCGGTGTTGATTTTTACGCAATTATTCGGGCCTCTATCGCAAATTTATCCGGGCATCCAATCCAAGGGGGTTCAACAATTACTCAACAGCTTATTAAATCAACTCTTTTAACGCCCGAAAAAACAATTAAGCGTAAAGTTAAAGAAATAATCTTAGCTTTTTGGGCAGAAAAAATTTATAGTAAAAACGAGATTTTAGAAATGTATTTTAACCAAGTTCCTTATGGGGGCACTGCCTGGGGAATCGAAGCTGCTTCAGAAACTTATTTTGGCAAAAACGTTAAAGACTTGTCTCTTGCCCAAAGCGCCTTTTTAGCAGGTATGCCTCAGGCTCCTAGTATTTATTCTCCATATAGTCAAAATCCTAATCTTTGGAAAGACAGACAAAAGCAAGTGTTGGAAAAGATGCGGGAATTAAAATATATTAGCAAGGAACAGGAGCTTGAAGCTTTAAATGAAAATTTAGTTTTTCTTCCTCCTCAAATACCAATCTCTGCTCCTCATTTTGTAATGTATATTAAAGACTTGCTGATTCAAAAATATGGTCTTGCCCTGGTTGAAAAAGGAGGATTAAATGTTACAACCACCCTTGATCTTAATCTTAATCAAAAAGTTGCCGATATCGTAAAGCAAGAGGTTGATAATAATAGTTATTTAAATTTAACCAATGGCGCGGCGCTTGTTACAAACCCTCAAACAGGCGAAATATTAGCCATGGTTGGAAGCCGTGATTATAATGATCCAAACGGAGGAACAGTTAATCTGACAACAGCCCTAAGACAACCCGGTTCTTCGATAAAAGTTGTCACTTATTCGGTAGCGTTATCAAATGGACTTAACGCAGCTACAATCCTTGATGACTCGCCTGTTACTTATACTTCGCCCGGCGCACCACCATATTCTCCCGTAAACTATGACGGTGCATTCCACGGAAGAATCCCCTTAAGGATTGCTTTTGCTAATTCTTTTAATGTTCCTGCTGTAAAAACTTTGCAAAAAATCGGCATTTCAGAAATGGTAACAGCGGCAAAAAAAATGGGCATTAGCACCTGGGGAAACCCTAATCAATACGGACTTTCTATAACGCTTGGGGCTGCCGAAGTAAAAATGATAGATTTAGCAACAGTTTATGGCACAATTGCAAACTTAGGTAAAAGAATCGATTTAAATCCAATTATTAAAGTTACAGATTATAAAGGCGATATTGTTGACAATAATCATAAAGAATCGGCGAGTCAAGTTTTAAACCCGGGCGTTGCTTATATCATTGCCAATATTTTAGCTGACAATAAAGCCCGCTCGTGGGAATTTGGTTTAAATTCTCCTTTAAATATTCCAGGTCATACTGTTTCTGTAAAAACCGGAACTACCGATAATAAAAGAGACAACTGGACAATCGGATTTACCCCATCCTACTTAGTAGCAGTTTGGGTTGGTAATAATGATAACTCGCCGATGAGTCAAAATCTTGCTTCCGGTATTACCGGCGCTGCGCCAATTTGGCATCAGATAATGATGGCAGTCTTACCCAATGCCTCAGACATTCCGCTAAAAATTCCTGACAATATTGTAATTAAAACCTGTTATGGAACGCCTGAATATTTTATTAAGGGCAATGAAAATTGCGCGCTAATAGCAACTCCGAGCGCTGTAATAATTAGAAATTAACTTAAAGATAGAAGCTTTTCAAAAGACTCCATTGGATCCTGATTTTGAAATATCGCACTTGTTACAACAAATCTTTTCGCACCCTCTTTTTTTGCCGTAATTAAAGTTTGCTCATTTATTCCTCCGTCTATTTCAATTGGAATTTGAGTAATTTTTCTAAGGCTTTTGATTTTCCCCAAAACTTCGGGCAAAAATTCCTGTCCGGATTTGCCGGCTTTTACGCCCATTAATAAAATTGTGTCTATATCTTCAAAATTTATTGAGATTAATTCGACAGATGTATCTATATCCAAAGCAAGACCAACTTCTCCAAATATTTGTCCCTCGGCAACAAACTCCTCTAAGTTATCCATTTTTTCTATATGACCTAAAAATCTTTTAAATCCGGCTTCCGCCAACTGCTTTACATATTGACTTGGATTTTCAACCATTAAATGAGCTTCCAAAAAAAAATCATTTTTGTATTTACTAAATTGGGAAAAATCCATAAAACTAATTTCGGGAGAAAATTTACCGTCTAAAAAATCTATATGAACTTTTTTGGAAAACGGCTTAAT